>JBKPRZ010000201.1:0-3896 GCA_046734815.1 Myxococcota bacterium | reverse complement strand
GGCCGGCGTCGAGGCCGTAGTCGGCCGACTGACACTGGCCAGCCGCGCCCCCGGCCACGGTCGCCTGGGCCACGCACACGGCAGTCGCGGGGCACTGCCCGCACCAGACGGGGTGATAGACCTTGCCCTTGTCGGGCAGCGTGTCGCCACCGCAGGTGAGCCCGAGCGCCTGACAGAACTGGTCGTCGTTCATGTAATCGGCCGGGCCGGTGGGCGGTGGCGTGGCGCTCCCGCCGCCGCCGTCGGTAGATGAGCCTCCATCCATCTTCGGTGGGGGATTCGGAGTGCCGCCATCGGCCGGCGTGGTGGTGCTACCGCCCGCGCCGCTCGCGCCGCCCGCGCCGGCCGATCCGCCAGCCCCGCCTCCGGCGCCACCGCCCGCACCGGCGCTTCCACCGGTTCCTGCGCTGCCGCCGGAGCCCGAAGTCCCCCCGTTTCCTGCTGGCGGGTTCGTGCGGCCGCCAGAGCCAGGGCTGGAGCCGGCAGTGCCGCCAGCACCGGGCGGTGAGCCTCCGCCTCCGTCACCGCCGCAACTGGCAGCGGCGATGAACAGGATCACGGCAAGAAACACGGACTTCGTCCCGAAATGCAGCGGCAAGCGATGGAGGACTGGGCGCATGAATCGCTCCTTGTTTCCGCCGGGCGGTGGGGCCGCACGCGCCGGCTGGTCCGGCGGATTAGAACAGCCTTGCCTGGCGCTGTCTCCCGAATTCCGAGACCGTTTTCCCCGCCGGTTTGACGCCCATTTTCACAGGCGTTCCCTGATCAGCCCTGTGGCCTTCCGGCCACGCCGCCGCATCGCACCGTGGTGGGCTCGCTCCGCCCGGCCCGGCGCTACATGACGTGGCTACGAGCCGCGGGCGCGATCGCGCGAGGCCTCGATCTCCGCGTCGGAGATGCCGTGCATGCGCAGCTTTTCCCAGAGGCTCTTGCGCGAGATGCCCAGCATCTCGGCGGCGCGCAGGCGGCGGCCGCCGGCCTGGGCGATCGCGCGCAGCAGGTACTCGCGCTCGAACTCCTTGACCGCGGTCTGCAGCGGGCGGACCTCGCCGCCCTCACCGGTGCTCGCCTCGGCGCCGCCGATGCGGCTGCCGGCGGTGATGCTGGTGGGCAGGTGCTCGAGCCGGATCTCGCCGCCCGCCGACAGCACCACCGCGTGCTCGATGGCGTGCGAGAACTCGCGCACGTTGCCGGGGAACGGGTGCTGCGACAGCGCCGCCCAGGCGCCCGGCGACACCGTGGGCAGCGGCTTGCCCGGCGCCACGAAGCTCTGCAGGAAGTGCTGCAGCAGCAGCGGCAGGTCGCCGGGTCGATCGCGCAGCGGCGGCATCGGGATCTCGATGACGTTGATCCGGTAATACAGGTCCTCGCGGAACTGCCCGTCGGCGATCCGCTTCTTCAAATCGCGGTGAGTCGCCGACAGGATCCGCACGTCGACCTTCACGGTGGTGTTGGTGCCCAGCGGCTCGAAAGTCCCCTCCTGCAGCACCCGCAGCAGCTTGGCCTGCGCCGACAGCGGCAGCTCGGCCACCTCGTCGAGGAACAGGGTCCCGCCGTGGGCGGCCTTGAAGCGGCCCTCGCGCCGCTTGACCGCCCCGGTGAAGGCGCCGCGCTCGTGGCCGAACAGCTCGGCCTCGATCAGCGTCTCGGACAGCGCCCCGCAGTTGACCACCATGAACGGGTTGGCCGCGCGCGAGCTGCGCTCGTGCAGCATGCGCGCCACCAGCTCCTTGCCGGTGCCGCTCTCGCCGGTGACCAGCACCGGGGCGTCGCTCTGCGAGACCACCTGGATGAGGCCCATCACCCGCCGCATGTTGGGCGAGCGCCCGATCAGCGTGGTCATGTGCCGGCGGTCGGCCAGCTCGGCCTTGGCCCGGTCCAGCTCGCGCCGCAGGTTGCGGTGCTGCCCGATCCGGCGCAGCTGCAGCAGCAGCTCCTCGATCTCGAACGGCTTGGTCAGGTAGTCGTAGGCGCCTTCCTTCAGCGCCGCCACCGCATCGGCCACCTCGGCGTAGGCGGTCATCAAGATGACCTCGCTGGCGGGCGACTCCTGGCGCACCCGCCGCAGCAGGGTCAGCCCGTCGGCCTTGGGCAGCCGGACGTCGCAGATGATGACGTCGAAGACCTTGGAGGTGATCTGCACCAGACCTTCGGCGCCGTCGCCGCAGACCGTGACCCGGTGGCCGGCCTCGCGGACCGCCTCCTCCAGCGCCAGGCGCAGCTCCGGCTCGTCATCGATCAGAAGGATGTCCAGCGACTCGTCACCGGACGAAGCGGTGCGATGCTCGTCGCGGGTTTCGGGCGAGTCGGTGACCACCTTGGTGGGCTGCCCCTCGGGGGTTCCGTTCAGGGGTTCTGGGGAGTGCAGCATACGGGCATCTACAATCTTTCAAGGGACGTGCCACCCATCCCACACCGTACGCGTCCGGGAATGGGCGAAAAATGCATCGAACGCGAGGGTCCTTTGCCGGGAAGTCACTCGGAGGTTACCGCAGATTACGGATCAGTAACACGGGCCCGGGACCGGCTTGCGCCGCCGGCTGCCATCCTGCACAACTGTTTTAGGAATATGCAGCCGCTCGGGCAAAGGTGAAGGTCAGGTGGCGACCACTGTCTTCGAACCGCCTGCCTGGCCCAACGCTCTGGCCCACCTGCGGATGTTGTGCGCGGCCGACGAGGTCGCGTCGACCCTGCGCCACCAGGCCCTCAACGAGCTGACCGGGATCGGGGCGCTGCTCTACCGCGTCCGCTCGCGTCTGGGTCTCAGCCTGCTGGCGGCAGGACGCGGCTCGACCGGCGAGCTGGGGTCGCTGTTCGACTCGATCGACGCCCGCGTCCAGGGGGCGCCCGAGCGGCTGGCGTTCCGGTTCTTGCCCCCCGCCGCGACGGGCGCGCGCGCCGACCTGCTGGTGCAGGCGCGCGGGCTGCTGGATGCGCTGGGCCTGCAGGCGCAGCTGGACGGTCCCGCCGCCGCTCCGGCCGCCATCGGAGCCGACGAGCTGGACGTGGCCTTCGGCTGCCTGGTGGAGAACGCGATCGAGGCGCTGGCCCTGGGCGGCCGCGAGGGCCGGCTGATGGTCTCGGTGGCGGCCCGCGGCGATCGCTGGTCGCTGCAGGTCAGCGACGACGGCGTGGGCGTCGATCCCGACATATTCGAGCGCCTGCTCGAGCCGTTCTTCACCACCCACCCGGGCCGCGCCGGCCTGGGGCTGAAGGTGGCGCGGCGGATCGCGCACCGCTGGGGCGGCGAGCTGACCCTGGCCCGCCGCCAGCCCCACGGCCTGATCGCCGAGCTGCTGATCCCGATCGTCTCCTGACGCCGGGGCGACCGCCGCGGCTAGCGCCGGGCCCCGTCGCGGTGGAGAAGATCCAGCGGCGGCGCTTCGTGCTCGACCAGGTAAGAGAACTGCTGGCGGAATTGCTCGGGCGACAGATGGGCCACGTCGGCGAACTTCTTGACCGTGGTGGCGTCCTCGAAGTCATCACGGCGCAGCCGGATCATGTAACGGCGGGCGATGGCGTAGCGGGTGGAGTGGATGTCCACCATGCGCACGCGCGTGCGCCCGGTCTGCGGGTCCAGCATCTGCGCGAAGGGGATGGGCACGAAGTTCCCGCCCTGCAGTGACACCATGGCGGCGTTGCCGCCCGAAAACAGGTACTTGGCCGCGCAGTAGCCCAGGTCGCGCGTGTACTCCATGTCGGCGGGCACCGGGTCGGCGCAGCGGAGCTCGTAGCCGATGTTCTTCGAGACGATGGTCGACTTGATCTGCAGCTCCTTGAGCCGGCGGGCGGTGGCGCGCTTGATCCCGTCGCCGATGTCGATCTCGGCCATGCGAACGTGGCCGTGGTCGTCGAACTCGAGGTTGCCGAACTTCTTGAGGTCCTCCTCGGGCAGG
>JBKPRZ010000200.1:0-4777 GCA_046734815.1 Myxococcota bacterium | reverse complement strand
CCGCCCGGGCGGCAACAGGCCACGCAGCAGCGCGGTCAGCTCACCGGCCTCGCCGGCGCGCGAGCGCGGCAGCAGGTCCAGCGCCCCGCGCGCCTCTGCCACGAACGCGCGCGCGTCGGGGAAGCGGTCGCGCGGGTCGGGCGCCAGCGCCTGCGTCAGCAGCTGCTCCAGCGCCGGCAGCAGGTCCGGCCGCACCTGCCGGGCGCTGGGCACCACGCCGGAGGCCACCTGCTGCCAGCCCGAGATGTCGTCGGTGATGGTGCGCAGCGGCTGGCCGGTGAGCATCTCGAACAGCACCGCCCCCAGCGAGAAGATGTCGGTGCGCCGGTCCAGGGGCGCGCGCCGCGCCTGCTCGGGCGACATGTAGGCAAGCTGCCCCTTGAGCGATCCGACGATGGAATGGTCGGTGCGTCGCTTGGCCAGGCCGAAGTCCGAAAGCTTGACCTCGCCGGCGTACGACAGCAGCACGTTGGAGGGCGAGATGTCCCGGTGGACCAGCCCCAGCGGCTCGCCGCGCTCGTCGCGCGCCTCGTGGGCGAAGTGCAGGCCCTCGCCCAGCTCGACGGCGATGTACAGCGCCACCGCGTCGGGCACCCGGGCCGGGCCGATGCCGCGCAGCCGCCGTTCGCTCAGCCGGGCCAGCAGCGCGCCCAGGTCGTGCCCGTCGACGAACTCGAGGACGATGAAATATTCGTGGTCCTCCGAGATGCCCAGGTCGTGGATCTGGACGATGTTCCGGTGCGACAGCGGCGCGTGGATGCGCGCCTCGGTGACCAGCATCTCGACGAAGCGCACGTCGCTGGCGAAGGCGGGCAGGATCCGCTTGATCGCCACAGGCTTCTCGAAGCCCTCCTCGCCCAGCGAGCGCGCGCGATACACCTCTCCCATCCCGCCCACCGCGACGCGTTCGAGGAGCTGGTACTGGCCGAATTTGGACATCTACGCAAAGACGCTGCTGGGTGACCCCCGACCCCGGCGCCATCGGAACCTGTAAGCTTGTCGTCGATGACCGTGAGCGACAGGCATCTTCGCACGATCTCGCAAGATGCGGTCACCGACCGCATCGTGTCGGGGCTCACCATATTGATCGGTCACGAAGGCCGCAGCCACTCCTTGTGTATGGGTCATCGGCAGATCGAGCCGCAGACCCTGCCGGTCACCGATGACACGGTCTGGGACCTGGCGTCCCTGACCAAACCCCTGGTCACCACCCTTCTGTGTATGTCCGCCCTGGAGCGGGGGGACATCCGCCTGGACGACCCGCTGGAAGCCACGCCCGATGGCGCCGAGAGCGCAATCATCGCGCAGATCGATCTGCGCCGCGCGCTTTCGCACAGCGCCGGCTTCCCCGCTCATCGTCCTTTCCATACCGACGTCCTCGCAACCACCGGTCCCGGCGAAGCGGGCCGTGCCGCGGTGATCGCCGCGGCCGCCCGCGTGCCGCTGGCGTACGCCCCCGGCAGCCGGTCCCTCTATTCAGATGTTGGGTTCATCCTCCTGGGCGGCTTGCTCGAGCGCCGGCTGGGCGCCCGGCTGGATCGGCTGGCCGCCGCCGCGTACGCGCCTGTTGCGGCGTCGTTTCGGCAGAGCGGCCGCCCATTCCGGCTCGCCTACCGCCCCGTGACAGCCGCTGGCGGCTCGGTGATTGCAGGCATGCCCACCGAGGACATCGCCGCCACCGAACGCTGTTCCGTGCGCGGCCGGGTCGTGCTGGGCGAGGTGCACGACCTGAACGCGTACGCGATGGGCGGCGTCGCCGGCCATGCCGGCCTGTTCGGCGACGCCCACGCGGTCGCCGAGATCGCGCACGAGCTGTGCGCCGCGTACCGGGGCTCGTCACGTCGCGCCGGCCAGCCCCCGCTGGTCGATCGCGAGGTGTTGCGGCTGTTCTGGACCCGCGCCGGCGTGCCGGGCTCGACCTGGCGGCTCGGCTGGGACGGCCCTTCGGCCATGGGCTCGCTCGCCGGCGATCTCATGAGCCGGGAGGCCGTCGGTCACCTGGCCTTCACCGGCTGCTCGCTGTGGATGGACCCCGAGCGCGAGACCTTCGTCCTGGTCCTCGCCAACCGCATCCACCCCGAAGTCCGCGACGACACCCCCTTCCGCAAGCTCCGCCGCGCCCTCAACGACGCCGCCCTCACCGCCGTCGGCTACCGCGCGGACTGATGGGGATGCGCCGAGCTGCCGTCCGGGATCCGTGCACGTGCACGTCTGACGGATCCGGTGCACGTCAGAAGCGGATGAACGAGACGGTGTCGACGCGCCAGATCCACGATGAGGGCAGGCCGAGGTAGCCGGTGCCCCAGCGGGCGACTTCCAGGCCGATGCCGGCTTTGGGGGTGACGTTGAAGCTGAGGTAGGTGAAGGCGGCCTGGTTCAGGCTGCGCTCGCCCGCCTCCAGGTCGGCGTCGTCGGGGTCGTCGCGGCCGTAGCCGGCGCTGACCCGCCAGCGCGTGGCCAGCGTCTGGCGGGCCATGATCCAGCCGCCGGAAGCGCGGATGGCGATCAGGGAGGTCGGGGAGACGGTCTGCAGGATGCCGGCGGCGTAGTCGCCCAGCAGGGCGCCCCACCAGATGCGGGCCTTGATCACCGTCTCGGTCGGCAGCGACAGGCGCAGGTCGGCGCCGGCGGACCAGGTGGTCAGGCGACGCTCGTTGGTCGCCGTCGCGTCGCTGATCAACCGGCGGCCCAGGTGGGCGCTCAGGCCCAGCTCCAGCGGGCGGTCCCAGGGCGCGGGCGACTGGCCGCGGGCGATGGCCACGCGCGCCTGCCCGTCGGGGCGGCCGGCCTGGCGACCGATCAGCTCGCCGCCCACGTCGAAGGTCTGCACCGGGGTGGCGGCGGAGGCCTGCACGATCACCTGGTTGTTCCCGAAGGGCAGGCGCAGGTCGACGCGCGCCTGCGGCCGGGCGAACCCCAGTGACCCGGGCAGGTAGCCGACCGGGAACAGGTTGAAGTTCTCGGGCGCGACCGGGATGACAACGTCGGGGAACTGTCCCAGGGTCAGGCGCAGGTGCTCTCCCTCCATGCGCACGTACGCATCGTAGAACTGCGGCGCCAGCGCGTTGCCGGTCTGAAGCGGTGTCGGCGAGCGCAGGGTCAGGTCCAGCCCCGCGCTCAGCACCAGGTGCGATTCGGCGTCCAGCGCCACCCCCTCGACCACGAAGCCCAGTACGGTGTTGCTGGGGGCGAGGAAGAACTGCGGCCGCGACACCGCCTTCGGCAACACGTAATACCCGTACGCGCCGGGCAGGAAGGTGCCGCTGTTGTACCCGACGTCCACCACCAGGGCGCCCCGGGGCTTGACCGACACGTCCGCGCCCGCGCTGCGGCCGATCAGGACCAGCGCCAGCGCGATGCCCATCCGGGCGCGAACGATGGTGCTCCCCACGCGATGACCCGAGGTGGGGGCGCGCATCGGCGGCGGCACCGCCGGCAGGCGCGTTTGCGGGAGGGGCTGACAGCCGCGGCCGCTACGAGGCCGGGGGGCGCGTGCGGACCATGTGGGCGAAGCTGGCCACGGTGGCCACCAGCTCGGCGGGCTCGACCGGCTTGACCACGTGGGCCTGGAAGCCGGCCTGCAGGGCGCGGGTGCGGTCCTCCGAGCGCGCGAAGGCGGTCAGGGCGATGGCGGGGACGCCGGCCCCCTGGGCGGCATCCAGCGCGCGGATGCGCTCGATCAGGCTGTAGCCGTCCTCGCCGGGCAGCCCGATGTCGCTGACCAGGATGTCGGGGCGCTGGGCCAGGAACTGCTCCAGGGCGGCGGCGGCGGTGCCCACCGCCTGCACCCGGGCGCCGCTCTCGGTGAGCAGGCGGTTGACCAGCTCGCGGGTGTCGCTGTCGTCTTCCACCACCATCACGGTCAGGCCGTCCAGGCGCGTGCCCGCGGTGATGGGACGGTGGTTGCCCGTCGAGGCGCCGCTCCGGTCGGTCACGCCCTCTTCGGGGGCCACCCCCAGCGGCAGGCGCACGGTGAAGGTGGCGCCCTGGCCGTCGCCGCCGCTGTCGGCGGTGACCACCCCGTTGTGCAGCTCGGTCAGCTGCTTGACGATGGCCAGCCCCAGGCCCAGCCCGCCGAAGCGCCGGGTGGTCGAGCTGTCGGCCTGGCGGAAGCGGTCGAACAGGAACGGCACGAACTCGGGATTGATGCCGATCCCGTTGTCCTTCACCGTCACCACGGCGGCGACGTCCTGGCGGCCCAGGCTGACCCGCACCTCGCCCCCTTCGGGCGTGAACTTGATGGCGTTCGACAGCAGGTTCCAGATGATCTGCTGCAGGCGGGCGTGGTCACCGACCAGGGTGGGCACGGCCGGGTCCACCTCGCGGACGATCTTCACCTTCTTGGTGTCGGCTGGTTCGCGCACCGTCTCGATGGCCGCGTCGATCACCGCGGCCAGGTCCACCAGCTCCAGCTCCAGCCGCAGCTTGCCCGAGACGATCCGGCTGACGTCCAGCAGATCGGAGATCAGCTGCGCCTGCAGGCGGGTGTTCCGCTCGATCACCTCCAGGCCGCGCGACAGGGCGGTGGGGTCGCTGCTGCGGCCCCGGCGCAGCACCTGGGTCCAGCCCAGGATGGCGTTCAGAGGCGTGCGCAGCTCGTGCGACAGGGTGGCCACGAAGTCGTCTTTCAGGCGGTTGGCCCGCTCGGCGTCGGTGCGGGCGGCGCGTTCGCTGGTCAGCAGCTGCTCGCGGTCGTGCTCGGCCTGCTGGTGTTCCTTCTCGCGCTTGCGCTGGGGCGAGACGTCGCGGAACACCAGCACCACGCCCCGGATCCGGC
>JBKPRZ010000199.1:0-7910 GCA_046734815.1 Myxococcota bacterium | reverse complement strand
GGCGAAAAGGCTGCGCCTCTGTCGGGGCTCCACCCGCGCAAAGATTTCGAGGGGTGAAACCTCTCGCCGCTCTCCGCGTCTTTACCATTAGGACAGATGAAAACGTTCTTTCAGCGGAGATTCGGTCAGACTCTCCTGCGCGTGCCCCTGTTCACAGTCGGTGTTTCGACCGCCTTCGGCATCGCCGCCAGCGACGCCGGCGCACAGACGGTGTCCATCGAACCGACGGTCCGCCTGCCGCTGGGGCTCGAGCTGAAGGCGCGTGTGCACCAGGGACGGGTGGCCCTGTCCGTCTCGCGCAGCGAGCGCACGCGGCGGTCCCGCACCGTCCCTGTCTCGCGCCAGCGGCGGCCGTCCACGCGCCGCCCAGCCACCCGGACGCGCCGTTCGCCCGCCCCGGTGATCGTGCAGGCCCCCGCCGACCAGGGTCTGCCCCCGTCCGCCGACGGAGCCTGCATCGCTGCGCTCGAGCACGCGGGCGTGCCCTTCGTGGGCGCCGGTCCGGTCCGCGGCATCGCCACCCCGATCCAGGTGACCGGCCCCATCGGCGGCGTCCGGCTGATCTCGCGCGCCCGCAAACCGGCGTTGATGGATTGCGAGCTGGCACGTGCGCTGGCCGATGCGGCCCCCACTTTGCGCGAGCTGGGCGTCACCGGTCTGGCGTTCTCCGGTACCTACGATTACCGGAACGTGCGTGGCTCCAGCAACCTGTCGGGGCACGCCTTCGGTCTGGCCATCGACGTCCACCAGGTGGAGACCACCGCCGGCCTGCTGGACGTCGAGCGCGAATACGCCCACGACCGCGATCGCTGGCCCTCCTACGGCCGGGGCGTGCGTTCGGTGTCGGGCTGCGTGGGGGCGCCGGCCACCGAGCCCGGCCGCCTGCTGCGAACCCTGGCCTGCCGGCTGGCCAGCCGCGACACCTTCCACCTGATCATCACCCCCGACGACAACTACGATCACCGCAACCACCTTCACCTCGAGGCCTACCCGGGCCGGTCGCCCGAGCTCATGAGCGCGCGCGCCTCCTCGTTCTTCCAGGGCCGCCGTCCGCACCGCTGACCTCGCCCGACCGGCACAGCTGCAGCCAGCGCTCGATGGCGGCGCTGCGGTACTTCTGCCGGTGCAGCAGGAAGAAGAACTTGCGCCGGAAATCCCGCTGCGGCACCCGGCAGGGGCACAGGGTGCCGCGCGCGAACGATTCCTCCAGCAACAGGCGCGACACACACCCCAGGCCCAGCCCCGCCCGCACCGCTCCCAGGATCGCCTCGGTGTGCTGCAGGGCCAGCGCGATCTGCAGCTGCGGCAGCAGCCCGCGCATCGCCCGGTCGAAGGTCTGGCGCGTGCCCGACCCGGGCTCGCGGACGATCCAGGCCGCCTGGCGCAGGTCCTCGTCCCGCAGCGCCTTCTTGCGCGCGCAGGGGTGGCGGGGCGAGCAGAACACCACCAGCTCGTCGTCGCGCCAGACCGTCGTCTCCAGGTCGGGGTGCTCGATCTCGCCCTCGATCAGCCCCACGTCGATCTCGAAGTTCGCCACCTGGCGCGCGATCTCCTCGGTGTTGGCCACCGCCAGGGTGGCCTGCGCGCCGGGGTTGTCGCGCATGAATCGCGCCATCAGGGGCACCGCCAGGTGGTTGCCGATGGTCAAGGTGGCGCCGACGCGCAGCCGGCCCACCGCCTCCCCGCTCTCCAGCGCGCGCTCGAAGGCCTGGGCCTGGTCCAGCGCCGCCTCGGCCCGCGCGCGCACGCTGCGCCCCAGCTCGCTCAGCTGGAGGCGCTTGCCCACCCGGTCGAACAGCTTCACCTCGAACTGCCGCTCCAGGTCGGCCAGGGAGCCGCTGGCCGCCGACTGCGACATCCCCAGGGTGCGGGCGGCGCGGCTGACGCTCTCGCTGCGGGCGACGGCCAGGAACACCTCCAGCTGGCGCAGGCTGTACCGCATATCGGGAACTCCGAACATCTATATCAAAACATCCGGTTTTGCCAATCGATGGCTGCCTCCTACACTTCGAACATCCAACCGAGAAGACCATGCCCGCCGCCAACGCCGCTTCGAGCCATCTGAACCAGGAGCAGGTGCTCTCCGTGCACCACTGGAACGACACGCTGTTCAGCTTCCAGACCACCCGCAACGCCGGGTTCCGCTTCCGTAACGGTCACTTCGTGATGATCGGCCTGCCGGCCGAGGGCAAGCCGCTGCTGCGCGCCTTCAGCGTGGTCAGCGCCAACTACGACGAGCACCTGGAGTTCTACAGCATCAAGATCCCGGACGGCGCCCTGACCTCCCGGCTGCAGCACATCCGCCCCGGCGACCCGGTGCTGGTCAGCCGCAAGCCCACCGGCACCCTCCTGGTCGACAACCTGCAGCCGGGCAAACGTCTGTACCTGCTGGCCACCGGCACCGGCCTGGCCCCGTTCATGAGCATCGTGCGCGACCCCGAGACCTACCACCGCTTCCAGCAGGTGATCGTGGTGCACGGCGCCCGCCGCGTCAGCGACCTCGGCTACCGCGACTACCTGGAGGGCGGGATCGGCCAGCACGAGCTGGTGGGAGACGAGGCCCGCGCCCAGCTCCTTTATTACCCCACCGTCACCCGCGAGCCCTTCCGCAACCAGGGCCGCATCACCGACCTGGTGGCCAGCGGCAAGCTGTTCGCGGACCTGGCCCTGCCTCCGCTGGCCGTCGAGGACGACCGGGTGATGATCTGCGGCAGCCCCACCATGCTGAAGGACGTCGTCGGCCTGCTGGAGGCGCGCGGCTTCTCCGAGGGCAGCAGCGACGGCCAGGGCCAGTACGTCCTGGAACGCGCCTTCGTCGAGAAGTGAGCGCGGAACAAACCCCGTCCCCCTCCGTGTAAGGGGAACGGGTTCGATCAGGTTTGGGTGGCGGTCCGGGTGAGCTCGTCGATGCGCTGGAGCTCGCCCGGGCTGAACTCCAGCCGGGCGAGCGTGCGGACGTTGTCCTCCACCTGCTCGACCCGCGACGCCCCGATCAGGGCCGAAACCACCCCTCGAAGATGCAGCAGCCAGGCCAGCGACATCTGCGCGAGGCTCTGTCCCCGGCTGCGGGCCACCTCCGCCAGCCCGCGCAGGATGCGGCCGCGTTCCTCGGGCGGCGTGCCCACCACCCAGTGCCGCGCCCAGGCGCGGGCGGCGCGGCTGTCGGGCGGCACCTCGCCATCCAGATATTTCTCGGTCAGGAGTCCGGAGGCCAGCGGGCAGAAGGCGATGACCCCCACCCCCGCATCGACGGTGTGGGGCAGAAGGTCGGTCTCCACCTTGCGAGCCAGCAGGTTGAAGTACGGCTGGTGGATCAGGATGGGGGCCAGCCGCTCGCGCGCCACGATGGCCCGGGCCTGCTGGAACTGGACGCCGCTGTAGCTGGAGATGCCGGCGTACAGCGCCTTGCCCTGCTTGACCAGGGTGTCCAGGGCGCCCAGCGTCTCCTCCATCGGCGTGTCGGGATCGGGTCGGTGCGAGTAGAAGATGTCGAAGTATTCCAGTCCCGTCCGCCGCAAGGACTGGTCGCAGCTGGCGATGAGGTACTTGCGCGAGCCCCACTCGCCGTAGGGACCCGGCCACATCCGGTAGCCCGCCTTGCTGGAGATGATGAGCTCGTCGCGCGGCATCTCCTTGACCACCTTGCCCACCACGATCTCGGCGTTGCCCGGCGGGTTGCCGTAGTTGTTGCCCAGGTCGAAGTGGGTGATGCCGAGGTCGAAGGCGCGGAAGATACAATCCTTCGCCGCCCCGTCGTCCCGGTACCCGCCGTAGGTCTCCCAGGCTCCCAGCGAGATCGCCGGCAGGAGCAATCCGCTGCGCCCGCAGCGGCGGTATTGCATGCGCTCGTAACGGTCATTGGAGAACGCGTATGTCATTTTCCACCTTTTGTCGCTTCCGTTTGACAAATGCAATTGCGTCGTCGGCCGCGCTGGCGCTGCTGGCCAGCCCGGCCGCCGGCCAGCCGCGGACCATCCGTCCGCCCTCCGCCTGCACGCCGGGCAAGACCGGTCGGATCGCCTTCCTGCTCAAGCAGCAGACCGCCTTCCGCTACCTGCACGCCGACGTGCCCTTCTTCCGCAAGACCGCCGAGGCGGCGGGATTCAAGGTGCTGTTCCAGTCGGCCGAGAACGACGCCGGCGCCCAGGTGTCCCAGGCCGAAAACGTCATCACCCAGGGCGTGGACGCGATCGTGATCCAGCCGGTCGACTTCAACGTGGCCGGGGCCATCGCCCGCTCGGCCGCCCGCGCCGGGATCCCCCTGGCCTCCTACGACGACGTGATCCTGAAGGCGCCCCACGCCGCCTTCATCGGCCGCGACCCGCGCGAGGGCGGAGCGGCCGCTGCCCGGGCGGTGGTGGCGGCGGTGCCGAAGGGCAACTACGCGCTCATCGGCGGCGATCCCGGACAGACCGGGTCGACGCGCATGCAGGAGGGGTACCGCCAGGTGCTCGAGCCCCTGGCCAAGAAGGGCGACATCCGCATCGTGCTCGACCAGTACACGGCCAAATGGAAGACGGAGCCGGCGCAAGCACACGCGGAAAATGCGCTAACTCGGAACAACAACCGAGTCAATGCTTTCCTGGTCTCGTACGACGGAATGTCGCTGGGCGTGCTGCAGGCGGTGAGCGGCGCGGGGCTGAGGGCGGGCTCGGTGGCCATCACCGGCCAGGACATGGAGCTGGCCGCCGCCCAGGCCATCGTCGAGGGGCGGATGTTCGGCACGTTGTGGCCGGCCCCCGACGACATGGCGGTGCGCGCCGCGCAGGTGGCGGTGGCGCTGGCGCGCTGCCAGCCGTTTGCCGCTGACAGCGCCGTCGACAATGGGGCGGGCGAAATTCCCTGGGCCAGGACCCCCATTTATCTGGTGACGGAACGCGAGATGCCGCAATTCGTTTGTAGCCACCCGCACTGGTTGAAGCCCGAAGACGTGTACCGGAAAGTTCCCGCCAAGAAACCGAGCTGCAAATGAACGCCGCCCTGGCCGCCACCGCGCCCGAACCCTGGCTGACCGCGCGGGGCATCCACAAGCGCTTCGATGGCGTCAACGCCGTCGACGACCTGGACTTCGACCTGCGCGCGGGCGAGATCGCCGCGCTGCTGGGCAAGAACGGGGCCGGCAAATCGACCTTCATGCAGATCCTGGCCGGGGCGCATCCGGCGGGGAGCTACGAAGGGGCCATCGCCCTGGACGGCCGCCCTTTCCGACCGGCGGGGGTGGCCGACGCCGAGGCGGCGGGCGTGGCGCTGGTGCCGCAGGAGATCCAGGTGGCGCCCGAGCTGAGCGTGGCCGAGACGTTGTTCCTCAACCGGGAGCCGACCCGCCGCGGCCTGATCGACCGCCCGCGCCGCCTGTCCGAGGCACGCCGGGTGCTGGCCTCGCTGGACCTGGAGGTGGACGCCCGCGCCCCGATCGGCAGCCTGGACCTGGCCAGCCAGCAACTGGTGATCATCGCCCGGGCCCTGGCGCGCAACGCCCGGCTGCTGATCCTGGACGAGCCCACCGCGGCCCTCACCGGCCGCGAGACCCGCCGGCTGTTCGATCGCCTGCGCCGCCTGAAAGCGCAGGGCACATCCTGCATCTTCGTCTCGCACCGGCTGGCGGAGGTGTTCGCCATCGCCGACCGCATCGTGGTCATGCGCGACGGGAAGAGCAGCGGCGTCTTCCCCGCCTCCGCACCGCCGGCCGAGGTGATCCGGGCGATGCTGGGCGACGCCGCCGAGGCGGCCAGCACGCCGGTCGCCGTCCCTCCCCCACCGCCCGACGCCCCGGTGGCGCTGGAGGTGCGCGACCTGGTCGTGCGCGAGCCGGGCCGCGATCGGCCGCGGGTCGCCGGGGTGAGCTTCTCGCTGCGCCGGGGCGAGATCCTGGGTCTGTTCGGGCTGCGCGGCGCCGGCTGCGGCAGCGTGGCGGCCGCGATCTTCGGCGCCTGGACCGGCCCCCGGTCCGGCGAGGTACGGGTGGCCGGCCGCCCGGTCCAGATCTCCGCGCCGTCCGACGCGGTGGCGCTGGGCCTGGGGCTGCTGGCCCAGGACCGGCGCGACGGCCTGATCTTCGAACATTCGATCGCCGAGAACATCGCCCTGGCCAGCCTTCCGGCGCTGGGGCGGATGGGCTTTCTGGACGTGGCCCGGCTGCGCCGGGTGGCGCGCGACCAGGTGGATCGGCTGGCGGTGGCCGCGCCCGGGATCGAGGCCGCCGTCGGCACCCTCAGCGGCGGCAACCAGCAGAAGGTGCAGCTGGCCCGCTGGCTCGCCTGCGGCGTCAGCACCCTGCTGATGGTGGACCCCACGCGCGGGATCGACGTCGGCACGCGCCAGGAGATCCACCGCCTGTGGGGGCAGCTGGCGGCGCAGGGTCACGCCCTGCTGGTGGTCTCGTCCGAGGCGGAGGAACTGCTGCAGGTGTGCCACCGCGTGCTGGTGTTGCGCGATGGCGCCCTGGCCGCCGAGATCCCGCTGGCGGGCGCATCGGTCAGCGAGGAACGCCTGCTGCGCGAGGCGGCCGGGCTGTGAGGTTGCCGGGCGCCCGCCGCTGGCTGCGCGATTCCACCCTGCTGCTGGTGATCGCCGCCATCTGGCTGTTCTTCCACCTTCTCACCGGCGGGACCTTCCTGACCCCGCGCAACCTCGTCCTGCTGGCGCTGCAGAGCTCGATCGTCAGCCTGGCGGCGACCAGCGCGGTCATGCTGATCGTCACCCGCAACTTCGATCTGTCGGTGGGATCGGCGGTGGCGCTGGTGGGGGTGGTGGTCGCGTTGCTGACCGTGCGCTACCAGGTGAACCCCGCCCTGGCGGTGGCCGCGGCGCTGGCGGTCGGGCTGCTGCTGGGCGCCTGGCAAGGGCTGTGGGTCACGCGGCTGGGCGTCTCGTCCTTCATCGTCACCCTGGCCGGCATGCTGTATTTCCGCGGCTTGTCCATGATCCTCACCAGCGGCGCCACCATCGCCCCGCTGCCCGAGTCGCTGTCCGACCTGGCCACCGGCTTTCTGCCGCCGGCCCCGGCCATCGCCCTGGTGGTGCTGGCGGTCGGCCTGTTCTTTCTCGTGCGCAGCGCCGGCGCGCGCCGGGCCCGATCGCTGGGCGTGCCCGAGCCGCTGGGCGCCGGCTGGTACCTGCCGCGCGCGCTGGCGGCGCTGGCGGCCATCTGGGTGGCAGCGTGGAAGGGCCTGCCCTATCTGGTGTTGCTGGTGGCCGCCACCGCCGTCGCCGCCGAGGTGCTCATGCGGCGCACGCGCTTCGGCCTGCGCCTGTACGCGATCGGCGGCAACCCGGAAGCCGCACGCCTCTCGGGCATCGACGTGCGCCGCACCCTCTTTCTGGACTTCCTGATCGCGGGTCTGGGCTACGGCATCACCGGCGTGGCGCTGACCGCCCGGGTCAGCGGCGCGGTGGCCGGCAGCGCCGGTCTGTTCCTGGAGCTGGACGCGATCTCCGCCGCCATCATCGGCGGCACCTCGCTGGCGGGCGGTCGGGGTCGCGTGTCAGGCGCGCTGGTGGGCGCCCTGTTGATGGGCAGCCTGAACAACGGAATGAGCCTGCTCAATGTTCCCACTTTTTTTCAGGAGACCGCCCGGGGCGTGGTCCTGCTGCTGGCGGTGGCGGTCGATCAGCTCGGACGGCGCCGCGCGGCTGGTCGGGCGGACGCCGGTTAGCAATTGTCCGGAACAAAAACGTACGCGGGCTCGTGAAATGGGGGGCGAATCGTTCGCCCCGCGGGAGGAACTCGATGAAACGGCCGCTCTTGGTATCGCTGGCTTTTCCGCTGCTCGTTGCCGGTAGCTGCACCTCGATCGAGCGACCCGACCTTCCCGACTCGGGCCCGAAGGGCGGCTCGGGCGGATCCGCGGCCGCGGGCGCCCCCGGGGGCGCGGGTGGCGGCGGCAGCGGCGGCTCGGCCGGGACCGGGG
>JBKPRZ010000198.1:0-9018 GCA_046734815.1 Myxococcota bacterium | reverse complement strand
TTGCGATGAACCGACGGAAGCTGTTCGCGGCGGCCGGGGCGTTCGCGCCGCTGGCCGCGGGCCGGGGCCTCTCGAAGATCGCAGCGGCGGCGACGCCGACGCCGGCCGGGCGGCCGCCGCCGGCACGCATGAAGGTCGGTTGCCAGCAGGGGCCCACCGACGAGAAGCTGCTGCAATATTTCGCCCGCCACGGGGTGCGCAACATCTGTGGCTCGTTCGGCCAGCGCCCGGACGGACCCTACACCGTCGACGAGCTATCGCGCCTGCGCGACCTGTGCAGCAAGCACGGCATCAGCCTGGACATGGTGCGGTTGCATTTCCTGCGACCGCGCGCCGCCGCCGGCGAACGGGTGCGCGCGGCCATCGTGCTGGGCAAGAGCCCCGAGCGCGACCGCGACATCGAGGAGATCCAGAAGAGCATCGTCGCCTGCGCGCGCGCGAAGATCCCCGCCATCACCTACAACCTCACCGCGCTGGGCGTGCTGCGCAACCGACCCGTCGTCGGGCGCGGCGGCGCCACCTTCACCGCCTGGCGGCTGGCCGACGCCGCCGCCACCCGCGGTCAGATGACCGAGGCGGGCCGCCTGCCCGCCGATGTGTACTGGGAGCGCATCCAGTATTTTCTCGAACGGGTGGTGCCGGTGGCCACCGAGAACCGGGTGCGCCTGTCCTGCCACCCGCAGGACCCCTCGGTGCCGCCGGGGTTCCGCGGCGTCGATGCCGTGCTGGGGACCGTGGACGGGCTGAAGAAGTTCGTGGCCATGAAAGAGAGCCCCTACCACGGCCTGAACTTCTGCCAGGGCACGGTGTCCGAGATGCTGGCCGACCCCGCCCGCGAGATCTTCGACGTCATCCGCTACTTCGGGCAGCGCAAGAAGATCTTCAACGTCCACTTCCGCAACATCCACGGACACCGTGACGACTTCGAGGAGCGTTTCCCCGACGACGGCGACATCGACTTCGTGGCGGCGCTGAAGGTGTACCGCGAGGTGGGCTACGAATACATGCTCATGCCCGACCACGCGCCCACCCACCCCGACGACCCGGAGAAGCGCCAGGCCTTCGCCTTCTGCTACGGGTACATCCGCGGCCTCATCCAGTCGCTGGCCTGAGCGCGCGGTCCAGCGCCGGCTGCAGCGAAAAGCCCATCTGCCGCAGGGGTCCAGCCAGGTCGTCGGGCAGCGGCGCGCGGAAGGTGACGGGCTGGCCGCTCTGCGGATGCACGAAGGTGAGAGCGGCCGCGTGCAGGGCCAGCCGATCCAGCCCGAAGCGCAGCCGGCACAGCTGGTTGTGCTCCTTGCGCCCGTAGTTCACGTCGCCGACCACCGGATGGCCGATGTGCTTGAGGTGCCGGCGGATCTGGTGCAGCCGCCCGCTCAGCGGGTGCGCCTCGACCAGGGCATACCGGGTCTCGCGCACCGGCTGGTCGGGCAGCCGGGGCACGGTTGCCACCTCCAGCCGCCGGTATTCTGTGCAGGCGGGCACGCGCGGCCCGTCCTCGCGGCGGGGGATGGCGTGATCGATCACGCCGGCCTCGGGCGGCAGCCCCCGCACCAGCACCAGGTAGCGCTTGTCGGCGCGCCCCTCTTCCAGCTGCGCGTGCAGGAACGCCGCCACCGCCGACGAGCGGGCCAGCACCAGCACGCCGCTGGCCCCGCGGTCCAGCCGGTGTACCGGGTAAAGGTGTGCGCCGCCGGTCGCGTCGCGCGCCAGCTGCAGGACGGTCGTGGGATCAGGTGCCCACTCGCTGGGGTGCACCAGCATCCCCGAGCGCTTGTCCACCACCACCACGGCCTCGTCCTGATGGAGGATCCGCACGGCCACCAGTTCTACCGCCGCCGCGGTCCGGAGGCTAAAGTGCACGGCGGCCGGCCCGGGTGTGAAGGCCGGTCGCGCGGTGGACAAGGAGGGTTGCCATGGACCTGGATCTGCACGGGCGGCACGTGGTCATCACCGGCGGGCGCGGCGGGCTGGGGCCGGCGGTCGTCGACGCGTTCCTGGCGGCGGGCGCGCGTTGCCACCTGCCGGTGCGCGGGCGCGAGGCCGAGGCGGTCCGCGCCGGCGTGTCGGTCAGCGGCGGCATCGACCTGACCGACGAGGCGGCGGTGACCGCCTATTACGACAGCCTGCCAGCGCTGTGGGCGTCGGTGCACCTGGCCGGCGGCTACGCCGGGCGGCCCATCGGCGAGCTGGGGCTGGGCGACCTGCGGCAGCAGCTGGACATCAACCTGGTCACCGCTTTCCTGTGCGCCCGCGAGGCCGTGCGCAACATGCGGCGCGTGCCGGGCGCGGGCGGTCGGATCGTGCAGGTCTCCTCGCGCGCAGCCCTGGTCCCGGCCGGCGGCGCGATCGCCTACAGCGTGGCCAAGGCCGGCGTCGACATGCTGACCGCCGCGCTGGCCGAGGAGGTGAAGGCCGACGGGATCCTGGTCAATGCCGTCGCGCCCTCGACCATCGACACCAGCGCCAACCGGCAGGCGATGCCCACCGCCAAGCAGGACCGCTGGGCGGCGCCCGCCGATCTCGCCGCCGCGATCCTGTGGCTGGCCTCGCCCGCCAACCGCCTCACCAGCGGCGCCGTCGTCCCTGTGTACGGCCGCGGCTGACGCACGCCCGACGGCAGCAACCCCCGTGATCGAGGGCGTCACGGCGGCGCTGCCGCGTACGGGGATGTGCTCACTGTCTGACGCGGTATCACTTGTAATCTGTCATACTACCTTTGTACACTGGTACGTAGATGCGGTTCTCGGCCGTGCTGCTGGCGGGACTCCTGGCGGTTGGCTGCGCCCACCGGCCCTGGGAACGGCCGGCGGACGGCTGGCAGGTGATCCGCAGCGACCATTTCGTCGTGCGCACCGACGCGCCCCGCGAGCGCTACGAGCCGGTGGTCCGCCACCTCGAGGACGTGTACGAGGCGCTGGCCGCCACCTTCTTCAGCGGCGTGCCCATGCCGCCGGTGGACGTGTTGCTGTTCGCCAAGCAGGAGGACTTCGAGGGCGTGGCGCCCGGGCACCTGCTCGGCTTTCTGACCCTGCGCGCGCGCTCGTTCGAGGACGGGCTGCTGGTGCTGTCGGCCGACTCCGAGGACGCCGGCGCCGCCGAATCGACCGCCGCCCACGAGCTGGCCCACCGGTTCCTGTACGCGCTGAACGAGAAGGTGCCGCGCTGGCTGCACGAGGGCTTCGCCGAATACGTGGCCGCGCTGGAGATCCGCGACAACCAGGTGGCCTTCGACGCCACCACCGTGATCCCGAGCTACGTCTACTTCGAGGACCCGATCCCGCTCGAGCGGCTGCTGGCCTCCGGCACCAGCGACTTCTTCGGATCGGAAGCGCGCGCGGTGTACATGACCGCGTGGATGCTGGTGCGCCAGCTGCTGGGCAACCCGCGCCCCGGCATGGTCGACAGCCTGCAGCTGCTGATCGCCCGCAGCTCGATGGCCGACACCCCCGCCTCGCGCATCGCCGCGCTCAGCGAGGCCTTCGGCGCGCCCATGTCCGAGATCGAATCCTCGCTGCAGACCGCCTACCGCTCGATCCTGCGCGGCGCCGGCCTTCCGCCCACCCGCCGCACGCTCGCCTTCACCCTCAAGCGCGAGAACCGCCACCCCTGGCACATCACCCCCGCCAGCACCGCCGCGATCAAGTCCGTCTGCGCCGACCTGCGCACCCAGCGCGGCCCCTGAGATCGCGGCCGGCGAGCGCCGACCGTCGTGTGCAGCGGGGGCGGGCGGCGCCTGCGTGCGTGTGAATGACAAGGGGGATGGGGGGACGGAAGGGGGGACGCCCCGGGCGAGCGTCCCCCCTCTTCTGTGATCAGCGAGTCGGGGGCGGGGGTGGGGGCGGGATGGGGTGGCAGTCTTGCTTGACGATCTTGCCGGCGGGGTCGACGCAGATCACGCAGATGCTCATCGGGTTCTGGTAGGTCTGGCAGGTGACCGGCGGCGGGGAGGGCGGCGGCATCATGGTGCCGGGCGGAGGCATCATGGTGTTGGGGTCGGGCGGGGTGATGGGCGGGCCGCAGTCCTGGCGGACGGTGACACCCTTGGCGTCGACGCAGACGGTGCAACGGGCGCCGTTCTGCTCGTATTGCTTGCAGGTCACCATCGAGGGGTCCGGCGGCTGGGGCACGGGCGACCAGCAGCCCTTCTTGATGATGTTTCCGCGCGCGTCGGTGCACACGCTGCAGGTGGTGCCGTCGGGATAGCTGGTGTCCTGGCAGGTCACCGGGTCGGGAGGCATGCCGCCCGGGTCCTGGCACCAGCGGCGCAGCTCCTTGCCGTTCGCGTCCACACAGATGGTGCACTTGAGCCCGTTGGCGTCGCTCTCGCGACAGGCGCCCATCGGGTTGCCCGGGGGCGGCGGTGGCACCGGACAGGTACTGGGCGGCGTCTGGCAGCCGCGCTTGATGACGTTGCCGGCCGCGTCCTTGCAAACGACGCACACGCTGCCGTCGGCCTCGCGCGTCTCCGCGCACTGGGCGCCCATCGGGTCGGGGCTGCGCTGCTGGCAGTCCTCGCGGACCGTCTTGCCGCTGGCCACGTCGACGCACGTCACGCAGACCAGGCGGCCTTCGTCGCGCATCTTGCAGGACACGCCGCCCATCGTTCCACCGCTGCCGGTGGCCGGTGCTCCGCCGGGGGTGGGCGCTCCGCCGGCGGTGGGCCCGCCACCGGCGCCCGGGCCGGAGCCGCCCTGGCCGGAGCCGGTGGGCCGGCCGTCACCCTTGGCGGGCGTGCCCGCGCTGGGGGCCTTGTCCTTGGTTTCCGACAACGCGCTGGCCAGATCGGCCGTCTCGCTGCAGCCGAGGGCCAGGCCGACGGCGATCGAGAGCGCCGCCATCCTGCGGCTCCCTCGGGGTTTGATGATCGACGACATGGAGTCTCCTTTCTATGCGCCCTCACGTTCGAAGCGGCGCAGGCAGGTCAGTCTTCCGCCCGCCCGCGAAGTTGAAAAAAACCGACCCCCCGATGAATCACCGTCCCGCTCCGGCGTCGGCGGTCATGGGATAGATCACCGGGGTGCTGCGCACGCCGTCGCAGCTGTCCTCGTCGCGGATGCCGTCGCGGTTGAAACATTGCAGGCAGCGGTTGTTCGCGTCGTCCGACCAGGTGCACACGCGACACTGGCCGCCGCCCATGCGCGGCACCGCCGCCTCGCACTCGAGGCACGCCCGGTATTCGCCGAGCATCGGCGACCGGCACAGCAGACACCGGTCATCGCCGCCGTTGCTCACCGTGCACGACGCCGGGGGCGTCACCGCGGTCCCCGCGCCGGTGGCCGGGTCGGGACACATGGTCGCCGTGACCCTGCCGGCGGCGTCGAAGCAGAGCTTGCAGGTGACGCCATCGGCCCGAAGAAATTCGGTGCACGAGGCAGCCGCGGCCGGAGCGCTCGCGTCCGCCGGTCCCGCCAGCTCCACGACGCGCATGTCGCACCCGAGCAGCAGCGCGAGCGCGAGCGCAGCGACGGTTCGAACCACGACGGCGGAGCCGGCGATCGACGGCGCAAGCGGCGGGGTCATCGGGGGCAGGCCTCCAGGCGGCGGCGGGCGTCGGCGGCCAGCGGACCCGCCGGGTAGCGGGTGAGGTATTCGTCGAGCAGCTGGCGGCCGTCGCCGCAGTCGAGGGAGGCGGGCGACAGCCGCAGGAGGGCGGCGAGCGCCTCGGCGTCCTGCGCGGAGTCCGGGTGGCGGACACGAAAGCGCTGGTAGCAGCGCCGGGCGGCGTCCCGGTCCGCCGCGCGCAGCTCCACCTCGCAGGTCAGGAACTCCGCGGCCTCGGCCAGCGGCGAGACGCGAAGCCGGTCCAGTCGCTCGCGCGCCTCCCCCAGATCCCCGCTGCGCAACGCCAGCTGCGCCAGCTCGTAGCCCGCGACCGACGCGAGCCCGCCCGCATCTGGAGCGGCGAGCACGTCATTGAGCCGCCGCCGCGCCTCCGCGAGATCCCCGCGAGCCATCGCCGCCTCCGCCCGCTGATACGAGACCGTCGCGGGCTCACGGGCGGTCGCTGTCGCCGTCGGCGAAGAGGTGGGTGGGGCGGGGGAGGTTGGCTGCAAGGGCGAAGCCCGGGTGGGGGAGGTTGGCTGCAAGGGCGAAGGCGGGCTGGAGGGGGGAAGCTGCAGCGGCGACGGGTCTTGGACCCGTGGGGATACACCGTGAGGGTCTTGCACCTGTGGAGGGTCGGCGGTGGCCTCCGGGCCCGCGCCCGGTGGCGCCCCGGCCGCCGTAGCGGGCATGTGCGCCGCAGCCGACTTCTGGGCGAACAGGCGCCGGAAGGCGCGGGGCAGGGCGCTCACCGCCGTCGCTGGCGGGCGCCCGCTGGTCCACAGCTGGCCGGAGCTCACCAGGCGCTCGCGATCGTCCTTTCCGCGCACCACCACCCGGCCGTGCGCCACCGCTACCCGGCTGTCGGTCGCGCGCGCCTCCACGCAGAAGGTCGTGCCGACGACATCCGTGCGCGCGCCCGGCGACAGGATGCGCAGCTGCTCGCCCGAACCGTGCTGGTAGCTGGCCACCAGCGTCCCGCGCGCCAGCCGCACCTGCAGCAGCTGCGGCGAGGCCGCCAGCACTTCCAGCTCCGCCGGCCCGACCAGCAGCACCCGCGCGTTCTCGCCGACCGTGCCGCGCCGGCGCTCCCCCGCCGCCACCACCAGCCGCTGGACCACCCCGGAGCTGGTCCGCTGCAACCGCGACGATTCATCCATGCGCCCTGCAGGCGCGCGTATCGATCGCCGCACCCGGGCCCCACTCCCCGCGACCCGGATGAGCGCCAGATCCCCCCGGGCGCGCGCGGATGGCATGCCATGGTCGTTCACCGCGGGCGCACCTTCCTTCGGGTCACGCGCGTTGTTCGCGTTGTTCGCGTTGTTCGCGTTGTTCGCGTTGTTCGCGTTGTTCGCGTGGGTGAGATGGGGGGACGTTCGTGTGTCGGCAGGATCCGCACCCGTCGAATCGCTGGCCGCTCCGGCGCCGGCCCGTCGCTGCACGGGCTCGCCGGTGCGGCTGCGCCGCCAGGCGGGAGTGCCTTCCCAGATCCACAGCGCGGCCGCCGCTGTGGCGAGGGCCAGGGTGCCGGCCAGCAATGCGGGCGCGCGGCCCCGAGCGACGGCCGGTCTGCCGCCGCGGCCGGCGGCGAGGTCGTCGAGCGCGGGGCGGAGGTGGTCCAGGATGCGGGCGCGGGTGACGTCGTCCAGCGGGCTGTCAGCCGCGTACACGTCGGTGCGCAGCTGCTCCAGGCGGGCGCGTACGGTCTGGCAGGCGGAGCAGCGGGCGAGGTGCCGGGTGGCGCGCGCCACGACGGCGGGATCCACGCTATCCAGCAGATGCGCGTCGCGCGTCTCGCGGCAAGCGGCGCGGCCCGTCTCCCGTGGCCAGAACCTCACCAGACACCTCCGGGGCGGTCCTGGCGGCGCGCGGCCAGCGCTTCGAGCTCGGTCTGGGCGTGGCGCACGCGCTGGGCGACCGCCGCGGGAGTGGCGTCGACCAGGGCGGCGATCTCCTCCAGCGACAGGCCCTCGACCACGCGCAGGACGAAGGCGATCCGCTTCTTCGGTTTCAGCCGGTCGAGCATCGCCGACGTCGCCGCCAGGCGCTCGCGTTCGGCGGCACGAACCTCGGGCGAGGCGGCGCGGTCGGTCAGCTGCTCGAACTGTTCGGGTGGGGCCGCGCGCGGCCGGCGGCCCCGGCGCTTCAAGTGATCGAAGGCGGTGTTGAGCACCACCCGGTGCAGGAAGGTCGTGAAGGCGGCCTCGCCGCGGAAGCGGTCCAGCCCGCGGAACACTTCCAGGAAGATCTGCTGCACCAGGTCCTCGCGTTCGGGATCCGGTCCCAGCAGCCGCCCCAGCCGTCGCCACACGATGTCCACGTGCCGGCGGTACAGATCATCGAATGCCTGCCGGTCGCCACCCAGCGCTCGCCGGATCAGCTCCTCGTCCCGCCCGGCGCTGATCGCACGCTCGGCCGGCACTGGCCCCTCCAGCTTCCGCGCCGCCCAGAGGAACGGCAAGGTCCAGCTGGCGTTCACGGCGTGGCTCACCAGGCCCTCCAGCCCAGGCCCAGCCGCACCATCGGCACCACCCGGCCGCTGCGCAGGAGCGGGCGGCCGCGCACCTGCAGCTCGACCCCGTTCGCCTGCAGGTCAGCGCCGGCCGAAGCCAGCAGCGCCAGACCGTCGTTGACCGCGAACGCGCGCTCGATGGCCAGATGTCCGCCGTAAAGCGCGCCCCACGCCGCCCCCGCTGCCGGTGCCCGCGTCAGGTAGGCCCGGGCCAGCAGGTCGACATGCAGGGCCCACGCGCGCGCGCGGACCGCCGCCCCCACCCGGACCGGCAGCATGTGCAGCAAGATCGTCGCGCCCGCCACGCGCCCGCGCCCCTGCCCGTACCCCACCTCGGCCTCGACCGCCATCGCCCCCGCGCCGACGCATCCCCGCAGCGACGGCTCGACCGCGAACCCCGCGCTGGTGGCCCCATCGTTGACGGCGCTCAGCACCGCCAGCCCCGAGCCTCGTCGCCCGCGCTCCCGCCCGCCGGCGAAAGCCTCCCACACCCCCGATTCACCCGCTGGACTCCGGCTGTGGCGCGCAACGACCGTCGAATCCGCCGCTGTACGATCCGCGCGCGCCGCCGCCTGCGCGTCCTCCGCCGCCGCAAGCTGCGGCAGCGGCCGCAGCAGATCCATCACCGCGATCGCGACCAGCCGGGCGGCCTCGGGGCCGCGCGCCTCGCCCAGCGCGACCAGCCGCCGCCGCGATGGCGTGCTCGCCACCACCGCCCGTCCGTCGCCCTCATCCCAGCCGACCACGACCGAGCCCGCGTCCCCCGCGCCCTCCGCCGTCCGGCGCAGGCCCACCGCCCGCTCCAGCTCCTGCTGCGTGAACGGCGGTGGTTCAGCCGGCGGAAACCGCCACTCCAGCACCGCGCCGGCCGTCGACCGACCCACCTCGGCCAATGCGCCGCCGGCCGCCGAGGTGCCGACCTCGGCCAATGCGCCGCCGGCCGCCGAGGCGCCGACCGCAGC
>JBKPRZ010000197.1:0-7307 GCA_046734815.1 Myxococcota bacterium | reverse complement strand
CCCCCCGCCCGTACCAGCTGCAGGTCGCCCCCGTCGGCCCGGTCGGCGAGACCCCCACCTGGTGGTTCGGGCTGTCGCTCAGCTACACCATCGACGGCGAGGGGAGCAGCCCATGATCGCCCGCCTCGCCGCCGCCGCCCTGCTGCTGGCCTTGGTGGCCAGCGGCGCCCGCTGCGCCGAGGACGTCTCCCTGGGCACCGCCCCCGCCTCCGACGCCTCCCGCCCCGACGACGCCGGCCCCGACGACGCCGGCCCCACCCCGGACGCGTCGGCGCTGAGACCTTGATGTCACCGCCGCCGGGGCCCACAGTGGGGGGGATGGCGCGTGCTCGGGCGGATGCGGCCGGTGAGCCGGGGCTCACGCCCTTCGATTTTCACCTGCTGGCGGAGGGCACGCACGCCGGGCTGTACGAGAAGCTGGGGGCGCACGTGCTGGACGAGGCGCGGGGGGAGACGCGGTTCGCGGTCTGGGCGCCGAATGCCGACGCGGTGGAGGTGATCGGCGAGTGGACCGACTGGCAGCCGGCGGCGCGGCTGGAGCCGGTGGCGGCCACGGGGGTGTGGCAAGGGGTGGTCGTCGGGGCGGCGCCGGGGCAGCGCTACAAGTACCGGATTCGCTCGGCCCACCGGGGCTACACGGTGGACAAGGCCGATCCCTTCGCCTTCGCCACCGAGCTGCCGCCCGCCACCGCCTCGGTGATCTGCCGCCCCGACCACCGCTGGGGCGACCAGGCCTGGATGGCCAGCCGCCGCGCCCGCAACGCGCTGGAGGCGCCGATCTCGATCTACGAGGTGCACCTGGGCTCGTGGATGCGCGACCCGGCCCGACCCGATCGCTTCCTCTCGTACCGCGAGCTGGCGCCCCGGCTGGTCGAGCACGTGCGGCGCACCGGCTTCACTCACCTCGAGCTGATGCCGGTGATGGAGCATCCCTTTTACGCCTCCTGGGGCTACCAGGTGACCTCCTTCTTCGCGCCCACCGCCCGCTACGGCTCGCCGTCGGACTTCATGTTCCTGATCGACACCCTCCACCAGAACGACATCGGCGTGATCCTGGACTGGACGCCGGCGCATTTTCCCACCGACGAGCACGGGCTGGTGTACTTCGACGGCACCCACCTGTTCGAGCACGCAGACCCGCGCCAGGGCATCCACGCGGAATGGGGTAGCGCGCTGTTCAACTACGGCCGCAACGAGGTGCGCAGCTTCCTGATCTCCAGCGCCAACTTCTGGCTGGACCGCTACCACATCGACGGGCTGCGGGTGGACGCGGTTGCCTCGATGCTGTACCTGGATTACGGCCGCAAGGCGGGCGAGTGGATCCCGAACCGCTTCGGGGGGCGCGAGGACCTCGACGCCGTGGCCTTCCTGCGCACCTGCAACCAGAGCGTCTACCGCCACCACCCCGACGTGCACACCATGGCCGAGGAGTCGACCTCCTGGCCGATGGTCACCCGCCCGACCTACCTGGGTGGCCTCGGCTTCGGCCTCAAGTGGGACATGGGCTGGATGCACGACACCCTGGAGTATCTGTCGATCGATCCGCTCTACCGCCGCCACCACCACCACCGGCTGACGTTCCGGGGGATGTACGCGACCTCCGAGAACTTCATCCTGCCGCTGTCGCACGACGAGGTGGTGCACGGCAAAGGCGCGCTGCTGGACAAGATGCCGGGCGACACCTGGCAGAAGTTCGCGTCGCTGCGGCTGCTGTACGCCTATATGTGGGCGGTGCCGGGCAAGAAGCTGCTGTTCATGGGCGGCGAGTTCGGGCAGTGGCGCGAGTGGAGCCACGACCACAGCCTGGACTGGCACCTGCTGGACCAGTCACCCCTGCACGGGCAGCTGCAGCGGCTGGTGGGCGAGCTGAACCGCCTCTTGCGCACCCGGCCCAGCCTGCACGAGCTGGACTTCGATCGCGCCGGCTTCGAGTGGATCGCCGCCGACGACGTCGAGAACAGCGTCTACGCCTTCGTGCGCCGGGGGCGCTCGCCGGCCGACCTGCTGGTCTGTCTGTTCAACTTCACCCCGGTGCCCCGCTTCGACTACCACCTGGGCATGCCGGCGGAGGGCCGCTTCACCGAGGTGCTGAACACCGACGCCGCCCTGTTCGGCGGCAGCAACCTCGGCAACCTGGGCACGGTGAACGCCATCCCCGTCCCCGCGCACGGCCGCCCGGCCTCGGCCCACCTCACCTTGCCCCCGCTGTCGGCGGTGTTCCTGGCACCCGAGCGCTAGCGCTCTTGGCGCGTAAAGCGTAGCGCGGCTTTGCCGCGCGGAGCTCATCGCGGGGGGTGCGGGACCCTTCGAGGGTCCCGCTGTCAAAGATTTGCGGGCTGGTCGATGCTGCGCGACCAGATCGACTCGAGCTGGTGGTTGAACCACTCGCCGGTCAGCTCGGCGACCGGGTCCAGCGCGCCCGGCTCGTTGAACAGGTGACCGGCGCCGGGCACCACCCGCAGATCGGCCTCGCAGCGCAGCTGCCGCAAGGCGGACCGCTGGACGGCCAGACCCTCCGGGTCGTCACCGCCGACGATCAGCAAGGTCGGCGCGCGCACCGCCGACATGATCTGCGCGCCGGGCAGCTCGTCCTCCCCGCTCCGCAGCACCAGCGCGCCGACCAGCCCCGGCCGGTGTGCCGCCGCGATCAGCGCCGCGGCCGCACCGTGGCCGGTCCCCAGACAGCCGATGCTGCCGTGCACGTAGCCGCGCTCGGAGGCCAGCCAGTCGATCGCCGCCACCAGCGGCCGCGCCAGCCCGCCGTCCCCGGCGGTCCGCAGGTCCAGCACCAGGGTCGCCAGCCCCTGTCGCTGCAGCGCCGAGGCCACGGCGCGGGTGCGCGCGTCCTCGCGGCGGGCGTCCGCGTCGGCGAACAGCACCACCTTGCGCGCGTCGTCCTCGTTCGCCAGCGTGCCGGCGAGGGTGCCGGCGTCGAACGGAACCACGACTTCCCGGTGCCCGGTTGCACGCGCCATGTCGCGATCCTCCGTGCCCCACTATGCTCATTCCGGCACGCAGGCAAGGGCGCAATGAATGCACCGGCACGCCGGAACCGCGCTGCGCCGCGGGGCGGCCGCCAGGCTGACGGCGTCAGCTGGCCGCGGTGGCGCTCTTCAGGGCCTCGGCCTGGAAGTGAGCGCGCAGGCTCTGGATGAGGTCGTCGAGATCGCCGTCCAGCAGGCCGGGAAGGTTGTGCTTGGTCAGGCCGATGCGGTGATCGGTGATCCGGTCCTGGGGGAAGTTGTAGGTGCGGATCTTCTCGGACCGGTCGCCGCTGCCGATCTGGCTGCGGCGGGCGTCGCGCTCGGCGGTGTGCGCCTTCTCCAGCTCGATCTCGTAAAGGCGCGCGCGCAGCAGCTTCATGGCCATGGCCTTGTTCTTGTGCTGGCTCTTTTCCTGCTGGCAATGAACGATGAGGCCCGAGGGGATGTGGTGGATGCGCACCGCCGAGTCGGTGGTGTTCACGCTCTGCCCGCCGGGGCCGCCCGAGCGCATCACGTCGATGCGCAGGTCCTTGGCGTCGATCTCGACTTCCACCTCCTCGGCCTCCGGCAGCACCGCCACGGTGGCGGTGGAGGTGTGGATGCGGCCCTGCGCCTCGGTGGTCGGCACCCGTTGCACCCGGTGCACCCCCGACTCGTATTTCAGCTGCGAGTAGGCGCCCCGGGCCTCGATGTTGGCCACCACTTCCTTGATCCCGCCGGCCGAGGCGGAGGACATCGACAGCAGATCGACCTTCCACCGGCGCCGCTCGGCAAACCGCGTGTACATGCGGAACAGGTCGGCGGCGAACAGCGCTGCCTCCTCGCCGCCGGTGCCGGCGCGGATCTCCAGCAGCACGCTCTTGTCGTCGTTGGGGTCCTTGGGCAAAAGGAGCAGCTTCAGCTGCTGCTCCAGCTCACCCGCCTCGGCCACCAGGGCGGTGCGCTCCTCGTGCGCCATCTCGCGCATCTCCGGGTCGCGCTCCAGCTCGCGGGCGTCGTCGGCGCGCCGGACCACGTCCTGGTAGCGGCGGAAGGTCTCCACCAGCTCGCGCAGATCGGCGTGCTCCTTGGCCAGCTTCTGCATGGCGCCGGGCCGGGCCAGCACCTCGGCATCCGAGAGCTTGGCGGCGAGCTCCTCGTGCCGCGCCTCGATGGCGATCAGCTTCGCCTGCAGCGATTCTTCGAGCATGGATCAGCCCACCGTGCGGCGGTCGTCACCGGACCGCGCCGCGGATGAAGGCCGTCGCCTCCCCTAGGTGGCGGTGGGGGGGACGAACGGCTTCTTGCCGTACTTCTTCTGGAAGCGCTCGATGCGGCCGGCGGTGTCTAGGAACTTCTGCTTGCCGGTGTAGAACGGATGGCACTGCGAGCAGACGTCCACCGTGAACGAGCCGCGGGTCGAGTAGGTGTCGACCTTGTTCCCGCAGGCGCAGGTGATGGTGGATTGCTTGTAAAGTGGATGGATCCCCTTTTTCATGGCGCAGAACCTCGTTTCGGGAACAGGGGTTTATAGGGGACGCGACCGCCGGATGCAAGCGGCGAGCGCAGCCAGCAGCACCAGGGCGGCGGCCGGGCCCGGGCGGCCACCCCCGCCCAGCGCGCACCCGCCCGGCAGGGGCGGCGCGCCGCCGGTGACGGTGATGGCGGCGGTGCGGGTGGTGGTATTGCCGCTCGCGTCGTAGGCGGTGACGGTCAAGGTGAGGGGGCCGGGGGAAAAGCCGGCCAGGGACCAGGTGTAGGGGGCGCGGTACAGGGTGCCGCGGTCGCCCTCGGCCGCGAGCACGACGTGGTCGATGCCCCCCTCGTCTTCGGCCTGCACCCGCACCACGAACGGCTGGGGCAGCTCGACATCGGCGGCCGGCTCCAGCACCGTGACGGCGGGGGGCTGGCGGTCGGCGCGGGTGCCGTCGTCGATCGGCTTCTCGTCGCCCAGCCAGGCGCCCACCACCGCCAGCAGCTTGCGGTGCGAGTTCTGGGTGGCGTTGCTGCACAGGCGCGAGTCGAAGATCGGGCTCTCCTCGTCGACGAAGCGGTCCTGCTCCATGACCACCGTGGGATACATGATGTCCTGGCGGTTGATGGTGTGCTCGAGGCCGAAGCCGTGGGCCGCCTCCTGGGCGATGGTCACCTCCAGGCCGTGCTCGCTCCCGCGCAGCATCTCGGGGAAGGCGAACACGATGTCCGACTGGACCTCGTTCTTGCAATCCATGAAGGCCAGCCCGGCCACGTTCTGGGTGATCCCGATGTCGCGGGGGTGGCCGCCTATCATCACCATGGTGTAGGGGCCGGCGGCGGGGCGGGTGGTGGTGACCAGGACGTTGTAGGGCAGGAAGATCTCGTGCACCCGGCGGACCACCCGGCGCACCAGCTCGGCCCGGGTGGTCACGCCGGTGGTGATGCCGGGCCAGGCGAAGGCGGGGTAGGGGGAAGCGGCGCCGGTGGACGAGCGGTTGGTGGCGGCGTCGTCCTCGGCGGCGAAGGTGAGGGTCTCGGTGCCGTCCGAGAAGTTCAGATAGATGATGGTGGGCGCGGCCGACGGCGGGGGGGGCTGCGCCCGGGCGGCAGCGGGCACCAGGGCGGCGGCGAGCAGCGCGCCCAGCTGCAGACAGGTGCCGGCCGGCGGTGGTCTCCGGTGGGTAGCCTGGGGCGGCATGGACGGTCCATTGTACCGGGCGGCGGCGCGGAAGGCGGCCGCGAAGGGGGATTCGGGTATAGTCCACTCGACACATGCCCCCCGCTGCACCTTTCGACTCCTGGAGCCGACGCCTCGCCGTGTACGGCTATCTGGCGCCGCTGCTGGAGGGCCGGCGCGTGCTCGAGCTGGGCTGCGGCCACGGCGCCGGCGCGGCCCGCCTGCGCGCGCTGGGCGCGGCCTGGGTGCTGGGTGTGGATGGCGATCCGGCGGCGCTCGCTCGCGCGCGCCAGAACGAACGCATCCACGGGCTGCAGTTCGCGCCGCTGGAACGGCGGTCGTTCGAGGCGGCGGGGTCCTTCGATCTGATCGTGGTGCCGCAGGGCGATCACCTGCTGCGCGCGGGCACGCCCTTCGGGCTGTCGGCGCTGCGCGGCCTGCTGGGGCCCGACGGGCGGCTGGCGGTGGTGGCCAGCAGCGCGGACCGCCCCGATGCGGGCGCGGGCACCGGCGTCGGCTACTACACCCTGGTCGAGGCGCTGGAACGGCTGTTCACCCGGGTGCGCATGTTCGGGCTGACGCCCTTCGCGGCTTACGGGGCGGCGGAGTTCAGCGCCGAGACGGCCGGGTTGCGCATCGAGGGCGGGCTGGTGGACGACGCCAGCGATCAGCCCACCCACTACCTGGCGGTGGCGGGCCCGGACGATCGCTTCCACCTCGGCTACGCCCTGCTGCAGGTGCCAGCCCAGACCGCGAGCGGCCTGGAACCGCCGGCGCCGCCGGCTCCCGCGCCGCTGGCCCCCGCGCCGCCGGCGCCCGAGCCGGAGTCGCGCGCGGCCGAGCTTTCCGCCTTGCGCCAGCGGCTGGTGGAGGCGGAGGGGAAGGCCGAGGGGCTGCTGCGGGTGTCGCGCGCCCAGGGCGAGGAGATCCAGGATCTGCAGGGACGGCTGCGGCGGGGCGCGGACGCGCGGGGCGAGCTGGACCAGGAGGTCGCGCGGCTGCGCAAGGCGCTGGCCGAGGCGGACGCCTCGGTGCTGGATCTGACCCGTCGCACGCGCGAGGAGGTGTCCGCGCTGGTGCGCCAGTTCGGCGGTGGGCTGCGGACCGAGGCCGAGGACGGCCCGGCGGTGGCCCGGCTGCGCGAGGACCTGCGCCGCCGCACCGAGGAGCTGGCCGCCCGTCAGGCCGCGGTCGCCGAGCGAGACGGCCGGATCGCGCAGCTGGAGGCCGACAACCGGGAGCTGCAGCGCCGTCTGCAAGCAGCCGCGGCGGCCCACGCGGACAACGGCGCCGGGCACGGAGCCCACGGCTCGAACGGCCGCGAGGACGGCGAGGACTCGCAGCTGCGGCAGGCGATCGAGCAGTACCGGCTGGCGGCGTCCGCTCACCTGGAAGAGGTCAACCGCCTGCGCGAGGCGCTGGCCGAGCAGTCGACCCTGGTGAGCGAGCTGGAAGACGCGCTGTCGGGCACCAGCCGCCGGCTGCAGACCAGCGACAGCGAGCTCGAGCGGCTGCGCAAGCACGTGACCGAGGTCGAGCAGGCCGACCGCGTCCGGCGCTCGCGCCTGGCCGAGGTGGAGGGCACCTTGCTGCGGCTGAAGAGTCAGGCGGCCGCGGCACAGCCCGCGCCGCCGGCACCCGCGCCCGCGCCGCCACCGCCCGCGCCGGCGGTGGACAGCACGCGCCTCGAG
>JBKPRZ010000196.1:0-12661 GCA_046734815.1 Myxococcota bacterium | reverse complement strand
TGCCGGCGCTACCGCCGGTGCCGGCGCTGCCGCCTGTCCCGGCCGACCCGCCCGTTCCGCTGGAGCCGCCCGTCGCCGGAGAGCCGCCCCGGCCGCCCGTGGTCGAGCCGCCGCTGCCGCCCGTCCCGGCCGGTGGGTTCGAGTCCGAGGGGCAACCGGCCAGGGGCAGGGTCGCGAACGCGGTCACCAGGACAGTCCGGAACAGCCACGAACGCGTGGCAGACGGCGTGTAGGTCATGAGCGCTCCCTTCAAGATATGGCGAAGGGCAGATTGCCGACCGGGCGTGCGTCAAGTCAAACCGTTTGCCGTCGGAGGAAACGTTTTTGACCGGAACTCGAAACGCAGCCCCCGGCGGGCGACGCGGACGCCCAATCGAGACCGACCGACACGGCGAGCCGTGCCCGCCTGCCCCCCTTGCGACGGTTCGATGACCGGGAGGCGACGCGCGGTTCAGCGGGTCTCGTTCAGCTTCTTCTTCATCCGGGTCAGCAGGACGTCGAAGGAGTCCTTGGCGATGACCTTGTTGAATTCGGCCCGGTAGTTCTCCAGCAGGCTCAGCTCGTCGGTGATCACGTCGAAGACCACCCAGCGGTTCTGCTTCTTGACCAGCTTGTACTCCAGCGACATGGTCACGTTCTTGCCCTTGGCCGACGCCTTCAGCGAGCCGGCCACGGTGGCCTCGTTGCCGGTCAGCTCTTCCTTGTCCAGCTTCAGCTCGTAGTCCGGCTGGCCGTACAGCTGCCGGACGTAGTTGCGCTCGACCAGGTCGCGCAGGGTGCGGACGAACTCGGTGCGCTGCTTGGCCGTCAGGCCGTCCCAGTGCCGGGCCAGGGCCCGGTGGGCGAGCTCCTCGAAGTCCAGGAAGCTCCCGACGATCTTCTTGATCTCCACGTTGCGGGCCTGGGCCTCGGGCGACCAGGAGGGCTTGCGGCCCCCCAGCTGCTTCTTCAGCTGGGCGTTGGCCCGCCGGAGCTCGTCCATGGGGCCGAGACCGGTGTCGGGGGCGGTGCCGGGCGGGTTGATGACGCTGGCCATGCGCCCCTGGGCGGGAGCAGCCCAGGCTCGGGGTACGGGGGTGGTGGCCATCAGGCCGAGCGCGAGGGCGACGAGCGACCCGGACCGGCGGAAAGACAGGCGAAGGGCGGACTTCGAAACCATTTGTTTTACCTTCCTGAGTCTGTACGCAGTTTCTACCGAAGTCATGCGACCTCTGTCACTTGACCGACGGTCGCCGCCGATCCGTGACGGTGTCGTTGGGGCGTGTTACCGTTTGACGATCTTCGATGTCCGACGAGTCGACCAGCTTCGATCCAAAGGCGTGGCTCGGTCTGACCACGACGGAGCTCCGCGAGTCGTTCGCCCGCAAGCGTCGGGTGATGTCGTTCTCGGAGTACTTCACGCTGTTCTGCTCCGACATGGTCCGACAGACCCGATCGGCGGCCCAGTACCTGCGTGATGCCCTCGATCATTTCGGGACCGAGTCGGTCCGCTCGCCGCGCGGCCCGGTCACGCGCTGGAAGCTGTTCGACTGTCCCTGGGACGACGGCAAGGACCACCTCGTCGGGCAGGAGGAGGTCCAGGGCGCGATCTACAGGCTGGTCTCGAACTTCGCGCGGGAGGGACGGACCAACCGCCTCATCCTGATGCACGGCCCGAACGGCAGCGCCAAGTCCACCCTGGTCAACTGCCTGCAGCGCGCCCTCGAGCACTACTCCACCCTCGACGAGGGGGCGCTGTACCGCTTCAACTGGATCTTCCCGTCGCAGCGGGTGGCCAAGACCGGCATCGGCTTCTCGGGCGGCGCGCCCCTGGAACCGGGCAACACCACCGACAGCTACGCCTACCTGGAAGACGACCTCATCGAGGCCAAGATCGTCGACGAGCTCCGCGATCACCCGATCCTGCTGCTGCCCCGGGGCAAGCGCCGGACGTTGATGGACGAGCGGCTGGAGGGGGACGTGCAGCGGGGCTTCCGGCCGGCTTACCAGCTGACCAACGGGGACCTCTCGCACCGCAACCGGCAGATCTTCGAAGCGCTGCTGTCCTCGTACCACGGCGACATCGCCAAGGTCCTGCGCCACATCCAGGTCGAACGCTTCTTCGTCTCGCGCCGCTACCGGCAGGCGGTGGCCACCGTCGAGCCGCAGCTGGCGGTGGACGCCCGGTCGCGGCAGCTGACCATGGACCGATCGCTGTCCTCGCTGCCGCCGGCGCTGCAGTCGCTGACCCTGTACGAGGTGCAGGGCGAGCTGGTGGACGGCAACCGCGGCATCCTGGACTTCGCCGACCTGCTCAAGCGCCCGCTGGAATCGTTCAAGTACCTGCTGGGCACCGTCGAGCAGGGGCGCACCTCCATCGACGTGGCGGTGCTGGAGGTGGACACCGTGTTCATCGCCTCGTCGAACGAGGGCTACCTGGCGGCGTTCAAGGAGCTGCCCGAGTTCCAGTCCTTCAAGGGCCGCATGGAGCTGGTGCGCGCGCCCTACCTGCTGGACTACCGGCAGGAACAGAAGATCTACGAGGCGCACATCAACTCGTTCGCCGGCGCCGACGGGGGCAAACACGTGGCCCCGCACGTGTCCTGGGTGACGGCGCTGTGGGCGGTGCTGACCCGCATGCGCAAGCCGATGCCCGAGAAGTACCCCAAGGGCATGGCCGAGCTGGTCTCCCGCCTGGCTCCGCTGGACAAGGCGCTGCTGTACGCCGGCGAGGGTCCGGCCGAGGGCTTCTCGCCCGAGCAGCAGAAGGAGCTGCAGGCCGGCCTCGAGCGGATCGCCAAGGAGTCGGACGCCTACCCGAACTACGAGGGCCGCACCGGCTCGTCTCCGCGCGAGATGAAGCTGTTGCTGATGAACGCCGCCCAGAGCCCAAAGTTCAAGTGCCTGTCGCCGTTCGCGGTGTTCGAGGAGCTGGAAGAGCTGGTGCGGTCGGTGTCGCTGTACGACTTCCTCAAGCAGGAGCCGCTGTCCGGCGGGTACCACGAGAACCGCAAGTTCATCTTCCAGGTGCGCGACCGCCTGATCGACAAGATCGACGACGAGGTCCGCACCTCGATGGGGCTGGTGGAGGAACGGCGCTACATCCAGCAGTTCGAGCGCTACGTCAGCCACGTCTCCCACTGGGTCAAGCGCGAGAAGGTGCGCAACCCGGTGACCGGTCAGGACGAGGATCCCGACGAGGAGCTGATGGGGGACGTCGAGCGGATGCTGGAGGTGGGCAGCGGGGAAGGGCGGCGGGAGGAGTTCCGGCGGGAGGTCATCAGCCGCATCGGCGCCTGGTCGCTGGACCACCCGGGACGCAAGCCGGACTACGAGCGCATCTTCCCCCGACCGATCGCGCACCTGCGCGAGGCGTTCTTCGGCGACCGCAAGAAGCAGATCCGCAAGATCAACGAGGACCTGCTGGTCTACCTGGTCGACGGCCCGGCCCGGATGGCCGCGGAAGCCGCCGAGGCCTCGGCCAAGACCATCGAGGGCCTCAAGCAACGCTTCGGTTATTGCGAACATTGCGCCAAGGACGCGGTCCTGGCGCTGGTCCGCAAGCGCTACAGCTAGCCTCAGCCCGCCCGGAGCTCGGGCATGGGCTTGCCGGTGGCGGGGTCGCCGAAGTAGGGGACCGGCACGTCCATGGCCGCGCACAGCTCGGCCATGACACCGCCGATGTCGCGGCCGGTGGCGGGCAGGCACTGGCCCGTCTTCAGGTAGCCCTGGGCGTTGCCGGCGATGATCCAGGGGATCTTGATGGCCCCGTGGTTGGCGCCGTCCTCCATGTGGTTGCCCCACAGCACGGTGGTGCTGTCGAGCATGGTGCCCTTGCCCTCGGGGACCGACTTCAGCAGGGTCAGCAGTTCGGCGAACCTGCCCATGGTCCACTTGTCCACCCGGGACTTGTCGTCGCCGTCGGGGACGTTGGCGCGCACGGGGCGGTGCCCCAGGTCGTGCCAGTCGCGGTTGGGCTGGTAGCCGTTGCCCTGCCGGGGCACGCCCGGCACGAAGTCGAAGATGATGCGCCCGCCGGTGGCGTCGCCCACCTGGGTGGTGCCCACCCGGGTGACATCGCACTTCAGCGCCGCCACGATCAGCTGCAGCTGCAGGGACCAGAGCGCCGGCGTGTTGGCGGTGCTGATGGCCACCGGCTTGGCCGGGTCCCCGCTCCACATCACGCCGCCGCAGGAACCGATCGCCTGCCGGGGCGCCGACAGCTGCTTCTCCAGGTCGCGGATCGATTCCAGGTGGCCGGCGACCGACATCCGATCCTCGATCCCCAGCCGATCGCGGAAGCGTTCCAGGTCCTTGCCCACGAAGTCGAGGACGCTCTTGCGTTCGGCCATCAGGCGGTCGACGGCCGGGTCGGGCATGCCGGCCGGGCGGCCGGCGAAGATCTGGGCGTAGGCCTTGTAGGGATCGGGCTCGGGGGTGATGGGCTGCTTGGCCCCGGCCCAGAAGCAACGCTTGGACCCCAGGAAGCCGCCGCTGCCCACCCCGATCTCGAAGGCCAGCGACTTGCGGCTGAGCTGGGGCGCCTTCTTCTGGATGCCCTCGGCGATCACCTGGTCCACCGAGGCGATGGTCGGCTCCCAGTACTCCTTGCCGTTGCCGCTGGCGGTGTCCACCGGGCCGGCGGTGAAGATCTGGCCGTAGGTGCCGTGCCCCCAGCGCGGGCAGCCCGGGAAGTGGTCGTTGGTCAGATTGGCCAGGAAGATGAGCTGGTTCTTGAAGGGCTCGAGCGGGCTGGTCGAGTCCGGCAGGGGCGCCGCGCTCAGCGGGCCGGCAGGCGGCAGCCAGTTGGGGATGCGGTAGCCCTCGGTCTGCAGGTGCGCGATGAAGCGCTTGGGAAAGACCGGCTCCTGGGCCACCGACCGGGTGGCGTGCAGCAGCGGCAGGCAGGCGCCGCCGACGCCGAGTTTCTTCAGCAGGGCACGTCGCGACAGCTCCCAGTGGGTCATGGCAGGACCTCCCCCATCGAGGCGGTTCGGTGGGTGAACGAGCGGGTCTTGGTCAGTGCGACGATCAGCTCGCGCAGGTCGCCCCCGGATTTGCGGAACACGTCCTGGGCCCACGTCACCGAAGGCTCGTCGCCAACCTTCTCCTTCTTGCGGAGCGCGTAGCGGAACCACTGGCGCGACATGCAGTCCATCACCTCGTTCGAGGCGGCCAGCTGGCGAGTCAGCTGAACCGCGTTTTCGAAGCTCTTCTCCACCCCGTCGAGAGTCAGCTTGCCGGTGGCGTCCACCGGCTTGCCCTGGTCGACGGTGCGCCAGGCGCCGATGGCGTCATAGTTCTCGAAGGCGAAACCCAGCGGGTCGATCACGCTGTGACAGGCGGAAGCGCACGGGTTCGAGCCGTGCTCGGCGAAGCGCTCGCGCGTGGTCAGCCCCTCGGCGGGGGGCCGGGGATCGGGGATGTCGTCGGGAGGCAGGGGCAGCTCGCGGCAGAGCAGGCGGTCGGCCACCGTCTTGCCGCGGCCGATCGGGTAGGTCTCGTCGGCCTTGGCGTGGGCGGTCAGGAAGGCGGCCTGGGTCAGGATGCCGGCGCGCTGGGCGCCGTCGAGCGCGGCGGGCTGCAGGCCACTGCCGCTCACGGCTGGTGCCTTGTACACGCCGGCCAGACCGGCATCGACGAAGCTGCGCGACGAGGTGAGCAGGCTCTCCAGCTTGCCGTCGCCCTTCATCACCAGATCGGCGGCGAAGGCGCGGGTCTCGTCCAGCATGGCCTGGGCCAGCTGCGGGGTGAAAGTCTTGTACAGCTGGGCGTTGCGCCTGGCCTCCGGCAGCGCGGTCGCGTCCAGCCACTGCACGAAGAACTCGCCCAGGGTGTCCACGGTCCGCGCGTCCTTCAGCATGCGCCGGGCCTGGGCCTCGATCTGATCGGGGGTGGACAGCTTGCCGGCGGCGGCGGCCTCGAACAGGTCGTCGTCGGGCATCGAGGCCCACAGCAGGTACGACAGGCGCGAGGCGATCTCGTAGGCGTTGAAGCGGATGAAGTCGCCCTCCCGGATCGCCGCCCGGGGCGCCAGCTCCCACCGGTACAGGAAGTTCGGGGACATCAACATCGCCGACAGCACCACGCGGATGGCGCCGGGGAAGTCGTTCTTCGCCTCGCCGCGCTGCTGGCTGTAAAGGTCGAACAGGGCGGCCTGCTCCTCCGCCACCAGCGGGCGCCGGTAGGCGCGCAGGCCGAACTTCGCGATGAAGTCGCGCGCGCACTGTTCCTGATCGGCGTCGGCGGCGGGCACGCTCTTGCAGGGGATCAGGGTCGCCAGGTTGTTCTTGACCGCGTCGGCGGCCAGCTTCTCGGTGGCCTCGAAGATCCGGCCCGCGTCCACGCCGCCCACGATGCCGCCCTTGCCGAAGCCGGAGCCGGCCGACTGGGTGTCGCCCGGGAAAACCTCGGCCGGGGCGCTGCGGTCGCCCAGCAGGTCGCGGATGGTGTTGTCGTATTCGACCCGGGTCAACCGGCGGAACACGGCCTCACCGGGCTGGTCCGCCGAGCCGGGAGCGGGGGCCGGCGGCGTGCCCAGGCTGGGCGGCGGAAGGCGGCTCCCTCCCGGCGCCGGCTCCCCGGCACCGCCGCGGGCGTTTCCCGGGCCGACCTGGCCGGTGCAGGCGGCGCCCAGCAGGCCGAGGCCGACCAGGACCAGACGTGACCGCAGGGATCTGGGCATCGGGCCCTCCTTCGATAGATCCCGACTAGGAATAGCCAAGACCATCTGCCCGGGTAGTTGCTCGCTGGGCGGGGCGGTTGTCAGAAATTTCGCGGTCAGCCCGGTGACGCGCGGCCGGCAACGGTTTCAATGCGTTCCAGCAGCGCCCTGGCCCCGATGCGCCGGCTGTAGACGTACAGCGCGGCCGGGAGCGTCTCGGGGAGCGCCTGCTCGCTGACCCTCAGCTGCTTGCCCACGACGAACACGATGGGCAACGGCAGGCCGCGCTCGGCCAGCTCCACGCGGCGCCAGACGGCATCCCGGCTCCAGAAGCCCAGGACCTCGACCGCGACCGCCACGCCCGAACGCGTGTCGGTCAGCTCCAGGTCGGGCACCACGATGCCGGCGCCGGGCAGGTCGACGATCCGTTGCGAGACGCCCACGCGCCAGCGACCGTCGGCCGGCAAGGTCTCCTGCAGCTCCTCCAGCAGCGCGCCGACCTCCTCGGGCAGCGGCACCGGCTCGGGACCTTCGGTGGCGGGAGCCTGCCCGCTCGCGGCGAAGGTGAGGGGACGGCGCTCCTTGCCCCAGCGCACGTCCGCCTCCAGGGACCACCGCCCGCAGCTGGCGATGGCCGGATAGGCGAGGGCCAGCTGCAGGCCGTATTTCGAGACCGACTCGAACAGGCTGAAGGGCCCGTCGATGGTCACCTGGTAGCCGGGGCTGGCGCCGGTCCGGTCGGGCGGAAGCGCCTCGATCCGGTGCAGCAGGCGCAGGAACTTCAGCTTTCGGAAGAGGTACCGGAAGGCGGCGGGTGGGGCGTTCCGCACCTGCGCCCGCACCTGCGTCGCGCGCAGGAGCACGGCGGCCACGCCCGAGGCCTCGTAGGTGGCCAGAAGGCCGGCCGCGCTGCCCGCCTCCACCTCCCGCAGCCGGTGCGCCTCGGGCAGGTCGGCGTACAGGGCCTGCTCCAGTGCCGGCGGGTCCAGCCCACGCGCCGCCGCCACCTCGGCCAGCAGGGCGCCCCTGTCGAAGGTCTCGCCCGAGGGGACCTCCCGGCGGCGGGCGGTGGCGCGCGTGAACAGATCCGCCCGCAACGCGGGCGCGTCCAGCTCGGTGGCGGCATCGAAGTGACAGCGGTCGAGCACCAGCTTCTGCAGCCCTGCCCCCAGGCGGCGGTCGCGCGCGGGCACCGGCACCGCGCGCAGGGCTTCCAGCAGCGGCCCGCGCTCGCGCCCCAGGTGGGCGCGGGCCAGGCCCAGGTAGCTGTCGGCCAGAGCCAGCGCGCGGATGCGCTCGTCGGGGGCCAGCGCCTTGAGCAGCAGGCGGTCGCCGCGGCGGCGGACCTGGGCCAGATCAGCGGTAAGCAACGTGGTCCCTGCGCCGCTGGCTGGTCTGCGCCTCCGAGGTGCCCGAGCTGACCAGCTCGTACAGCACCGCCCGCTTGCCCTCGCGCTTGCGCAGCACGCGGCCCAGCCGCTGCACATGCTCGCGCACCGACCCGCTGCCCGACATGACCACCGCCACGTTGGCGTCGGGGATGTCGACCCCCTCGTTGAGCACGCGCGAGGTCACCACCGCGCCGTAGCGGCCCTCGCGGAAGCCGGTCAGGATCTCGCTGCGCTCGCGCACCTTGGTCTTGTGGGTGATGGCCGGCACCAGGAAGCGGCGCGAGACCAGGTACACGGTGGCGTTGTCCTCGGTGAAGACGATCACCCGGTCGTGGCGGTGCTGGAACAGCAGGCGCTCGACGTAATCCAGCTTGGCCGGCGCGGTGAAGGCGATCTCGCGCTGCCGCCGGTAGGCGGCCAGGGCCCGCCGGCCGTCGTCGGTGCGGGCGGCCCGCATGATGAAGTCCGACCAGCCCGAGGGCAGGTGCATGGCGATGCCCTGCCGCCGGAGGAAGTCCCGGTAGATCTCCCGCTCGCTCTGGTATTCGGCCTGCTCGTCGGCGGTGAGGTCCAGGCTCACGCGCATGGTCTCGTATTCGGCCAGGTACGAGCCCTCGAGATCGACGATCTCCTTGCGGTAGACGGTGGGGCCGATCAGCGCGGCCAGGTCGCTGTCGCGGCCGTCGGCCCGCTCGGGCGTGGCGGTCAGGCCGAGGCGGTAGGGGGCCAGGCAGAGGCGGGCGGCCAGGGCGTAGCTGGGGCCGGGCAGGTGGTGGCACTCGTCGAACACCACCAGGCCGAAGCGGGCGCCCAGGTGCTCCATGTGCAGGAAGGCCGAGTCGTAGGTGCTGACCGTGATCGGCTGGACGTCGTGCTCGCCGCCGCCCAGCAGCCCGACCCGGCCGCCGAAGGTGGCGTACAGGCCGTCGTGCCATTGCCGGACCAGGTCCAGGGTCGGCGTGACCACCAGGGTGCTCCGCCGCCGGTCCTGGATGGCCAGGTGGGCGACCAGGGTCTTGCCCGCCCCGGTCGGCAACACCACCACCCCGCGCCCGCCGTTCTTCAGCCAGGCGGCCAGCGCCTGCTGCTGGTAGTCGCGGGGCTCCCGGTGCACCCCGCCGGCGACGGCCAGCTCGGTGTAGGCGCGGGCCCGGTCCTCGAAGGGCAATTCGGCCCGGCGCAGGGCCCGCACCAGGTCGGCGTAGGCGATGGCGGGCGCGCGGTAACAGGCCGAGCGTTCGTCCCACAGACAGGCGCCGGGCAGGCTGGTCGTGCCCGCCGGCAGCCCCAGCACCTCGATGGTGCCGAGGTGGTATCGAAGCTCCACCATCCGCCGCGTTCTACCAGATGCCGCCAGCGCGGCGCGGGGTCACAGCGACGTGGGCAGGGTCTCCGAGCGCAGGGGCGGCGGGGGAGGGACCGACGCGTCCGCACCCTGAACCCCGGCCACCGTGGCCTCGCGGGCCAGCGGCGCCAGCCGCTCGATCAGGTCCAGCAGGGAGCCGATCAGCTCGCGCTCGGGCGCCATCTGACGTTCGAGCGTCTTGCGAATCTCGCGCGCCTGGCGGCGGTCCTCCAGGCTGTCGCCTGCGTCGAGCAACCGGCGGTACTCGAGCACGCGCATGACGTGCATGCGCAGAGCATCGCTGGCCCGGCCGAGCAGGTCGCGGTCCTCCTCGCCCAGGGTCTTGGGACTCCAGGCGCGCCAGGACGTCTCGCCCCGCACCAGCAGCCCGGCCACCTCGCCGAAGCCCTTGGCCGCCGGCCGATCGTCGATCACCGCCACCCGGCGGTCGTCCATCGGGAAGCCCCTTCCATAAAGGTGGTAGCGCAAGCTGTCGTCCGCCCGTTCCACCAGCAGGGTCAGGCCGCCGAAATAGAAGATCGGCAGCGTCCCGCTCTCCAGCCGCTGCTCGACCCGCCGGCGCTCGACCGCACTGAGGCTGGGGCCCTCGGTGGAGGCGCGCGGGATCCGGCGCTTCTTGCTCATGAACTCACGCACCTGATCGATGCCGACCACCACGTTCAGCGCGCTGGCCTCCTTGTAGCCGGCGTGGTACAGGCCCACCAGCTCCAGCTTGCCGGTCGCGCAGCTGAGCGCCAGCACCGGGCTGCCCGAGTTGCCCTCGCTCAGCAGCGCGTCCACCACGAAGTCCACGTGGTCCCAGCCCTGCTCGACGTCGTGGTCGTAAGGATTGACCACCTTGCCGGTGTTCACCGCATGCAGCAGGCCCAGGGGGAACCCCCGGACCTCGACGGCGTTGCCCTGGCGCAGGGCTGCGCTGCGGCCGATCTTGTAAGGCAGGACCGGAAGCGGCTGGGAGGCCTTGAGGATGGCGGCGTCCAGCCGCGGGTCGGCCGCCACCAGCTTGAGCGGGATCTGACCCAGCTCCTCCTCGTCGCGCTCGTCGTGGACGATGCGCAGGCGGGCCTCCACGCGCTTGCAGCCGTCGCTGACCCCCACCACCCGGTTTCGGGCGTCGGTGACCTCGGGCCAGACCGCCACGTGTTCGTTGGTCAGGAGGTAGGTGTCCTGGCCGATGACCTCGTAGGCGAAGGCGGTGCCATGCTCCTTGGCGTGGTCGATGCGACGGCGGAGCTTACCGTCGGGGCCGAAGTAGGGGCACTCGTAGCGGGCGCTGTTGCGGACCAGGTAGGTGTATTCGGCGGGCCGGGGGGCGGCCGCGCGCGACTCGGGCCCCCCCATCTGCAGCGAGTCCGCGTATTCACCACCGCAAGAGAGGGCGGGCTTGGCCGAGGTCGCGTTCCAGTTGACCAGCCCCCCGACCACGATGCCCAGCAGGGCGAACGCACCCGCAAAAACCAGCGTCGCCGCAGGTCGGGCCTTCAGAGTGGCCAGGATTTCGCGTAGCATGCTTCGCTCTCTGCCTTGGATATCGGCCGGTTTCCTACAGATTAGAGCCTGGTCATGCCACGAGCGACGGTCAATCAAGTCGAGATCATACGGGCCGCGCTGTCCCTGGCCGGCAAGCGCACCATCGACCACCTTTTGTATATCGGAGACCTGCCGCTGCCGGACGAGGCCTTTCGGGGAAAACCCAAGGCCCGCAAGAAGCTTATACAAGCGGTGGTCAGCGAAGCGCAGCGCCTGGTGGTCGAGGCATCGGGCGTCCCCGTCATACCGTTGCCCCAGTATGATCTGGGTCGCACCGAGAAGTTGAAGCTGGCCATCGTGGCCGGCGTGGCGCGTGGACACTACCGGGAGGGAGACGTCATCGTGGGGCTGCTGTCCCGGCGCCCCAACAGCCTGCCCGACGCGATCTCCGTGATCACGGTGGGGCCGGAGGACGAAGACGGGGCCTTCAGCTTCATCCAGACCGACGGCGTGTCACCCGAGGTGATCGACGCCCTGGTGGGGCTGGCGGTAGCCATCGGGGTGGAGGGCTGGGAGGGGCGGCCGGTGGGGGCGCTGTTCGTGGTGGGCGACTCGGCCAACGTGATGGAGAACTCACGCCCGCTGAGCCTCAACCCCTTCCAGGGCTACTCGGAGGACGAGCGCAACATGATGAACCCGGAGGTGCGGCGGGCGTTGCGGGCGTTCACCGTGCTGGACGGGGCCTTCGTGCTGCGCGAGGACGGGGTGGTCATGGCGGCCGGGCGCTACCTCAGCTTCGAGGAGAAGGACCTGCGCGTGCCTCTGGGCCTGGGGGCGCGGCACATGGCCGCGGCCGGCATCACCCGGGAGACCAAGGCCATCGCCATGGTGGTGTCGCAGACCTCCGGCACGGTGCGGGTGTTCCGGCAGGGCCGGTCGGTGCTCGAGCTGTCGCCACGGATCCGGCGCGCCTGACTCAGTCGGCGTGTTCGCCGAGCTGGGCCTGGAAACGCGGGGCCAGCTCGAACACCCGCGCGTCCAGGGGGTGGTCTTCCGCCGACTGCAGCTCGAAGACGGGACGGCCGCTCCGGTCGCGGATCAGCAGCGGCAGCTGCCAGTGGGAGGACCAGCAGATGGACGAGCGGCGCTTCGCCTGCACCAGGGCGTAGACCCGACAGGGGCCCAGCGCCGTCCGCTCGTTGCGTGGCCGCGGGGCCAGACGGTCGCCGGGACGCAGGCGCGCGATCGAGTGAGCGAGCTCGTTCCAGTCGGTGAGGAGCCCGGCCTGCAGCAACTCGTCCGGGGTGGCGGCGTAGGCGGTGCCGCGGGGCAGGTCCAGCACCACCAGGGACGGGGCGGTGCCGGGCGCGGCGCGGTGGGCGTGGACCTCCAGACGGTCGTCGGTGCGGCGGCGCAGGCGGAGCCGGTCGCGCCAGACCTCCAGCGCATGCCAGGCGCCGTCGTCGGTGCGGTAGCGGGCGCGGTAGTGCACCGCCGCCGGGCCCGCGCCCGGGGTCAAGAGGTCGGGCAGGCGCAGGCCGCCGGGGCTCACGGCCAGCAGCGCCAGCAGCGCGCCGGTCATGGCTTCTTGAACCGCGCCGCCCGGGCCTGGTCGAAGTAGCGGTAGCTCCGCATCTGCGCGCCGTCGCTGACGGTCAAGGTCTTGACGGCGAGCTCGATCGAATAGCTGTCGACGGTGGCATCGGGCGTGTTCATCGGCGTGGTGACGGTGAGCCCCTCGGCGTCGGCACTCGGCTTGATCACGCTGGCCGTGCTGGTGTAGTCCGAGGC
>JBKPRZ010000195.1:0-15885 GCA_046734815.1 Myxococcota bacterium | reverse complement strand
CGCCCCCGCCGCGGCAACACCGGCGCCCGCCGCTCCGACGCCCGCGCGCGAGCACCGCTCCGTCGCCCTGGTCCTGCTCGACCGCCCCGCGCGCGTCGACGCCGAGGACGTGGTCTCCGAATACGTGGTCCGCTGGCGGTCCCCGGCGCGCGTGATCTCCTCGGCCGGCGGCCGCGTCCTCGCCGACCTGGGCGACGCGCTGGGCATCATCCAGCCCAGCAGCGATCCGGTGAACCAGTGGATCACCGACAAGGCCGTACGAGCCACCTGGCAGTGGGCAGCCGCCGGCCGGGTGGTGCACACCCACCGCGCCCATGTGATGGTGGAAGTGCGCAGCCCGCGCGGCGACGGGATCGCCAACGCCCGCCGGCTCACCCGGCTGGTGGCGGCCCTGCTGGTGGTGCGGCCGGCGCAAGCGGTTCTTTGGATGGACGCCGGGATGCTGCTGGAACCGGGGCGCTTCCTCGCCGACGCCGAGACCCTGGCTGGCAACAACGGAATTGCTCCCGGCCTGTGGCTGAACTTCCTGCCGGCCGCCCTGTCGGCGCACCTGCCGGTGGTGCACACCATGGGGCTGGCCCCCCTGGGGTTCCGCGAGATGGTGCTGTTCGGCCACCGCCTCGGGCCCGAGAGCGCGCTGCAGACCCTGACCCAGCTGGCCGAACGGGTGCTTCAGGGGCGGCTGACCCTGCGCCCCGGGGCCAGCGTACGCACCGACTCGCGCGATACCCTGGTGGTGGAGGAGATCCCGGCGCCCTGGGACGAGAACCAGCTCGCCTACCAGCTGACCCCGCGCGGCTCGACCCCGCCGCGGCGGCGCTGAAGTACACTGGGCCCATGTCCGCCGGCGTCCTGCCGAGTCCCGGCCCGGGCGCCGAGCTGTCCCCGCTCGCGCGCGTGGCCGCGGTCCGCTATGTGTTACCCCTGCGCGAGGGCGGCTCGCTGCCCGCCCTGGTCGAGGCGGACGACGGCCGGATGTACGTGCTGAAGTTCCACGGCGCCGGCCAGGGACCCAAGGCCCTGGTGGCCGAGCTGCTGGGCGGCCAGATCGCGCGCGCCGCCGGCCTGCGCGTGCCCGAGCTGGCCCTGATCGACATCGAGGCGGCGCTGGGACGCACCGAGCCCGACTTCGAGATCCAGGCTCTTGTCACCGCCAGCGCCGGGCTGAACCTGGCCCTGGCTTTCCTGCCAGGCTCGGTGATGTTCGACCCGGCCGGCAGCCCCCGCCCCGCGGGCGCGCTGGCCTCGTCGATCGTCTGGCTGGACGCCTACCTCAGCAACGTCGACCGCACCGCCCGCAACCCGAACCTGCTGCTGTGGCAACGCGAGCTGTGGCTCATCGATCACGGCGCCGCCCTGTACTGGCACCACGACTGGGACCCGGCGCGCGACCGCACCGCCGATCCCTTCGCGCTGATCCGGGACCACGTCCTGCTTCGCCTGGCCGACGACCTGCCCGGCGCCGACCGCACCCTGAGGGCAGCGCTGACCGACGCGCGCCTGGCCGCCGCCATCGCCCAGCTCCCCGACGCCTGGCTGGCCGGACAGCTGCCCTTCGCCACCCCCGACGAGCACCGCGCCGCCTACCTGGCCTACCTGCGCCAGCGGCGCGACCGCTCGGCCGCATTCGTGAAGGAGGCGATCGATGCCCGCGCGCGCCGCCTTTGACTACGCCCTCATCCGCGTGGTGCCGCGGGTCGAGCGCGAGGAGTTCGTCAACGCCGGGGTGGTGCTGTATTGCCCCACCCGCCGTTTCCTGGAAGCGCGCATCGACCTGCAGCCCGAGCGCCTGGCCGCCCTGGGCGCGCCGGTGGACCTCGACCTCATCGAGCAGCACCTGCGCGTGATCCCGGCGATCTGCGCCGGCGACCCCAGCGCCGGCCCCATCGCCGTTCTGTCGCAGTCCGAACGGTTCCAGTGGGTGGTCTCCCCCCGCAGCACCGTGGTGCAGACCTCGCCGGTCCACACCGGCCTGGCCGAGGATCCCGCCGCCGCGCTGGACCACCTGGTCGCCACCATGGTCCGCGTCCCGGGTGTCGAGGGATCCAGATGAGACGTGTCCTCCCCTGGCTGGTCGCCGCCGCCGGTCTGCTGCTCGCCTCGCCCCCTCTCCGCGCCGAGCCGCCCGCGGTGGTGCGGCTGGGCAACCTGAAGTTCGCCCACTACGGCGCGGTGGCCTACATGAAGGAGCTGGCGCCGAAGTTCAACCTGAAGATCGAGGAGCGCCTCTTCGCCAAGGGCGTGGACATCATGCCCGCCATCGTGGCGGGCGAGATCGACGTCGCCGCCAGCGCCGCCGAGGCCGCCATCGCCGGTCGGGCCAACGGCGCGCCCATCTACGCGGTGGCTGGCTTCGCCCGCGGCGGCGCGCGCATCGTCGCGCGCACCGGCTCGGGCATCGCCCGGATCGAAGATCTGAAGGGCAAGCGGGTGGGCGTCACCCGCGGCGGCACCCACGAGCTGCTCCTGCTGGCGCAGCTGGAGAAGCATGGGCTGGGCTGGTCCGAACGCCCCGGCAAGGACGTGCGGATCCTCTACCTGGGCTACCCGGACCTGAACCAGGCGCTCGCCGCCGGGCACATCGATGCCATGTGCCAGTCCGAGCCGCAGTCCGCACAGGCGATCAACCGCAAGATCGGGACCGAGGTGCTCAAGCCCTACGACACGCCGATGGGCGAGCCGGTGCGGACCCTGGTGATGACCGAGAAGCTGTACCGCGAGCAGCGGCCGGTGGCCGAGCGGCTCCTGCAGCTGTTCGTCGCCGCCACCCGCCGCTTCCAGAGCGACCGCGCGCTGGCCGAGTCTTACGTGCGCGACAAGCTGTTCCGCGGCCAGCTGTCGGCCGAGGACTACCGGGACGCGATGTCCAACGCCGCCTTCACCGTCGATCTCGGGATGGACCAGATCGCCGCCACCACGGCGCTGATGCAGAAGTTCGCGGTCGGGCGCATGGCCCACCCGCCCCGCGCCGAGGACTGGGTCAAGCTGGACCTCCTGCAGAAGGCCCGGGCCCAGCCGCCGGCGGCCACGCCGTGAGGACGGCGCCCCCGCCCGTGACCCGCGGGAGCGACAGCCGGCCCGGGCGGCTGATGCCGTTCCTCGCGGGAGCGGCGGTGCCCGTGCTGCTGCTGGCGCTGTGGGAGACCACCGCGCGCGCCCGGCTGCTCTCGCCCATCGTGTTGCCCGCGCCGTCGGCAGTGGTCGCCCGCTGGCTGGCCGCCCTGCTGCCCGCCGGCCCGCGCGATCCCGGCGGCTGGTACCTGGCCTGGCTGGTCTCGGGCGAGCTGCCCCGCGACGCCGCCGCCAGCCTGTTCCGGGTGCTGACCGGTTTCCTCGTCGGCGCGGCCCTGGCCCTGCCCCTGGGCCTGGCCATGGGCGCCAGCGCGCGGCTGCACCAGCTGTTCAACCCGCTGCTGCAGCTGCTGCGGCCCATCCCGCCCATCGCCTACATCCCGATGGCCATCTTGTGGTTCGGGCTGGGCAACCCGCCGGCCATCTTCCTGATCGCCCTGGGCGCGTTCTTCCCGGTGCTGGTGAACACCATCGCCGGCGTCCGGCAGGTCGACGCCATCTACATCCGCGCCGCCCGCAACCTGGGCGCCGGCCGCGGCACCCTGTTCGCGCGGGTGATCGTCCCCGCCGCCCTGCCCTACATCCTGGCGGGCATGCGCATCGGCATCGGCACCGCCTTCATCGTCGTCATCGTGTCCGAGATGATCGCCGTCAACGACGGGCTGGGCTACCGCATCCTGGAGGCGCGCGAGTTCATGTGGTCCGACAAGATCATCGCCGGCATGGCCACCATCGGGCTGCTGGGCCTGGCCATCGACTGGGGCATGTCCCGCCTGACCAGCCACCTTCTGCGCTGGCACCGGGGATCCGAGCCGGGCTGATGGGTGCCATCGTTCTGCGCGGCGTGCACAAGCGCTTCCCCGGCCGCGACCGCGAGCTGGTCGCCCTGGCCGGCATCGATCTCGAGATCGCCCCCGGACAGCTGGTCTGCCTGCTGGGTCCGTCGGGGTGCGGAAAATCGACCCTGCTCGACGCCGTGGCCGGCTTCACCTTGCCCAGCGCCGGCGAGATCCGGGTCGAGGGCGACGTCGTGACCGGCCCCGGCCCGCAGCGGGGCATGGTCTTCCAGGAATACGCGCTATTTCCCTGGATGACGGTCGCCGCCAACGTCGCCTTCGGCCTGCGACTCAAGCGTCTGCCCCGACCGACCATCGAGGCGCGCGTGAACGAGCTGCTGGACCTGCTGGGCCTGATCGAGTTCCGCGAGCGCTTTCCGAAAGACCTCAGCGGGGGCATGCGCCAGCGGGTGGCCCTGGCGCGCGTGCTGGCCATCGACTCGCCGATCTTGCTGATGGACGAGCCGTTCGCCGCGCTGGACGCCCTGACCCGCCGCAACCTGCAGGACGAGCTGCTGCGCCTGCAGAGCCGCTTGCACAAGACCATCCTCTTCGTCACCCACAGCATCGAGGAGGCGATCTACCTGGCCGACCGCGTCCTGGTGATGACTTCCCGCCCCGGCACCATCAAGCGCGACCAGCCCATCTCCCTCCCCCGCCCGCGCGACCCCTCGTCCTCCTCCTTCAACGCCGTCGAACGCGAGCTGGGCGCCCTGGTGATGGAGGAACAGGCCCGCCAGCAACCCGCGATGCCCGGCCCTGAAACACCATAGCGGTCTGCGACCGGTGCGGCGTCGCGGTCGGGCGGCAGGTGGTGACAGGTAGGCCACCGATGCCCGCCGCGGGTGCCTTCGGGCCCACGCGCCGTGCGTGTTTTCGTCGATCTGCCGATTTGATCTTCGACGGGGAGGTCTCATGCGGAGGGCAGGATCCGGCGCAGCGATCATCGCGTTTTCCGGCCTCACGACCATGCTGGTCGCCTGCGGTGAAGGGGAGCCGCCCGTCGACGGGCCCGCCGCGGTCGGCCCTCCGGGCGCCGGCGCGGGAAAACCGTCGTGCAGCGGGGACGGCTGGTGCTGGAGCAACCCGGCGCCGACGGGCAACGACCTGTACGCCGCCTGGGGCGCCTCGGCGAAGGACGTGTGGGCGGTGGGCGCACGCGGCACGATCCTGCACTTCGACGGGCGGGTCTGGTCCGCGGCGACCTCGCCGACCTCCGAGTCCTTGCGTGGGATCTGGGGCGCGCGATCGGGAGACGCGTGGGCGGTGGGGGCCGCCGGCACGCTGCTGCACTGGGATGGCGTGACCTGGACGCCGCGGACCCGGTCGGCGGTGACGGAGAATTTCCGATCGGTGTGGGGCGCCGCCAGCAATGACGTGTGGGCGGTCGGCGAGACCGGCGTCTTCCACTGGGATGGCACCGCCTGGTCGCGCTCGACCAGCGCCCCGGCCGGTGGTCTGGCGGCGGTGTGGGGCGCGGCCGCCGACGACGTGTGGGCGGTGGGCGGACCGATGCGCGGCGCTCCGGCGACCGTGCTGCACTGGAATGGCCGGGCCTGGTCCGCCATGACCACCACCTGGAACCAGCCGCTGGTCGCCGTGCGCGGCAACGGCGCCAGCGACGTCTGGGCCTGCGGATCCCGGGGTCTGCTGGTGCACTGGAACGGCACCGCCTGGAGCCAGCACGACGGGGGGACCACCCGCGACCTCACCGCGGTGTGGGCCAGCGACGCCCGGCTGTGGACCGGCGGAACCCTGGGTACCATCCGCCGCAGGGAAGGCGACACCTGGGTCGCCGATACCGCCGAGCAGCGCCGGGCGGTCGTGTACGGGATCTGGGGCAGCGGTCCCGACGACATCTGGGCGGTGGGCCAGGCCGGCTCGATCGTGCACTGGACCGGCTCCGCCTGGTCCGCCGGCACGCCCACCCAGCCGACCGACGTGCTGTTCGCGGTCTGGGGCAGCGCCGCCGACGACGTGTGGGCCGTGGGCGAGGGCGGCGCGGCCGTCTTCCACTGGGACGGCCAGGACTGGTCCAGCCTGCCCGGCGCCGCCGGCAACAAGCTGCGGGGCCTGTGGGGCACCGGGCACAACGACGTCTGGGCCGTCGGCGACGGCGGCGTGATCCGGCGCTGGACCGGCTCGGCCTTCACCGCCGTCGACAGCCCGACCAGCAGCGCCCTCGATGCCGTCTGGGGCACCGGCCCGGACGACGCCTGGGCGGTGGGCGCCGACGGCACCACCTTGCACTGGAACGGCGAGGGCTGGTCCATCGTGGTCAGCGCCGTCGACGTCGAGCTGACCGCCGTCTGGGGCACCAGCCCGACCGACGTCTGGGCCGTCGGCGGCCCGACCACCCTGCACTGGAACGGCCGCGGCTGGGCCTCGGTCCCCAACCCCTCCTCGGACACCGGCGAGCTGCACGCGCTGTGGGGCAGCGGCCCCGCCGACATCTGGGCGGTCGGCGTGCGCGCCGACATCCTGCACTGGGACGGCCACGCCTGGACCGTCTCGGACTCAGGTCGCCTGTACGCCGTCTGGGGCACCTCCGCCACCGACGTCTGGGCCGTCGGCGCCTTCGGCGCCATCAAGCACTACGACGGCACGGCCTGGAAGACCGTCGCCAGCGGCTCGGACCTCACCTTCACCGCCGTCTGGGGCCCCTCCGCCGACGACATCTGGGCGGTCGGCGACTTCGGCGAGATCTTGCGCCACCACCCCTCCCGCTAGCCCCGGCGGCACCGGATCCGCGCGTCGACGTTTTCCGTCTGGAACAGACGCGGGCTTTCCGCCAGGATAGCCGCCCATGGTCCGGGTCGTCGGAAACCGTTCAGCATTCCGCGCCAGGATGGCGTTCGCGCTCGCCGCCGTCATCCTGGCGGGAACCACGCCCGCCCGCGTGACGGCCGCCGAACCCACCGCGCGCGAGAAGGCGCGCGCGATCGTCGCCGAGGGCGAGAAGGCCTTCCGAGCCGGCGACATGACCTCGGCGCTCAAGCACTTCCGGTCCGCCTACGACGCCTTCCCCTCACCGAAGCTGTTCTACAACTTCGCCCTCGCCTACGAAGGCCTGAACAAGCCGGCCCAGGCGGTCGCCGCGCTGGACCGCTTCCTGGAGGGCGCGCAGGACGCCGACCCGAGCTTCCGCACCGACGCGCGCCGCCGGCTCCAGCGGCTGTCCAGGCTGGTCGGCTACGCCAACGTGGCCTGCGAGGCCACCGACGTCGAGGCGTTCCTCGACGGCGTCTCCATCGGCACCTTGCCCCGGTCCCTGCGACTCCCCGTCGACCCCGGCAGGCACGATCTGGTCGTGCGCAGCCAGACCCTGGGCAGCCGCTCGCTGGCCTTCACCGCCCGGGCGGGTCAGTCGGTCGCCGTGGAAGTCCCGCTGCGCGGCTCGGGCGCCGGGGGCGCCGCCGCCCAGACGCCGTCGAGCCCGCCCCCCGCGGCCGTCTCCGACGAGGCCGAGCAACTGGTCCGCCAGGGCGTCGAGCTGCGCAAGCAACGCAAACACCTCCAGGCCTACGATCTATTCCGCCGCGCCTTCGAGCTGAGCCCGCTGCCGCGCCCGACCGCCCAGCTGGGCCTGGTGGAATACCAGCTCGGCCGCTGGGTCGACGCCGAGCTCCACCTCGAGCGCGCCCTGCAGTCCGCCCGCGACCCGTTCATCGCCGAGAACCTGCCCACCATCCGCCAGGCCCTCGACGTCGTCCGCTCGCACATCGGCTTCATCGACGTCAAGGGCAAGCCCCCCGGCGCCGACGTGACCGTCAACGACCGCCAGGCCGGCAAGCTGCCGCTGCCCGATCTGATCAAGGTGAGCGAGGGCTACGCCGAGGTCACCGTCAGCGCCCCCGGCTTGACCCCCGCCCGCCGCACATTGAAGGTGGAGCCCGGTCTGACCCAGGAGCTGTTCGTCACCCTGGACCCACCGTCATCCGGCGCCGCCGCGCCCCCCTTCACCCCCGACGGTCCGACCTCCCCGCTGGTCGATCGCACGGGCGCGCCCGGCGCCGGCGGCATCAGCGCCCTCCGGGTGACCGGCGTGGTGGTCGCCCTCGGCGGCCTCGCCGCCGCCGGCTACGGCGTCTTCCAGACCTACAAGGTCCAGCAACTGAGTCACGACATCCGCCGCGACAACCAGAAGGGCGTCGACGACGGCCGCACCGCCGAGCGCCGCCAGTGGCTCGGCTACGGCCTCGCTGCCGCGGGCCTCGGCGCCGGCGCGCTCTGCTACTGGCTCGGCCGCCCGCGCGACTCCGACTCCGTCGCCCTGTCCGTCACCGGCGCCCCCGGCTCGTTCCTCATGTCCCTACGCCTCGCCCACTGACGCCGGCCCCTCGCGAATCCGATCTCGCGCGCTAATACGAGATCGGTTCGCCGGAGGCGTCGATGCGGGCGGTGGTGAGCTCGGCCAGGCGTCGGGACAGCCCGGCAGGCGTAGCGGGGACGAGCTCGGCCGGGTCGATGGTGGTCACTTGCATCCAGCCGTCGCGGCCGTAGGAGATCAGGCGATCCTCGCCCGCGAATTCCAGTCCAGTGGAGACTCCCGTGCGTGGACTTGCCAGGAGCGCGCCGGTGCTCGGCTCCCAGATGCGTACCTCGCCGGTGAGGTCGCTGCTGGCGACGAGACGACCGGATGGCGATAGCGCGAGGGACTCGAGCCGGGCGAGGTGCCGGCCCAGCTCGTGCGTGGCCCCGGTCGCGACCTCGACGCGGGCGATCGCGCCGGTCTCGTCGCCCACGAAGAGGGCGCGCTGGTCGGGGGTGAAGGCCATGTCCTGCACGAATCCGGGACGGCGGGTGAGCAGGCGCGTGCGCATGGCCTGCCCATCAGGCTCCGCGAACACCACCGCGCCGTCGAATCGCCCGCCCACCGCCACGCGACCGTCGGCCGAGATCATCCGGTGATTGATGGTGTTGCCGAAATCGATGGGCGTGGCGCGGTTCGTGTCGAGATCGAGCAGCAGCGCGTTCCGGATGTTGGTCACCAGCACGCGGCGAGCCATCCGCGCAGCGTTGACGTAGCCGCCCACGCCCGGCGTGAAGTCACCGGGGCTGATCGGAGGGAGGTGAAGGGCGATCCGATGGGCGCCGCTGTCCAGGTCCCAGACGTGGACGTCTCCCTTCAGCTCCAGGCCGACCAGCCGGTCCTCGCCCACGAAATCGACGGTGTCGACAGGGCTCGACGCCGCGACCAGGGCGGTGGTCTTGCCGGAGTCGAGGTCCACCACCAGCGCACCGCCGTCCGGGTCGGTGACCGCGGCCCGCTTGCCCTGGCCCGAGACCGCGAACGCGTGAACGCGCCGGCCCAGGTCGTGCAAAGGGCGGCGGACGCCGCTGCGCTGGTCGATGGCGACCAGGCTCTGGCCGCCGACGACCGCGATCAGCTCGCGCCCCGCGGGCACCACCCGCCGTCCGCCGCCGACGAGCCGCAGATCCTGGCGCCAGGGGGGCGGGGGCGGCAGGGCAAAGAGGCGCGCGGCGCCGCCGTGGGTGACCGCCAGCCATCGCCCATCGGGCGTCATCGCCGATCCCCGCAGGGACGTCTGATGGCCCACCAGGGTGCGCACCAGCCGGCTCTGCACGTCCAGGATGTAAATCGTGCCTTCCCGGTCGATCCACACCGCGCGCTCTCGATCAGCCGTGACCATGGGCGGCGCCAGGTACGCCCTCACACCGAATGTGAGCTCCTCGTCTGTACGTGGGTCCCACCACCTCACCGCGGACTGCTCGCCGCCGACGAAGAGCACGCCGCCCGCCGACCATCGCCCGAAGATGAGGCTAGCCATCGTCGGCGAGCCCGGGGCCCCGAGACGCCGCCACCTGGTCTGGCCCGTCGCCAGATCGCGGAGGCCGATCTCCCGAGGGCTGGGCAGGACCAGCGTGCGGCCGTCGGGTGAGAAGTCCATCTGGAAGCTGGCCTGCTCGAGCTTGTCGAGCAGGCGCGGGGGGCCGCCCTCGAGGTCGATGCGCCAGAGGCCTCCCCGCTCGTCGCAGGTGTAGAGCGCCTTGCCGTCGGGAGCGACCAGGGTGTCGGCGTAATCAGCCGGGGGTTGCAGGAGACGCGCGCCCGTCCCGTCGACGCTGACGACGTGAAGCCGCGTGTCCCTCCCCTGCACCACCACGCGCGCATCGTCGAGCGGCTGCATCAGACCCACACCCGCGCGGGTTCGCAGCAGGACGGAGGCGGGGCCGTCGGGCACAGGCGCCATCATCACGTCGCCACGAGCGCCGGCGACGATCAGCCGGCGGTCCTGGTCCATGAACAGACAGGGGCCCGCGGGCGTGGCTCCCACGCTTCCCAGGCGTCGGCGGGTGCCGCGCGCGACATCGAACAGCCAGATCGCCCCCTGGCGGCCCAGGACGCCGACCAGCTGGCCCGACCGGGACAGGCAGAGCTTGGCGGGGGTATCGTCGGGCAGCCTGAGGATGTAGCGCGCGACGCCGGTGGCCGCGGCGCGAGCCGCGACCTCCACCGCGTCGGACTCGTGGCCGGACTCCAGCTGGTGCGTCTCGAGCCACGCCACCGCGGCGGTGGGATCCTCCTTGAGGACGGCCTGGGCCTGCTTGAGCCGCAAGCGGTTGTTCTCGGCGGCGGTTCGATTGGTGGCGCGGACGATGCCGACCGCGCCGGCGAAGAGGGCGGCGATCAGCGCCCCGGCGACGATGGCAGTGGCCAGGTGCCGCTGCAGCCACCGGCGCGCCAGGGCCCAGGCCGAATAGCGGCGCGCGCCCACCAGCTGCCCGGTGGCGAAGCGCTTGAGGTCGGCCGCCAGCGCCTGCGCGCTCGCGTACCGGTCCGACCGCTGGCGCGCCATGGCTTTTCCCACGATGGCCACCAGATCGCGCGGGATCCCCGGCTCGCGCAGGTCCACCGCCGGTGGCGGTCCGTCGATCACCGCGGCCAGGCTGGTGCTCTCGCGGTAGGGCGCCTCGCCGGTGAGGAGGTGATACAGCATGGCGCCTATCGCATAGACGTCGGCGGTCTGGTCGACCGGCTCACCGCGCGCCTGCTCGGGCGCCATGTACGCCGGAGTGCCGAGGATCGTGCCGGTGCGGGTGAGCGGGCCGTCTGCCACGGCGTCGACCCCGGGAGGACCCTGGGGCTCCGTCGGATCGCCGCGCAGATCCTTGGCCAGGCCCCAGTCGATGACCACCGTCTCGCCGAAGGGGCCGACCAGCACATTGGCGGGCTTGAGATCGCGGTGCACGATCCGCTGCTCGTGGGCGTAGGCAACCGCGTCCGCCACCGCCTGCACGTGCGGCAGGAGGGCCAGCCGATCGTCCAGGCCACGGGCCCCCACGATGGCGTCGCGCAGGGTGGCGCCGGGCACCAGCCGCATGGAGTAGCAGGGCTCGCCGGAAGGCCGAACGCCGAGATCGTAGATGGGCACGATGGCCGGGTGCTGCAGCCGCGCCGTGATCAGCGCCTCACGCAGGAAGCGCGCCTCGTGCCAGGGGTCCTGCTGTTGCGGCTGCTTCAGAGCCACCCGCCGCCCGAGCAGACGATCGGTCGCTTCGAGCACCAGCCCCGCCCCGCCCCGCGCGCGCTCGCCGGCGATCTCGAAGCGCTCCTCATTCATGAGGGGCAGCTGGCGAACCGGATGGCTGGCGCCGATCTCCTGGTCCTGGGACCCGATCGCGGAGTGGAACTCACCACGCTTCTCGAGCTCGAGGGTCTCCCGGTCCTTCATGGCGCTCCGGTTCGCCTAACACGGCAGGAACCGATCCGCCGGCCGCAGACCCGGACGCGTGCGATCGCCCTGGTGATCCCGCGCACGGCCCGGCGACGCTGACGCGCGGATCCGGCAGCGGCGAGCTGTGGCCGCTGCCGTCGAAGCTGAAGCCCCCTGGGCGCTGTCTCAGCCCCGGCCGGCGTCGCGCTGCTGCTGCCCGCCTCCGCCTCCGGCATCGGGCGGTGGGCGACCGGCGTCGGGCGGTTGCTGGCCGCCGCCGGCGTCCCCGCAGGTGAACTTGGCGCCTCCCACGAAATTGCAGGTCAGGCCGTTGTTGCAGGTCCGCCGGAAACCGAGACCGCAGCAATCCTGGCCTCTTTGCCCGCAGGGCTTGCAGGTGCCGGGGTCGCCCGTGGCCATCACCACGCAGCCCAGGCCCGGATCACAGTTCGCCTGGCCACCCACCTGGCAGCACCGACCGCCCATCTTGCCGCAGGCCTGGCAGGTAGCAGAACCGGTCGGGCAAACCGTGCCGGTTCCCGTGCAGATCTTGAGCGCACCACAACAGGCCTGATTGAGATTCCCGCAGGGTGGAGATCCGGCGGCCACGCAGGAGCCGTTGGTGCAGGTCCCGGGAATGTTGTCACCGGTGAGCGCGGAGCTGCACGCCTTGCCGTTGGGCCGGCAATAACCGTTCACGCAGCAACCGCCGCTCGCGCAGGTGTTGTTGGAGGCGCACGGCTCCGGCGGCGGCTCGGCCATCACGTCCGGGGAGCCGGCGTCCAGCTTGCCGAAACCACCTCTGTTGACCTGGTATTGAGCGCAGCTGGAGATCCATTGCCACAGCCTGACCTTGTCCTCTGCAGTTGGTCGCTGCATGACCAGCGGCGGCGGCATTTCGTTCTTCATGACCCGCTCGTAGATCCGAGACTCGTCCGGATTTCCCGGAGTCATGAAGCGCTTTCCGGTCGAGGAGGTGCTCATCACCAGCCTGTCGACGTCCAGGATGAAAGAGAAGTTCGCCACGTTGTTGGGAAGCTGATGGCACCCGGCGCAGTTCGTCTGCAGGATCCTGAGAGCGTCGCTGTTGACCGTTTCGCAGGTCACGCTCGAGACGACGCCACCGTCGGTGACGGCCCCGGGCGGAGGGGAAGGCGGGGGCGGCGGCGGCGGCGTGGCCGCCGGTGGCGTCGTACCTGGCGGGAACACCCCGCCCCCTTCCGTTTTCCCACTCGCCGCCCCACCCGGATCGGGAGTCTGCAAGCAGGCTGTGGCGAGAGAGCCAGTCAACAACAGGGAAAGGAAGAGGCGAGGCATGTGTCCATCCTTGTCAGAACGACCCAGAGAACGCGGCCATTCCACCCGATGCGGTCGGGGCAACGCCGAACTGGTAGCTGGAACCGCTGGACGCGACCTCGTGGCTGTTCGACGAGCCGGAGGTCAGAAAGAGGATCGTCGCACCGGCGAGGGCGGCTATCCCCACGGCGGCCGAGATCTTGCCAGCCGTGTACAGCTGCCGGATGTGGTTGACACTCGACGGCTTGCAGTCCGGGGTGCAGGCCTCGAGCAGCTTGTTGTCCTTGTTGCCCCAGTAGGTCAGAAGGCCGTACCCACCCAGGCCGGCCAGACCGAGCACCGCCATGGAGTAAGTCCCGAATCCGGGCCCGCCGGACTTGGTCTCGGTCCGCGCGCGCGGCTCCTCGGATGAGGTCGCGACCGCCGCCTCCGCGCCACCGCCGCTTTCAGCCGGAGCACCGGCACCAGCGCTGTCGGCGGGAGCAGCAGCAGCAACAGCAGCCGACGCACCAGCAGGCGCCGCCGCACCGGACACGTTCAGCGTCACCGTCACGTTCCGTTGACCCTGTGGGATGTTCGCCTTGGTGGTGCCGATCGCCCCCTTGTCGGTCTTGAAGGTGAACATGTGGTCACCCGGATCCACGGGAATGCCTCGGCCGTCGATGTGCGAGGCGAGGAGCTCGCCGTCCATCTCGACCTGGACCTCGCTCATCGCCTTGCCGGACGCATCGACCACCGAAGGCACGATCGTCGGAATGTCCGCCTCGATGGCGGTGACCCGCGCGGTGCACTCCTTCCGGATGACCGGCTTGCAGGTGGCCTGAGCGCATTTGAGCATCCACTCCATGGCCTGGCGCAGCTTGCCCTGTCTGGTCAGGCTGGCGCCTTCGCGCCACGCGCTCGCGCAGAAGCTGCCACCGCCGCCTCCCGATGCCGCTGCCTTTGGCTTCCCCTTGGGAGCCGCGCTCGCCTCCGGCGCTGAAAACACCAAAACCGCGGCGCAAACCGCGGTGTGAATCGCTCGCATCAGGAGCCTGGTAGACATGATCGACCCTCGTCTGTCAGTTGTGCTCGAATCGCAAAATCTACGAATGAAACTGCAAACGGGACCCGCCGCGAACAACGGCGGGTCCCCATTGCTACATCAGGTTTACTTCAGACGTCCTTCTTGCGTCAGCCGCACGACCTCGTTGAAGACGTGGCTGACATTGATCTGTTTCGGCTCGATCAGAGGCATCGAGCCCTGATCGCGATCGAGGGGAACACCTTTGGCGGTGGACTGCTGGGTGTTGTGGCAGGTGAAGCAGTTCGCGAAGGACGCGTTGTCCTGGGTGAATGACTCCATGGCCGTGCTCGAGAGGCGATCCTCGCCGCCCGTGACGGACTTCAGACTCTCCGGACCATCCACCAGGATTTCCGGATCGTTCGGGTCATTCACCAGCGACTTGTTGGTGCCGAACTTGAAGTTCGGACCCCTCATGCCCTGGGGATCGTCCTGCCAGATGGCGCCGACGAGCTTGTAGTTTCCACGCCGGTCGATCTGCCGATTCGGCTGCAGATCGGCATCCAGCATGCGGTTGTTGAACCGATCCTGCAACGCCGCGTTCAGCTCGACCACGGCATCGTCCTCGTCGACGCTGACCGAGATCGAACCCGAGTAGACACGGTGAACGGGAGTCGGGTTCGTGAACTGCTGCGTCTGCTCGTTGAACGGATTGCCCATGAGATTGTTGGCAGGTGCGCCGACCGGCAGTGGTCGGTTGGTGAGACGCTCCATGGGCCCGAACAGGGCGAAACCCTGATTCATCGTGGGCACGAAGTTCGCGGCGGTGTTCATGTTCTGGTTGAACATCGTCGCCAGACGAGGCGGTAGCGGCGGAGCCGCGCTCGGCGCGATGAGAGACGCGCCGTTGATGTCGATTGCCTCGAACGACGCCCAGATGAACTCCGGGTGGCCAGGGATCGTGTAGACCACGTGGATGGCCATCAGCTGCGCGCGCACCGTCTTGAGCGCGGTGTAGTCCTCGTGGAGAGCGCCGTTGACGATCCGGAGGGTCGGAATCCGCACGTTGGCCTGGATCATCCGGTTGTTGGCCGGAGCGCCCGGCTGCCCCTGCCCCTGGACGATCTGCCAGGCCTCTTTGAGCTCGACGACATCCGCCGGGAACTGGAGCTCGGCAGGCGCCCTCTTGATCCCATCGACCGTGTTCAGCTGGTTCCGGTTCACGAACTCGACGAAGTTCTTGTTGAAGTGAATCCCGTAGTAGACCGGGTTCCTGAACCGGTCGACCAGGACCTGCCGCTGTCCCGCCTGGGTCACGCCCGCGTTGAGGATGGGCGGACCGGCAGGAGCGGGCTGGCCGGCCCCTGCGCCGAAGGTGGTCTCGATCGATGCCCAGCTGAGGAACGCCGGCGCACCCCGGTTCTGTCCCTGCTCTTCGGGCTGGGTCGCCACCAGGAAGTGCTGGAAGCCAAACTGATAGAACGGGCACTCGGTCGCCGGGTGTGACAGCGGGAAGCAGCTGACGACGTCCGGAGTCTTCGGGAACCAGTTCCTCAGCTCGAAGCCCGCGTTCTCGGGGCAGGGAGGTTCCGCTTCCTCACCGCCACCACCGGGGGCGGGCGGGATCTGGTCACAACGCGGGAAAGGCGCGTTGGGGACCGGAGGCGGCGGGGGCGCGCCCGGGGGAGGCGCCGGCGGCGGCGTCATGCCCGGCGGCGGCGGGGTCATGCCCGGGGGCGGCGGCGTCATGCCCGGCGGCGGGTTCGAGACCGGCGGCGGCGTCATGCCCGGCGGCGGGGGCGGGGTCATCCCCGGCGGCGGATTCATGCCTGGTGGCGGATACGTCGGGGTACCAGGAGGAGGTGTGGACGGGGTAGCTGGCGGCACCATCACGGGCGGCGTGCACTACGGGGTTCCACCAGTCTGCTTCGAATTGTCAAAACAGAAAGTATCGTTGCAGGCCACTATTGCGACCAAGCTGATCGCCGGCCCCCACAGA
>JBKPRZ010000194.1:0-6494 GCA_046734815.1 Myxococcota bacterium | reverse complement strand
CAGCTGGAAGACCAGCAGCACGGCGGTGACCGCCACGATCGCGCCCAGGGCCATGAAGGTGGCCAGCCGGTCCAGGCCGGCGGCGCGCAGGGCATGGGCCAGCGGGTCGCCGGTGGCCAGCTCCTGGGCGGGGACCAGGCCAGTCATCACCACCGCGGTGGCGACGTACAGGACGGTGCAGACGATCAGCGAGCCGATGATGCCGCGGGGCAGGTTGCGCTGGGGCTCGCGCGTCTCCTCGGCGGCGGTCGAGACGGCGTCGAAGCCGATGTACGAGAAGAAGGCCAGCGAGGCGCCCGCCCAGATGCCGGAGAACCCGTTGGGGGCGAAGGGCACGTAGTTGGCGGGCTTGATGAAGAAGGCGCCCGCCCCCACGAACAGGATCACCAGCGCCACCTTGAACACCACCAGCGCGGCGTTGGCGCGCGCGCTCTCGCGGATGCCGAGGATCAGGATCATGGTCACGGCGGCGACGATCAGCAGCGCGGGCAGGTTGAAGGCCACCACGAAGTCGCCCAGGTGGGGCGCGCGGGCGGCGATCTCGGGGGTCTGGGCGGCGGTCTGCAGATCGGTGGCCATCCAGGCGGGGAAGTCCAGGTTGAAGGCGCCGCGCAGGAACGAGCGGAAGTAGTCGGCCCAGCTCTGGGCGACGTAGATGTTGCCGACCGCGTATTCGATGATCAGGTCCCAGCCGATGATCCAGGCGACGATCTCGCCCAGGGCCACGTAGGCGTAGGTGTAGGCGCTGCCGGCCACCGGCACCAGGGCGGCGATCTCGGCGTAGCAGAGGGCCGAGAAGCCGCAGGCGATGGCGGTCAGGAGATACGACAGGGACAGGGCCGGGCCGGCGCCGGGGTGGTCAGGACCGCCGGCGGCCATCGACCCGGTGCTGGAGAAGATGCCCGCGCCCACGATGGCCCCCACGCCCAGCAGCGCCAGGTCGAAGGCGCCCAGCGAGCGCTTGAGCCCGTGGGCGGCGGACTCCACCTCCGCCACCGCGTGGGTGGTGTTCTTCCGGCGCAGCAGCGAGGCGGCGAATGACACGGGCTACCCGCGCGGCCGGCTCAGGACGAACGCCCCGCCCGGGCCAGGCGCAGCTTCGAGTGCTTGCGGCCGTAGAAGTAATAGAAGACGAGGCCGATGGCCAGCCAGACGAAGAGGCGGATGATCGTGTGGGTGGTGGCCGAATACATCAGCCCGCCCGAGGTCAATGCGCCCATCAGTGGGACGAAGTAGGGCCCACCCGGCACGCGAAACACGCGCGGGATGTCCGGGCGCTTGAGGCGCAGGATCATCACGCCCAGGCTGACCAGCACGAAGGCGAACAGGGTGCCGATGCTGGTCAGCTCGGCGAGGATGTCGATGGGCAACATGCCGCCGGCGATGGCGCAGGCGACGCCGGTGATGATGGAGGTGATGTAGGGGGTGCCGAAGCGGGGATGGATCTTGGTCGCCACCTTCGGGAACAGGCCGTCGACGGCCATGGAGAAGAAGATGCGCGGCTGGCCCAGCAACATCACCAGCATCACGGAGGTGAGGCCGGCGATGGCACCGATCTCCACGGCGAACTGCATCCAGCGGATGCCGGTGGCGGCGATGCCCACGGAGATCGGGTGGGGAACGTTCAGCAGTCGGTAGTCCACCACGCCGGTGAGGATCAGCGAGACCGCGATGTAGAGGACCGTGCAGATGGCCAGCGATCCCAGGATGCCGATGGGCAGGTCGCGCTGGGGGTTGCGGCACTCCTGGGCGGCGGTCGAGACGGCGTCGAAGCCGATGTACGCGAAGAAGACCATGGTCGCGCCCTGCAGGACGCCCGAGAGGCCGAACTGCCCGAAGGCGCCCTGATTGGGCGGGATGAAGGGGTGCCAGTTCTCGGGCTTCACGTAGGAGACAGCCGCGGCGATGAAGGCCAGCACCACCGCCGTCTTGATGAAGACGATGACCGCGTTGAACCGCGCCGATTCCTTGATGCCGATGACCAGGATCACGGTCACCGCCAGCACCACCAGCACGGCCGGCAGGTTCACGTAGTTGCCGGTGGCGACGAAGTCTCCGCCCAGCAACCCCTTGTGGGTGGCCACCCAGGTGACCGGAGCGTTGGTCCACTGCTTGGGCAGTGGGGTGCCGAAGGCGTGCTCGACGAAGGCGCTCACGTAGCCCGACCAGCCCACGCTGACCGCGGCGGCGGCGACCAGGTATTCGAGGATCAGGTCCCAGCCGATGATCCAGGCGACCAGCTCGCCCATGGTGGCGTACGAATAGGTGTAGGCGCTGCCGGCGATGGGGATCATGGCCGCCATCTCGGCGTAGCAGAGGCCGGCGAACACGGAGGCGAAGCCGGCGGCGATGAACGACAGGGCCACCGCCGGACCGGCGTTGACCGCGGCGGCGCGCCCGGTGAGCACGAAGATGCCGGTGCCGATGATGGCGCCGATCCCCAGCAGGACCAGGTCCATGGCGGTCAGCGCGCGTTTCATGCCGTGCGAGTGCTCGGCGTCGGCGCGCAGCTGATCGACGGACTTGGTAGCGAGCAGCGGGTTGCGCGTGCGGGAGGCGGCGGAAGCTTCCATCAGCGTTGACCTTCCGGTTCGGGCTGCGGCGGTAAAAGACCGGTCCGCAGCATGGCGACGGCAGTGTAGACCACCACCGCCAGCACGAGCCAGCGCAGAGTGGTGAGGGGGAGCTCGCGCACGACGAACGCCGCCAGCAACACGCCGGGAACACCGCCGACGGTCAACGCGAGGGCGGGGAGCGGCGCGTAGCGCCCCTGCCGCACGAACTGCAGCCCCCCGGCGGGCATGATGAACGCGCAGGAGCCCATCATGATCGGGAAGATCGCCTTCACGTTCATGCCCAGCAGGCCGAACAGGATCAGGCTGGGGGCATAGGCGCCGATTCCGATCTGCATGAGGGCCCCCAGCACGAAGTTCCCGATCATCCCGACCGCCAGCCGCCAGCCGGCAAGGGCGATCAGATCCCCGCCGGCGGGCAGGATGTTCAGCATGCCACCCAGCATGATGGTGGCGGCGACAAGCAGGGCCGCGCCCATGCCGATCTGGATCGACCGCCGGGGCCACCCGGCCACCACGCCCGCGCCCAGCCAGGCGCCCACCACCGAGGCACCGATGAGCAGGCACAAGGTGGCGGTGTCCACCTGGATGACGGTGATGTAGATGATCGCCTGAACCACGGTCGGCAGGGCGTGGCCGATGTTGAGGGTCCCCGGGATGAGGTGATCGGGGACCAGGCGGAACGCGCGGTAGATCGAGGTGGTGGGGGCGTACGAGCCGATGCCCAGGGTGTCGAAGAAGTCGGTCAGGAAGCCCACGCCCACGAGGGCGGCCTTGCGGCGGGAGGGGGTCGGGTCAGCGGGGGCGCGGCGGGCGCGGACGCGCTCGACCCAGAGGGCCCAGGCGCCGAAAGCGGCGCCGGTGGCGCCGAGGAGGGCGAGCAGGAGGGCGCGCAGGTCGGGCATCGACGGCCCCTCACCGCTGCACCCCAAGCCGGCAGACCGGCTTGGGGACCCCGCCCTCCCTCTCCCCGCTGGCGCGGGGCGAGGGCGAACGATCGCGGGGGGGCGGATGACAGTTCCCGGGTGGCTTTTCCAGCGAACCGGGCCACGCCTGTCGCCAGATCATGGCGGGGGCTGCGGGACCGGCTGGGGCTGCGGTTGGGGTTGGGGGAGCGGGCCGTAGCTGCCGGGGGGGCGGCCGGCGTCGGGGGCGCTGGCGTCCAGGCCGGCGTCGGGCAGGTTGCGGAAGCCCAGCAGGGTGTGCTTGTCCGTCTCGAGCGTCAGCTTCACGTTCAGCTTGTAGTCGTTGAACGTGTAGGCGCGCGTGTTGACCGGCAGATAGGTGTCGGCCTTGACCACCAGGTCCATCGGGCCGCTGTCGCGCGGACGTTCCACGATCAGCGGCTTGATGGGCGGGCGCTTGACCCCGTTGACCAGGCCCAGCTTCTTCTTGCCCCACCAGACCTCGGCCTTCACCGGGGGGATCGTCTGGATCGTGATCTTCACGGTGTCGGGCAGCGGGCCCGCCCCCGCGTCCGGACCAGTGCCGGGCGCCGGCGCGGGTGCGGCGGGCGGCGCGGGCGCCGGCTGCATCGCGCGCAGGGCGGAGTAACCGCAGAAGCCCCCCGCCAGCAATCCCAGCGACCACAACCCCACCCGCGTCCCGAACGCACTCCGCCGCCTCCGCGGCAGCGACCGAACGATCGGCAACTCACGCCCCGGCGTCGATCCGGGCGCGGTGGTCGAGGAGTCGGCGACGGTCGATGCGCCGGAGCCCGCGGAGACGATGATCGCGGGCTGCCCGCTGCCGGGCGCAGTGGTCGATGCGCCGGAGCCCGCAGAGGCGATGATCGCGGACTGCGCGCTGCCGGGCGCAGTGGTCGATGCGCCGGAGCCCGCAGAGGCGATGCTCGGGTTGGAGTCGGCGCTGGTCGATGCGCCGCAGCCCGCAGAGGCGATGATCGAGGGCTGGGCGGTGGCCGCCGCGGGGATGGATGCGTCCGCGCCGGTGGGGGACGCGGGGGTTGCGTTCTCTGGCTCCTGGCTCACAGTTTCGCGTTCTCCGCGGGCTCGGCACCTTCTGCTGGGGGCTTGGGCTCGGCCTTCTCACCACCACCGCCGCCGGCGCGCTCTTCGGGGGATTCACCCGGAAGGGGCGGGGGCGGGCCGGGGTAGGTGATGCCGGGCTTGGGAACATACCCCAGCAGCGGCTCTTTCAGCTCACCCTTGATCTCGCCCTCCAGGACCTCGACCGGCAGGGGCGGATCGAGCACGTAACCGTAGCCCTTGGACGGGATGCGGATCTCGAACACGTCGTTTTTCGCCAGGAACTGGCGCTCCTTGGCCAGCGGCATGTCCCCGACCACCCGCATCTTGCGGTGCCGGAGCACGAACGAATACAGGCGGATGGCCAGGTGGTTGGGCAGCCGGTGGCAGCCGTGGGAAAACCCGGTGGGGCTGTACATGGACAGGTATTCGGACGAGCCGTGGGCGCGGATGCCGTTGTCGACGTCGCGCTTGCCGTCGACGCCCGGGATCACGAAGTAGCCGGCCACCAGCCCGTAGGCCGACAGGTAGCCGGGGCCGAGCTCGTCGTAGTTGACGACGTTCTTCTTCTTGCCGTTGACCGTCTTCTGCTTGATCAGCGCGCGGATCGGCGTCGAGGCAGGGGCCACCCAGACCGGACCGGCCACCACCTGGCGGATCACCCGCTCGCCCACGTCCGAGCCCTTGTAGCGGAAGTATTCGTAACCGTCGCTGGCCTGCTCGGCCCGCCAGCCGCCGATGGTGGTGCGCCACTTGACCAGCGGCAGCTTCTTGTCGCCGCCCTGGTTGAGGAACAACGTGAAGGTGGGGTACTTCTTGCGCGGCTGGGGCTGGCGTTCGCCGCTGGCGTCCCAGGGCAGGTCGTACCAGACGTCGCCGCGGTCGATGACGATCGACAGGTCCATGTCCGGCTTGTAGTAGGCCGGGCGCGGGGGCAGCTTGACGGCCGCGCGCAGGTGGGCAAAGTCGTTGGGGCCGCGGCGCTGGAAGAAGGCCGCCGCGCCCTCGGGCGTGTCCAGCATCAGCGCGTGGGCCACGATGGCGGTGTAGTCGTCGGCCAGGTTCGAGGCCGGGCCCAGCACGGTCTGCGGGATGCTGCCGTCCTCGAGGATGGCGGCGGCGGAGACCACCCGCTCGCGCAGCGACCGCATCAGCGAGCGCTGGTTGTTGGTCTGCAGATCCCGCTCCATCGTGTCCAGCGTGATCCGGCGGAGGTAGTTGGCCTCGTAGATCATGTGCTTGAGCTGGAACAGGCGGACCGCCTCGCGCAGGGGATCGTCGTACTGGCCGGGCTTGTGCTTGGAGGTGTGGGTGAGAAAGCCCTCGCAGGTCAGGCGCTTTTCCACCGCGTGCAGGGCCGGCTTCTCGGCCGCGCGCTTGCGCACCAGCTTCAGCTTGGGCAGCAGGCTGGGCACCTTCTCGACCAGGGCGTCCAGGGTGCGGGCGCGGTTGCGGCGCCGCTCCTGCTCCAGCTCCTTGCGGATGCGGGCCACCCGGATCTCCTCGCGGTGCACCTGGTTGGGCGGGAAATAGGAGACCCACTCCACCGCTTCCAGCGCCGCGCGCATCTGCTCGTCGGGGCAGACCTTGCCCACGTCAGCGGCAAAGCGCGCGCGCAGCACCGACATCGAGGGGAAGATGCCGTAGAGCTCGAGGTAGTTCCTGGTGCCGGGCAGCAGCGGCTGGCCGTCCTCGTCCAGCGTGTCGTTGGCCAGCCCGATGAAGACGCGGCGATAGCGGTTGGGCAGCTTCAGGCCGGCGGCGGTCACCTGCTCGGCGAAGATGAACGGCGTCCAGTCGTCGGACAGATCGATCAGCGTGTAGCCGGCGGCCTCGGCCTGGGCGGCGTCGAGCCACTTTTCCTGCCCGTTCTCGATCACCAGCACGCGCTCGGCCGGGGCCGGCGCCTCGACCGCGGCGGGCGGGCCGGCGC
>JBKPRZ010000193.1:0-4828 GCA_046734815.1 Myxococcota bacterium | reverse complement strand
GAGCCGGTGGGGCCCAGCACCGGCGGCGTGCCGCCCGCGACGGCGGTGCCGGCTCCCTCGCCCGTGCCGTTGCCGCTGCCGGACACGCCGGCGGTGGCGCAGACCTTCGAGCCGCAGGTGATCGCGGCGGCGCCCGCGGGGCAGCTGTACGTGGCCGCGCCATCGCGGTCGCCGTGCATCGATGCCGTGTGCAACTACCTGGGGCCCACCAAGTGCGATTCGTTCGACGAGCTCCGGGAGGTCTCCTCCATCTGCGCGTACCAGTTCAGCGACCTGTGCCTGCGCACCGTCTGCCAGCGGGCCGGGCTGCTGGCCTGCACCTCGCTGGACGAGCTGGCCTACGCCGCCGAAGCCTGCACCGGGGTGGTCGACGGCAGCTGCATCGACACCGTCTGCGGCCGCCTGCGCGCGATGGGCTGCGACACCTTGGTCAAGGCCGCCAACGTCGCCCGATCCTGCGCCCGCTGACCGGTGCTAGAACCGTCTCGTCGCCGCGGACGGCACGACCAGCTGACCGCCGCCGGCCGACGACGATGATGATGATGGACCCGCGAGCCGAGCTGCGCCGGTTGCTGCACTGGCGGAAGGGGCACTTCCTGCTCGAATCCGGGCATCACGGCGACTCGTGGCTGGACCTCGAGCTCCTCTGCCTGCGCCCGGCCGCGGTCCGCCCCCTGGCCGCCGAGCTGTCGGCGGCGGTCCGGAGACACGCCGTCGATGTGGTCTGCGGACCGCTGATCGAGGGGGCGTTCGTCGCGTCGATGGTGGCCGAGGCGCTCGACCTCCCGTTCACTTACGCCGAGCGGCTGCCGGCGCACGCCCGGGGAGGGCTGTTTCCCTTCCGGTACCGCATACCGACCGCGCTTCGCCCGCTGCTGACGGGCAAGCGGGTAGCCGTCGTCAACGACGTCGTCAACGCCGGTTCGGCCGTTCGCGGGACTCTTGCCGACCTGCGCGCCGCCGGCGCCATCCCCATCGTGCTCGCGACCCTGGCGGTCCTGGGCGACCCCGCCTCGCGCCTCGCCGCCCAGGAACAGATCGCGCTCGAAGCTCTCGACCGTCTGCCGAACGACATCTGGCTGCCCGCCGAGTGCCCGCTGTGCGCGCGAGACGTGCCGCTGACTCCGTCGGCCTGAAGGCGCCTCGGCCGCGCTTCAGCCGGCGTTCAGGCCCACGAAGGGGTTGTCCATGCGTTCGAGCCCGACGGTGGTCTCGGGGCCGTGGCCCGGGATCACCAGGGTGGTCTCGGGCAGCGCGAACAGGGGGCCGCGGATCGATCGCACGATCTGCTCGAACGAGCCGCCGGGCAGGTCGGTGCGGCCGATGGACCCCGCGAACAGGGTGTCGCCGGCCAGCAGCAGCGGCGTCTCGCCGGGCGGCTCCAGGTACAGGCAGATCGATCCGGGCGTGTGGCCGGGGGTGTGGAAGACGCGGGCTTCCTGCTTGCCGAAGGTCAGCCGCTCGTCGCCGGTCAGCTCGCGCGTGGGGGTGGGGGTGACCACCTGGGCGCCGCTGCCCAGACCGAACAGGCGCAGCTGCTCGGGCACGTGGTCGTACAGCCAGCGGTCGTCCCGGTGCAGGGACGTCTCGGCGCCGGTGGCGCGGGCGACCTGGTCGGTGCCCATCACGTGGTCGAAGTGGGCGTGGGTGTGAACCACCTGCACCGCCTTCCAGCCGCGCTGGTGCAGCTGGGCCAGTATTCGCGGGGCCTCGTCGCCCGGGTCCACGATCAGCGCCTCGCTGGTCTCCGGACAGGCGATGATGCTGCAGGTGCAGCCCAGCGCCCCGACCGGGAAGGAGGTGCGCAGCAGGGCCATCGCGGTCAGCGTACCTTGAGAGGCACCCCGCTGACCATCATCACCACGCTGTGGGCCATGCCAGCGAAGACCTGGTTGGCGCTCGCGGCCAGCTTGACCAGCCGGGCGCCGTCCGGATCGGCGGGCATCACGCCCAGCCCGATCTCCTGGCTGACCAGCAACACCGGCACCGGCAAACGGTACAGCCGGTCGGCGACGAACTCCAGCTCGGCCATCAGCGCCGCCTCGGCAGCGCCGTCCTTGCCGTCGGCGCGCGCGTTCAGCCAGGGCAGAAATCCGTCGAGCACGACCGCGCCCACCTTGTCCAGCTGCCCCGACGTCGTCAGGGTCCGCAGGTCGGGCGGCAACACCGCCGTCTGCCAGATCGCCTCCTTGTCCCGGCGCTGCCGTTCCACCCGCCGGCGGACCGCCTCGTCGGTCTCCTCGCCGCTTGTCATGTACAGCCAGGGCGGCGGCCCCAGCTCCGCTGCCCGCCGAAGCGCGTAATTGGAACGACCCGAACGGTAGCCGCCGGTCACGAAGATCAACATCGTGCGCTCAATTATTGCTCACCGCGGGTGACCCCTCAACCGGGCCCCGACAGGCGCGCCCCGCACGGGATGCCGAAACCTCCCACCATTGTCCCGTGCGCCCGCGCCCGACCACGGCGTGATCGAGCGCGGGCGCGACGGTCGCCGGTCAGCCTAGCGCCTCACCGGGGGCGTCGTCACCGGGGGGGTGGGCGGGGGCGGGAAGCCGGCGTCCGGCGGCGGCGGGGGCGGCGGGGGCAGTGGCGGGATGCTCTCGGGCGGGCAGACCTCGACCCGCAGGTCGCGGTTGCGGCGCGACAGCTCGCGCAGCTCGCGGAAGCCGCCGGTCGCGGGGTCGAACACCCGGGTGCCGGTGAGGAAGGACGACAGGAACGACTGCTGGCCGGGCGACCGCGGGTTCACCATCAGGAAGAAGGTGTTGGTCTCCTCGGCCGAGTGGCAGCCGTTGCAGGTGTTGATGGCGAACTTCTGGCGCGCGTCGGGATTGACCATCCCGGGGACCCTCCAGGTCCGCAGGTTGTTGAACACCGCCCCGGTCGCGAACGGCTGGTCCTTGAAGGTCAGCGGCACGTCGTGACGCTCGGCCAGCAGCTTGTTCTCGTTCTCGTTCACGTAGTCGGTCAGCAGCTGCATGCCGTCGTGGCGCTGGTCGGGCGTCCGGTCGATGGTGGCCGGGTGCAACATCCCGTCCTCGGCGAAGCGGAACTCGCGCAGCTGCCATTCGGCGCCGCCGCCGAGATCGATCTCGTTGGTGCGCAGGTGGATCATGGCGCTGCCGTTGGGGCGGCCGGGCGCGGCGCCCCGGCGGGCGAAGCGTTCGGTCACCGCGGTCAGCGCGGCGTTGTACTCCTCCGACGGGAACGGCAGCTCGCGCAGCCCCTGCCAGGCCTGGGCCCAGTCCTTGACGTCCGACTCGGCGGGGGCGGGCAACATGTATTCGACGATGAAGGTGGCCTGCAGCGGGAACAGGTTGGGGTTGGAGGGCGGGACCGGGACCGGCGGCGGGTCCCCACCCGGGGGTACCGGCGGCGGCACCGGCCCCGGGAAGGGTCCTCCCCGGCCGAAGTCGCCCAGCAGGCCGAACACGAACCGACCCTCACCGGCGTGACCCTCCTCGGGCCGGCGCAGGTCGAAGCGGTTCACGATGGCCAGCAGCCGCACCGGCGCCTGGGCCAGGTCCAGCTTCCCGTCTGCCGTGCGCGGCCAGGGATCCAGGATCATCGTCTGGAAGCCGGGGCGCGCGACCATGGTGAAGCCGTTGATGGTCTGGGTGGTGGTGAAGCTCTTGAACAGCGCCTCGACCAGGTCGGGTGCGTCTTCGGGCCGCGGCGCCATCTCCTCCATCAGGTGCTTGAACGTCCAGACCCCGCGGCGCGGATCGGACGGGTCGGCGTTAAAGCCGGTGCGGACCGGATCGTCCACCACGCTGACGTCGCGGACCAGCAGCGAGCGGCCCGTGCTGACCCGGCAGCCCTCGGCCGAGACCACGTAGGTGGGCGCGGCCCGCCCGAACTCGTCGAAGCTGAAGAAGTTGTCGAACGAAAAGGCGATCATCGGGATGGGGAATTCACCGCTGTCGGCGTCGTCGGCGGAGGTGACGGTCACCGGTATGTGGGCGGTCTCGCCGCTGGCCACCTGCACGAAGCTGAAGTCCGGCTGGATGCTCCAGCCCTCCAGCTGATCGGTGGGCTGGAAGAAGTCGCGCTCGAACTCGAAGTTCCCGACCGGGCACTGTTCGCTGTTGGTGTTGGTCAGCGCGAAGTCGAAGGTGGCGGGCGTGCCCGGCTGCAGCGGCTCGGTCGTCTCGGGCGTGACCGACAGCTGCGGGGCGTGGCGCAGGCACAGCAGGGTGCGGATGACCTCGGGCGAGGTGGGCTGGGTGTCGAACCAGACCTTGTCGATGGTGCCCTCGAAGCGGCGCCGGAAGATGTCGTTGCCCATCAGCAGCGGACCCTCGCCGTCCTCGATGCGTCCCTCGGCCTCCTCGTAGGCCGCTTCTTCACCGTTGAGGTAAAGGCGCAGGGTCATGCCGTCGTAGGTGGCAGCGACGTGGGTCCACTCGTCCTCGGGCGCGCGCACCGCGACCGCCGCCGGCTTGTCGTCCTGGCGGCTGATCACGAACACGTAGTGCTTGTTGACCAGCATCAGCGCCACCGAGCTCAGCAGCCCGTCGCGCTTGCGGAAGATGGTCTGGGTGCCCTTGAGCGAGCCGGGCTTGACCCAGGCCGCCACGGTGACACCGGCGCCGAAGGTGAACTGCGGCTGGTCGGGGGCGTAGACCAGATCCTTTTCGTGCGGGAGGTCGACGCCCTGGCCCTCGATGCCGGGCACGCAGGCGGCGTTGACGCTGCGGAACGCGGGAAACCCGCCGAAGTTGTCCTGCAGCTGGGTGCGGAAGGTGTTGCAGTCGTCGAAGCTCCAGCTGGCCAGCGGCCCGGGCCGGCAGAACACCGGCGGAGGACCGGCGTCGACACCCACGCC
>JBKPRZ010000192.1:0-9942 GCA_046734815.1 Myxococcota bacterium | reverse complement strand
AAGCCCCAGGCGTTGTAATAGTCGATGCGGTTGAGCTTGCCGTCCCGGTACCAGCCGTCGCCCAGGTACATGTGGTCGCAGGCCTGCAGGTTGGCGTCGATCTGCTGCTGCGAGTAGGGCATCCCCAGCCGCTTGAGCACGGCGTTGGTGATCACGTTGAACAGCAGCCAGTTGTTCTGGTGATACTTGACCTTCGTGCACTGGAACATGTAGTCGGCGATCTGGCGCTGCTCGCGCGCGCCCAGCCGATCCCAGATCAGGTGCCGCGACAGGTACAGGCCCCAGGCCAGCGCCGCCATCTCGACCAGGTGCTGGGCCAGGTCGGCGATGTCGCCCCAGTACTCCGGGTGCCTGGGGTCGGTGCCGGCGAGGATCCCCTTGCGGTAAAAGCCGGCCACGTCGACGGTGCCGCCCTCCCAGGGATAGGTGCCCTCCTTGCTGCTGGCCAGCCAGGGTCCCGACAGGATCATCGAGCGGGTGAAGCCCTCCAGCTCGTCGGCCAGCTGGCCGTGGTGGCTGCGCGGGCCGGGGATGCGCTGGCGCGCGCCCGCCGGCGAGGCGCTGTCCACGATCGGCTTGCAGAGCGCGAAGAACGCCTCTTCCCAGTGCCGGCGGGTCCAGCCGCTGTAGGGCGACAGCTGGAAATCCGCCGGGGACTTCAGGTGCAGCGCGCGCATCAGCGACGGAGCCCGAGCGGGTTGTAGTTGGACAGCGGCCAGCTGCCCTTTGGCTGCAGGCGCCCGTGCAGCACCTCGCGGGCGGTGCGCATCCCATCGGGCGTGAGGTTCAGGTTGAGCACGATGCTCTTCGCCTCGGGGATCAGCCCGGCGATCCCGTTGATGCAGTAGGGGGTGTTGGTGATGAGCAGCACCGGATGTCCCTTGTCGATCAGCGTCTTGACGTAGGTGTGGGGCTTCTCGGCGCGGTCGTAATAGTTGGTGCAGATGATGAGATCGTACCTGTTCTCGTCGACGAAGCGGACTACCGCGGCGTCTTCCTTTTCGTTGAAGCCAAACGACGTCTCGTAGACCTGCAGGCTGGGCCAGTCCTCCTCCATCAGCCGCTGGAACAGGGCCGGGTGGTCGTGCAGATCGTTGGGCGTCTTCAGGGTGTATTGCTGGTTGATCAGCAGCACCTTCTTCTTGCGGTCGAGCGGCAGCGCCTTCAGCTCGTCCTTGCCGACCAGGATGGCGTGCTGGGCGGCGTCCCGCGAGGTCTGCACCACGATCGGGTCGCGGAACGGCGCCGAGGCGGCGCTGGCCTCCACCCGCCCCATGTCGTCGAACAGGCCGTAGCGCTTCTTGATCGAGAGGATGCGCCGGACCTTGTCGTCCAGCTCGTCGGCCTTGATGCGCCCGCTGTCGACCCATTTGCGGATGGTGTAGAACATCTCGCCGCGCCAGCGGTTCTCGGCCTTCATCAGGATGATGTCGGCGCCGGCGTCCAGCGCCCGCGCGCAGGCCTCGCCGATCCCGTAGCGGTCGATCAGCGCGCCCATGGTGATGCTGTCGGTGGTGATCATCCCCTCGAACCCCAGCTTGTCGCGCAGGATGCCGGTCACCACCTTGCGCGACACCGTCGAGATCTGGTCGGGGTCGATGTGCGGGTACAGACAGTGCGCCACCATGATGGCGTCGATGCCGGCGGCGATCAGGCGCTTGTAAGGATAAAGCTCGATCTTGTCGAAGCGGTCGGCGTCGACGTTCAGCACCGGGCAGGCGTGGTGGGCGTCGGTGGCCGAGTCGCCGCGACCGGGGAAGTGCTTGGCGGCGGCGATGACCTTGTTCTCCTTGAACCCCTTGAGCATGGCGATGGCGTATTCCGACACCACCTCCGGGTCGTCGGAGAAGGCGCGGTAGCCGATCTCCGGGTTCTTGGGGTTGATGTTCACGTCCACCACCGGCGAGTGGATCATGTCGAGGCCCGAAGCCTTCATCTGCTTGCTGACCGCCACCGCCACCTGGTAGGCGCGTTCGGTGCTGTTGCCCGCCACCAGCCCCATGCTGGAGGGGAACTGCACCACCCCGCCGCGCGCGAAGTCGCGGCTGGTGTCGCCCTCCTGATCGATGATCATGTGCAGCGGGATGCCCGGGTTGCGGGCGGCGGCCAGCTCGCGCAGCTCGTTCAGCATGGCGGCGTATTGCTCGGGCGTGGCGTAGGGGGGCAGCCCCTCGTTGTTCAGCTTCTGCAGCGAGGGCACGAAGTCCGCGCCCAGCTCCTGGCGCTTGGCCTTGTCGTCGGAGAAGTACTTGAACATGCGGGTGAAGCCGGACAGCCGGATGCCGCTCGCGTGATAGCGCGTGATGGCCTCGCGCAGGTCATTGGTGATCACCGTCCCCGACATGCCCACCACCACGCACTGACCGATCTTCTGTTCCAAGGACATCTTCCCGAGCAACGCCTCGATCCAGGCTTCCTTTTGCCAGGCTTCTTTCTGCATTCAGTCAACCTCCCCGCCGGCATCCTGTCCGTTCAGCCGTCGGGAGTAAAGAGACCTCGACCGCAAACCCCGCCCATCGCCCTCGACGGCGGCCCTGGACGCGCAGCCCCGCCCCCGCCGCGCCCAGCCGTCACGCCGCCACCCGCGGCACGGGTCTCCCAGACGGGCTACCCGGTGCTTAGCTGCCCAGCCCGCGGACGACACGCTCGACAAGTGGGCAAGCCTTCTCGCTGCTGTCGACCGATCGCAACTGCGCCCTCAGCCGCGAGCGGTCGCCGCGACATCGACGCATACTCGCGCCGGACGTTTACCCGTTCGGGCCGGACGGGACGCTGCCGCGTCGCCGTCCGAGGCGGTGATTTCTCGCCACCGCACGGCGCACGCGCGCGCGTCAGATCGCGGCGATGTTGCGGATGCGGACTTCGGGGCGGTGGCGTTCGACGCCCACGGTGACGACGTCGGCCTGGATGGTGACGCGGCGGCGGTCGAAGGTCTGGAGGTTGGGGCTGGGGTGGATGTCCAGGGTGTGGCCCACCAGGTGGCGCGCGTTGGGGGAAGTGTTCTCCACGCGCAGGTGCCACTCGGAGCCGACCTCGCCTCCGATGGCCGTCTTGCCGCTGTTGCTCTCCCAGTAGACCAGGCCGGTCAGGTCGGCGCGCAGGGGTGGCGCGCTGGGGCTCATCGAGCGTGGCCCTGCGGCGAGCCGCCCAGGGAGATGCCCGCGCTGGTCTCCGCGTCGGCCAGGCCGGGGGCTCCGGGCGCGTTCAGGCGCGGGCCGTGGCTGAGGCCCTGCTGGAGGGTGTTGATCAGCGCGTTCCAGGCGGCCGGAGGCACACCCGGCAGCGGGCTGGCGGTGAGGTCGATGCCGCCGGCGCGCGTTCCCGCGAAGTGGTACGCAAACAGGAAGGTCGCGCTGCCGTCGGGATTCAGGGCCGACGAGGCGTACCAGTGAAAGCCGAACTCGACGATCCCCGCCAGCGCGGGTCCAACGAACGGAATGGCCGCCACCGCCGCCGCGATCCCACCGATCACCGCCTCGATGCCGCCGCCGATCGTCGCGACGTAGGCCGGGCTGACGTTGAGAACGGCGAACCTTTCCGTATAGGTGAACGGTCCGTTCAGGTAGTGCATGGTGTAAGTGGTGGGCGGGCTGATAGTGCCGGTCACGCCAGGAATGAGCTGGGCCATCGCTGAATCCTCCGTCGGAGAATGAGCCCTCCACATCGGCGGCCCGACGCCGCGCTTGACGGGTGGGAGCCACAATCAGGCCCCTGCACGCGGGCCGATCAGGCCTCTATTCGAAGGCCGTCTCGATCAGGGTGGAGGCGAACAGGGCGCGGCGCTGGGTGATGTAGAGGGCGTCGAAGTAGCGGGTGTAGATGGCGTCGCCTTGCAGGGTCAAGGTGACCGGCGAGCGGGGGCCGGCGGCGCCGATGTAAAAGCGCAGGCCGCCGCCGGTGGTGACGGTGCGCAGGCTGCCCAGCTCGCGGTCGCCGGTGCGGAAGGAGGGGACGCCGAACATGCCGTCGGGGGCGGGGGCGGCCTCGTAGGCGCGCTGCCAGAAGCCGACCGCGCGCTGCAGGTGCAGGCGCAGGTGCGGCCAGAACATCACGTAGCGGCCGAGATCGATCATCCAGCGCGCGTCGGTGGTGCTGGCGGCCAGCGCCCAGCTGTCGCGGTACAGGCGCTGGTCGATGCGGAAGGTTGTGCTCTCGGTCCGGTGGGCCAGGCGGCCGGTCAAGGCGTAACGGTCGCGCGCGTCGGGCAGGGCGTCGAGCGGGCGCAGATCCAGGCGCAGGCGGTTGACCTCGTCCACCGAGGCGCCCACCGGCACCGAGCCGCCGGTGCCGGGCGCGAACAGCGGGATGTAGCGGTAGGGCTTGGCCAGGTAGCCGCGCTCGAAGATGGCGTCGCCGCCGACGCTGGCGATGGTCGAGCGGCCGAGAACGAAGGTGGTGCCGGCCTGGAAGCCCCACTTGCTCATCGTGCGCCAGGTGCTCCTGGGCTGGCCGGTGCGACCGACGTCGTCCAGGCCGTAGGAGATGGCGCCGTAGGGGGTGATGTTCTTGTCGGCGGTGTCCACGGTGACGCGCGCCGAGCCGGCGATCGAGAGGTAGTCCGGCTCGTGCGAGACGCCGCCGCCCAGCGAGACGCCGGCGTCGCCAGCCTTGAAGTCCAGCGAGCCCGAGCCGACGTGGCGGTACTCGAACCAGCGGCGCGAGGCGGTCGACACGATGTCGACCGAGGCAGCCGAGACCGCGTCCAGCAGGTACTGGCCGCTGACCGACCAGCCGGTCACCTCGTTGCCCACGCTGAGGCCGACCGAGGGCGAGGCCACGTGCACCTGGTCGGTGTCGGTGTAGCCCGACAGCTCCAGGGTGGCGCGGGTGACGATCGGGCTGCGAGGCGCCGCCGCCCGGGCCGTCGGCGCTGCCTCCTCGGGCGTTTCTTCGTCGGCCGACACCGGGGTGGTCGGCGGCGGTGGCGGTGGTCGGACGCGCGGGCGTCGCGGGCGCGGGCGCTCGTCGCTCGGTGCCGCCGCCGGGGAACCGCTGCCGGGTACCGAGGCCACCGCGCCGAGCACCAGCAGGGTGGCGGCGATCCTCAGTTGCAGCCGCACCCGCCCTCGGCGCCGGTGCCCCCGCCCACCGCGCCCTCGTGAATCGCATACACGTGCGACTCGGCCGCCCCGCCGGTCGCGCCCAGCAGCATCGTCGGATGGGCCAGCCGCCCGCGCTGATACGGCGGCACGCGCGCGCACCCGCCGGCCGCCAGGAGCGCAACGGCAAAGGCGATGCAAGCCCGCTGAATCGACTTCATCGGATCACGGCGTGAACTGGAGGCGGCGGGCGCGGAAGTTGGGCTCGTCGGGGATCATCATGTCGAAGGGCTGCGTCCCCTTGGTGAAATCCGCGCAGTGAAAACGGCTGGGCGAATCGCCGCGGTTCGATTCGGTCAGCTCGAAGCATACGCGGTACGGGCCGTCGGGCGAGGGGGCGCGCCGGGCGTTGCTGCAGTTCCAGGTGCCGGTGCGCGTGCCGTGGTTGCCGGCGGTGGCGCCGGTGACGGCGTCGGTGCGGTCGCGCTGCAGGCCGGCCGCGTTGCTGGCGTTGCTCCATTGCACCAGATTGCCGGCGCGGCGGTTGGCCCACACCGCCACGGTCTTGACGAAGCGACCGCCGCCGTCGGCGATCCAGATGGCGCCCACGTTGCGCGGCCGGTAGTCGCGGCCCGTGGTGGCGGTGGTGACGCTGACGCGCAAGCTGCACGTGGGCGAGCCCCCGCGGACCGGGCCGGCCGGCGGCCCGCCGTCCGGCAGCGGCGGCAGTCCGGGATCGGGATCGGGATCCGGGTCGGGATCGGGATCCGGCCGGGCCGAGCCGTCCGTTCCCGGCCGGGGCGGCGGCGGATCGGGGTCGTCGATGCCGGGGCCACCGGGCCCCGCGTCGGGCGCGCGCGGGATGGGCGCCCAGTAACGCGTCTGCGCGTCGGGAGGCGCAGCGCAGCCTGCCAGGCAGGCGGCCAGCGTGACCGCACCGAGATTTCGTGGCCGCAACCAGCCTGCGAGAGGGGCGAGAGACATTTCTATGGACGGTCCGGCGTCGGTTGGGTCATACCCAGAAGAGTTCCAGATTCGATAGTGGACCGGGGTGGGGTCGGGAATTCACGAAATAACTTCGGACCCCGAATGCGAGCCGCTGCCATCTTCTCCGACGGGAGCCACGGGCCACAGCGCGCCGGGCTGCTGTGCTCGGCGTTGCTGGCGCTGGCCGCGGCGGGATGTCCCGACCCGGCCGTCGACGCTCAGATAGCGGCGCTGGGGCCGGAAGCGGCGGGCGTTGCCGTCGGCCCGCTCCACCGCCCCAATCAGCCGTGCGTCGTGTGCCACCAGGAGGCGGGCAACGCCGCCGCCTTCGTGTTCGGGGGCACGGTGTATTTCGACGCGACCGGGTCGAAGGCGGTCGGCGGGGTCGAGGTGGCGCTGCTGGATGCGGCCGGGCGCGTTCACCGCACGGTGACCAACTGCGCGGGCAACTTCTTCGTGCGCCCGGGCGAGTGGCAGCCCACCTTCCCGGTCTGGGCGACGCTGGTCGCCGGCGAGCACAGCATCGACATGGAATCGCCGATTTACCGCGAGGGCTCCTGCTCGAACTGCCACCAGACGCCGGCGGGCCCGCGTTCGGCCGGGCAGGTGTTCCTGTCGGACGATCCCGACATGCCGGTGGCGCTGCCGCCGTCGAATTGCGGAGCCCGCCCGTGAAACTCGCCCGCCTGTTGCTGCTGTTGCCCGCGCTCGGCTGCAGTGGTCAGGCGATCGACACGCGCCCCGAGCCGCGGCTGCTGCAGGCGCCGCCGCGCGACGGGTTCGAGCCGGTGGCCGATGCCCTTCAGGCCACCTGCGGCACCCTCGACTGTCATGGGCAGGTCGGCCGCAACCTGCGTCTTTACGGCTCGCGCGGCCTGCGGCTGGATCCGAAGGCCACCTCTGCCGAGGGCACCACCACCGCCGCCGAATACGAGGCCACGTTCTGGTCGGTGGTGGGCCTGGAGCCCGAGGCGGTCTCGACGGTGGTGCGCGAGCGCGGAGAGGACCCCACGCGCCTGAGCCTGATCCGCAAGGCGCGCGGCACCGACCACCACAAGGGCGGCACCTTGATGAAGAGCGGCGACGCCCTCGACCGCTGCCTCACCTCCTGGCTGGCCGGCACCGTGAAAACCGAAGCCTGCGACGCCATCTCCCTGGCCCCCCGCCCGATGCTCCCCCCGTGATGAGCCACGGTGTACGACCACGTTCAGCCGATGTGATCGTACGACCCACCCGGCGCAGCCATGACAGGGGGCGTGAGCGTGACATAATGTTGGGACCTTGGACCTCACGCTGACCGCCGAACAGACGCTGCTGCGGGACACGGCCCGCGAGCTGGCCAACAAGGAGATCGCGCCGAAGGCGGCGGAGATCGACAAGCAGCACCGCTTTCCCAAGGAACAGGTGGCGCGCCTGGCGGAGATGGGGCTCATGGGGGTGGCCATCCCGCAGGAGTGGGGTGGGGCGGGCATGGACGCGGTGTCGTACGTGCTGGCGCTGGAGGAGATCTCGCGCGCGTGCGCCTCGACCGGCGTCATCATGTCGGTCAACAACTCGCTGGTCTGCGACCCGATCCTGAAGTTCGGCACCGACGCCCAGAAGACGCGTTTCCTGATCCCGCTGGCCTCGGGCAAGAAGCTGGGCTGCTTTGCCCTGTCGGAACCGGGCGCGGGCTCGGACGCCGCCGCGCTGACCACCACCGCCCGGCGCGACGGCGACCTTTACATCATCAACGGCACCAAGAACTTCATCACCAACGGCCCGGTGTCCGACGTGGTGCTGCTGTTCGCGGTCACCCAGCCGGGCATCGGGCACGGCGGGCTGACCGCCTTTCTGGTCGACAGCAAGACGCCGGGGCTGCAGTTCGGGCCGCCTGACGACAAGCTGGGGATCCGCGGCGCCCTGTCGTCGCAGCTGTTCCTCACCGACTGCGCGGTGCCGGCCGACGCCCTGCTGGGGCAGCCGGGGGGCGGGTTCAAGCTGGCCATGTCCGCGCTCGACGGCGGGCGGATCGGCATCGCCTCGCAGGCGCTGGGCATCGCCCGGGCGGCCTTCGAGGCCGCCACCCGCTACTCGAAGGAGCGCAAGACCTTTGGCCAGACGCTGTCCGAGCACCAGGCCATCCAGTTCAAGCTGGCCGACATGTGCACCGAGATAGACGCGGCGCGGTTGCTGATCTGGAGGGCAGCGGCGAAGAAGGACGAGAAGGGCCGCTTCTCGCTGGAGGCGTCGATGGCCAAGCTGTTCGCCGCCGAGATGGCCAACCGGGTGGTCACGCAAGCGTTGCAGGTGTTCGGCGGCTACGGCTACCTGGGCGATTTCCCGGCCGAGCGCCACTTCCGCGACGCGCGCATCACCGAGATCTACGAGGGCACCAGCGAGATCCAGCGGCTGGTGATCGCCTCGGCGATCCTGAAAAGCTAGCCGCTCGCGCGCGGCGGCCCACTTCCCCGACAATCTGATAGTCTCGGCGACACTGGGGAAAAGCCATGCGAACACCGCTCGCGATCCCGTGTCTGCTCACCTTGGTGGCCGGGCTGGGTTGCGCCAGCCGCCAGGCGCCTGCTCCCGAATACGCGAACATCAAGCCCGACGAGATGCCGCCCTCTGGTGGGATCCCGCCCGACAAGGAAGCGGAGATCATGCTCGTGCTGCAGCAGCGCGAGGTCTCCACGCGCAAGTGCTACCAGGACGTGCTCAACGAGAAGCAGGACCGCAGCTTCAAGGGCAACGTCAAGGTGTTGATCGCCCTGCGCGCCGACGGCGCGGCCCAGGACGTGCGCGTCGTGAACACCACCTTGAACAACAAGGAGGTGGAGGACTGCCTGGTCGGGACCATCCGGCGCTTCGAGTTCCCGCAACTCGCCCAGGCCGGCGAGGTCCAGTACGAGTTCCGTTTCCAGCCGGCTTATTAAAAGGGACCCTGAGAGGGTCCCTTGAACCCCCCGCGCTCTGGCTCCGGCGGGCGAAGCCCGCCTCCGCCAACGCGTTCAACGCGGCGCCTCGGGGTGGGGGGGCATTCCGGATTGGTGGGTCGGGGGGGCTGGGTTACTATCGCACCTCCTGTTCATGCGGGGCGCGTCGATAACCCAGTGCGTACTCCTGGCCGCCCTCGCGGGGCCAAGCTGCGCCGAGACCGAGGTGGTGCCGCCCCCGCCGCCGCCCCGGCCCGCCGCGCCGAAGAAGGCGGAGGCGCCCCGGCCCTACAAGCCGGGCGAGATGCCGGTGACCCTGGGTGACGAGCCGGACCGGGCCGTCGAGGTGGACCTGCAGCGCGGGTTTCTCAACCAGGGCCAGGTCAGCGACGTGCTGGAGGCCAACATCCCGCGCCTGTCCGCCTGTTACAAGCGCGCGGGCAGCGCGCAGCTGTTCGCCCACGGCGAGGTGAAGCTGCGCTTTCACATCGCCGCCACCGGCGCGGTCGAGGACGTTCTGGTGATCGACAACGAGCTCGGCAACTACGCGGTCGAGCGTTGCCTGGTCACCGAGGGGCAGAAGATCCGATTCCCACGCCCGGGCGGCAACAAGGCGTCGGACTTCGAATATTCGATGGAGTTCCGCTCCCCGCGGCAGAAGTACGTGGTGATCTGGCGGCGCGGCACGCTGGGCCGCCCGATCGCCGCGCGCATGCGCACGCTGGGCCGCTGCGGTCCGCCCGGCGAGCAGGCGGTGCACGCGGTGGCCTACATCCGGCCGTCGGGCGCGGTGGCGTCGGTCGGGCTGTCGTCGGACGGCCGGCTGGAGACGGACGCCGCCCGCTGCGTCGTCGGACAGATCATGAGGTGGCGCCTGCGCGGCGACCGCGGCCACGTCGTGCGCACCAGCTTCCCGGTCTCGCGCGGCGGCGCGCCCCTTCGCGAGGCCAGCGTAGCCCCGGCAGCGGTCGCAGGCCCGGGAGCGGTCACAGGCCCGGCAG
>JBKPRZ010000191.1:0-5652 GCA_046734815.1 Myxococcota bacterium | reverse complement strand
CTTCCACCCGTCGCCGTATTCCGGGAACACCTTGCGGATGGCCTCGTCACGCTGCCGGTAGCAGCCGAAGCCCTCCAGCGCGGCGGTGATGTCCTCGATCAGGTAGGGCACGCCCGCCTTGTCGGACATCTTCTTGCCCAGGTCCACGCTGGCCCCCGACGACTCGCGCTCGGGCAGCAGCAGGGACAGCACCTTGCCCGGCCCGAAGGCCTTTGCCGCCAGCGCCAGACAGACCGAGCTGTCCACGCCGCCGGACACCGCCACCACCACGCCCCGCCGTTTCAGCTGCTGACCCACGATCTCGCGCATGCGCGAGCAGATGAAATCGACCTCTGCGGCCGGGTCGAGGTCCAGGACCGACGGCCCCAGCTTCTGTCCCACGTCCTTGGCGCCGGCCATGATCTCAGCCCCCCGCGGTCTTCTGCTGCACGTAGGCGGCGATCTTGTTCAGCGAGTCCAGGTTCTCGGGCAACATCTCCTCGTCGGCTACTTTGATGTTGAAGCTGTCCTCCAGGAAGGTGACCAGCTCGAGCACGCCGGTGGAATCCAGGATCGACCGCTGCAGCAGCGAGGCGTCGTCAGTCAGATCCGTCGCCGCCCCCGTCATGAGGATGTTCTCGGAGATGTACTGCCGGACCTTGCCCTTGATGTCCATCGATCTAGCCTTTGTCTGATTAATTTCGCTTGCGGAGCTCGCTCTTGCTTACCTTGCCGGTGTTGGTCATGGGAAGCGTGCTGACGAACTCGACGTGTTTGGGAGCCATGAAATTCTCCAGCCGCGCCAGGCAATGCTTGATGACGTCGCGTTCCGAGTAGGTAACGCCGTCTTTCAGCACGATGTAGGCCTTGATGGCCTCGCCCAGCACCGGGTCGGGCACGCCGATGACCGCCACCTGCGACACGCCGGGCAGGTCGTGGATGGCGTTCTCCACCTCGCGCGGGCTGACCTTCTCGCCACGGCTCTTGATGATGTCATCGGTGCGGCCGACGAAGTAGAGATAGCCCTCCTCGTCGGTGCGGAATAGATCACCGGTGTGCAGCGCCCGTTCGCCCGGGTAAAAGCCGGGCTTGAGCCGGGCGGCGGTCTCCTCGGGCTTGTTCCAGTAGCCCACCATCACGTTGCTGCCGCGGACAACCAGCTGCCCGGTGCTGCCGTTGGGCAGCCGCCGGCCCTCCTCGTCGATGAGGTAGACCTCCTCGTTGGGCATGCCCCGGCCCACGCTGGTGGGGCGGATGTCCAGCTGGTCGGGCGGCAGATAGGTCACCCGCTTGCATTCGGTCAGGCCGTACATCGAGAACAGCTTCGCGCCCGGGAAGGTCTTGCGCAGGTCCTCGATCTGCTTGGCCGACAGCGCCGCCGCGGTGTTGGTGAACATCCGCACCGAGCTGAGGTCGTAGCGCGACAGGATGTCCAGCCCCATCAGCATGGCGAACATGGTCGGGACGCCGGGGAACACGGTCACCTTCTCCTTCTGCATCAGCTCGAGGATCTTCACCGGGAAGGAGAAGGACGGCTCGAGGAAGATGGTGGCGCCCATCTTGAAGCCCATCAGGATCTGGTAAAGGCCGTAATCGAACGACACCGGCAGCGCGCACATGATGATGTCGTCGCCGCGCAGGCCCAGGTACTCGGAGATCGAGTTGCACGCCGAGATCATGTTGCGGTGGCTGAGCATCACGCCCTTGGGGTCGCCGGTCGACCCGGAGGTGTAGATGATCGAGGCCAGATCCAGATCGATCAGCCCGGGATCGGCCAGGGTCCCGTCGGCGGTCTCGATGGCCGCGGACAGCGATTCGACCCGTCCGTCCGCCCCGGCGGGAGGCGCGCCCGCCACCAGGATCGAGCCCGGGTCGGTCAGGCCCGCCGCCGCCTCGGTCCAGGTGGCGGCAAGCTCGGCCTGCGCCACCAGGCAGCGCGGGGTCGAGTCGGTCAGCATGTAGCGCAGCTTGGCCGCCTTGGTCTGCGGGTTGATGGGCATGAAGGCGGCCCCGCAGCGGAGCGAGGCGAAGATCCCCACCACCATCTCGATGCCGTTGGGCAGAAACAGCGCCACCCGGTCGTGGCGGCGCACGCCCCGCTTCTGCATCGCCACCGCCAGCCGGGTGGCCATCTGATCGATGTCCCGGTAGCTGTAGCGCGTGTCGCCCACGCGCACGGCGGTCTTGTCGGCAGCCCGTTCGATGGTGGCCTTCAGCTGATGATGGAGCAGCATGCGTCTTCCGTCCTGAGCGGGTTGTTCACACAGTCAGCGGGCTGACCCGGCGGATGTACATCTCGTCGACCAGCATGGTCGACAGGACGCCCACGAACGCCATGTTGTCGGCGAAACCGATGGCCCGGCCGGTGCGGCACTTTTCCACCAGGCGGGCGACGCCGGTGGTGTCGAAGTAGCCGGTCTGCTTGATGCGCGCCTCGCTCAGCAGGTCGGCGACGTAGGGCAGGGGCTTGCCGTCGAAGAAGAAGCTGGCGCTGTCGGGCGCGCGGTAGGGCTGCTTGGTGCGGCGGATGATGGCGGCCGGCAGCAGGTCGGCCATCGCCCGCTTGAGCAGGTGCTTCTCCTTGAGCCCCATCATCTTCAGCAACACGGGCAGCCGGCTGGCCAGCTCCATCACCCGGTAGTCGAGGAAGGGAAAACGCCCCTCCACCGAGTTGGCCATCCCCACCCGGTCGCCCTGCGACGACAGCAGGTAGCCCGACAGCAGGGTGTGGCCCTCGTTGTACTGATCCCGGTTGAAGGGGTGCCAGCGGCCGATCTCGGCCGGCAGCTGGGCGCGGTATTGCTCGACCGGATCCCAGCCCTGCAGCGCCGCCAGCGTGTCCGAGCTGAAGAAGCGCCAGGTGCGGCTGGTGGTGGACCAGCGGGGCAGGTGGCCGAAGAACGGCTCGTTCAGGCGGTCCATGCCCTGGGAAAAGAAGCTCTCGGCGTAGGCCGGCGAGGCGGTGGGCGAGTTCTTGAGGTAGGGGTAAAGGCGGGCCAGCAGCGCGGCCCGCGCCTTCGATTCGGGCCGCCGCGCCCAGAAGCGGCGGATCTGGCCCTCCTTGAACAGGTCGTAGCCCCCGAACACCTCGTCGGCGCCCTCGCCGGTGAGCACGACCTTGTAGTTCTGCTCGCGCACCGAGCGCGACAGCAACATCAGCGGCGTGGGGGCCGTGCGCAAAATGGCGGTCTCGGTGTGCCAGATGGTCTTGGGGAAGGCGGCGCCGATGTCCCGCTTGGTGCAGCTGATCGCGGTGTGGGTGGTGCCCAGGTGACGCACCAGCTCCTGCTGGTAGCTGGACTCGTCGAACTCGCCGTCCTCGAACCCCAGCGAGAAGGTACGTAAAGGGGTGTCCGTGTAGTTCTTGATCAGGGTGGTGATGATGGACGAGTCCAGCCCGCCGCTCAGGTACGCGCCCACCGGCACGTCCGAGCGCAGGCGGAGCCGGACGGCGTCGATGAGCAGGTTGCGCAGCTCGTCGGCGTAGTCCTTCACCGGCCGGTCGAAGGCCACCTCCTCGGTGGGGAAGGTCCAGTCCCAGAAGCGGCGGACCGTGATCTCGCCCTTCTCGGCGATCAGCAGGTGTCCCGGCGGCACCTGGTAAACGTCGTCGAACAGGCTGGCCGGCTCGAGCGGGGACCAGAAATGGAACACCTGGGCCAGCGCCCGGCGCGACAGCCGGCGTTCGACGCCCGGCAGGGCGAACAGGCCCTTGATCTCCGACGAGAACGCCAGGCGGTTGCCGCTGCGGTGGTAGAAGATCGGCCGCACGCCCACCCGGTCGCGGGCCAGCACCAGGCGCTTGCGCGGGCGGTCCCACAGGGCGATGGCGAACTGGCCGTTGAAGCGGTGCACGAACTCGAGGCCGTACTCCTCGTAGGCGTGGACGATGACCTCGGTGTCCGAACGCGTATAAAACCGGTGGCCCTTCGCCTCCAGCTCCTGCCGCAGCTCGAGGTAGTTGAAGATCTCGCCGTTGAAGACCGTCCAGATCGTCTGATCCTCGTTGTGCACCGGCTGGCGGCCGCCCGACAGATCGATGATGGACAGGCGGGCGTGAGCCAGGCCGACCGAGACGCCGTCCGCTGCGTCGGCGAAGACCTGGGTGTCGTCGGGGCCGCGGTGGTGGAGCGGCTGGATCATCGCCTCCAGCTCGCCCGGAGCCACGGGCTCGGAGGTCGTGCTAAGGATTCCCGCGAGGCCGCACACAGTGAAAAGCTTTACCGGAAAGGTTAGCTCAACAAGGGAAGGGAGACGAGCGATACCATGGGTCGGGTCCGGCGCACTGTCATCGGCGCGCCGGCGCGCAATCTGTAGCGTCGCGGCCTGAGTGACTTTGCGATGATTTTAGCGGCTTTTCGCTGGGCGCGTGGGTTGTTGCTGCTTGCGGTCGCGGGCGGCGCGATGGGAGGGCTCATGTTGATTCCGACGGGGGGCGGTCAGGCGGCGGTGTCGGTCCCGCGCGAACGGCCGCGGCACCTGGACCTGTCGGGCTTCGACGGCGCCCGGACCTCCCCCCTTGCTTCAGCAACGGTCCGGCTGCTGTTTATTCACCACTCGTGTGGCGGCCAGCTGCTGGCCGATCCGGGACCGGACCGACAGAGCCGGGGTCGTTGCATCTACGATTCGCATCCCAACGGCGGGTCGCTGCGCCGTCAGCTGACCGCCAGCGGTTACGAGGTACACGAGGCCTCGTACGGCAGCCTGGTGGGCGAGGACACGGACCTGTTTCACTGGCCCGACAAGTTCCGGCAGCAGATGGACCGCATCCTGCGCACCGACAACCAGGACACGCTGTACGGCGACGACCGGCGCAACCGCATCGTGGTGTTCAAGTCCTGCTTCCCCAACAACGAGCTGGAGGGCGAAGGGGAACCGCCCGGAAACCCGCGCGGCCCGCAGCTGACGGTCTGGAACGCGAAGGCGGCGCTGACCTCGCTGCTGCCCACGTTCGCGCAGATGGCGCAAAAGCACCCGGAGGTCCTGTTCGTGTACGTCACCACGCCCCCGGTGGCCCCGCGGCCGCCGCGCGAGCGCCTGTTCCGCAAGCTGTTGCGGCTGGCCCGGGGCGAGCCGGACGGACCGACCCCGGCGGAGATCGCCCGATCGGGCGACCTGGCCCGGGCGTTCAACAACTGGGCCGCCTCGACCGACGGCTGGCTGCGCGACTACCGGCCCCGCAACCTGGTGGTGTTCGACCTGTACGATCTGCTGACCGGGGAGGGGAAATCCAACCTGCTGGTCTACCCGACCCGGGAGGGGACCGACAGCCACGCCTCGCGGGAGGGGAACGAACGGGTGGCGGCCGCGTTCATCCCGTTCCTGGGCCGGGCCCTGCGCCGCTCGGAGGTGGAGGACCGGGCCGGGCTGTGAGCGGCGGCGGCCGTGCCCAGGGCTACGACTTCTTGAAGCCCTTGAGGAACTTGTCGAAGTCCTTCTTGTTCTTCTCGATGGTCTTCTCGGGCCCCACGAAGCGCATGAAATAAGGCCCCTGCGGACTGGCGAAGACGACGCCCAGCATGCGCTGGCCAGGGCGCAGCTCTTCCTGGGGCGCCATGGGCGCCGGCTTGTACTTGTAGGTGCCGCGCACGTCCAGCACGGTCACGTCGACCCCGCTGACCTTGAACTTCTGGGTCTTGGCCACGTCGTCGATCTTCTTGCCCTCGGGCGGCA
>JBKPRZ010000190.1:0-30926 GCA_046734815.1 Myxococcota bacterium | reverse complement strand
GGCGGGTGTTGACCACCACGCCCCGGAACATCGCCTGCACCTCGAGCGCGCGGGTGCCGTCCAGCTCCTCGACGTCGGCGGAGACGTGGGAGGGTCCGGCCCCCGCTCCGGGCGGCGGCCAGCTGGGCGGCGGCTGCCCGTAGCTGGGCAGCGCGGCGGTGGCGGCGGGCGGCTGGTAAGGCGGCATCGGCTGGGTCCCGGTGCTGTAGGAGACCGGCGGCGGGATGGCGGGGGCGGCCGGCATCGGCGGCCGCGCGGCCGGCGACTGCGCGGCGGCGGCTGACACCTCCGGCGCCACCACCGTCGAGTCCTCTTCCTGCAGGAAGCTGAGCACCACCCGGATGTCTCCGAAGTTGATCTCGTCGCCCGAACGCAGGCGCACCTTGGTGATCCGCTCGCCGTTGACCAGCGTCCCGCGGGTCGACCCCAGGTCGATCAGCTGGATGTCTTCCGGGCCGTTGACCTCGATGACCGCGTGCATGCGCGAGACCGACTCGTCGTCGATGCGCAGGTGCGAGGAGGCCAGCTTGCCGACCTTGATGACCGGCTCGTGGATCACCTCCTCCTTGAGGAGCTCGTCCCCTTTCCAGATCTCGAACTTGAGGGGCACCGCTGCGTTCGCCATGGTCGTATCTCTTCCTCTCCCGGGCGGTCAGACCCGGGTCGTGGTCGGTCGCTGAGGGTCGTCGGAAGGTCGGGTCTTACAGGACGTCTTACAGGTCCTCGAGCGACTTCAACATCTCGGGGATGAAGTCCTTGCGGATCTCGATGAGGCTCGAGTGCTTGACCTTGCGGACCGAATCGATCAGCTCGCCGTCGGGACGCTGCAGGTCGCCCTCGACCATGTCGTCCTCGAAGTCGTACACGGTCTTGGCCTTGTAGCTGCTGTTCCCTTCGTCCGCGTTCGCCGGCGCCGTGGCCCGGGGGGCGTTGCTGCCGCCCGACTGACCACCGGAGGAGGGCTTGGCCGGGGCCTGCGCCTGCTGCGCCAGGGTCATCCCCGCGCCCAGGAACATCGAGAGAGCCACCGCCGAAATCTGCAACGTCTTCACGATCTTCATACGAGCCTCCTCGCCGGCGAAAAGGTCATTACCTCAGACAACCGAGCCGCCGCAAAGTTCCGCGGCCCCCTCGACCTCTCCCCCGCCGCCACAAAACCAAACGAAAACAGATACTTGCGAATCACTTCTGCGACTTGACCGCCGACGGGCCGTTGCCCGACCCCGCCGGTGGTGGGGTGGTGGGCGGGGGCGAGGTGGGAGCGGCGGGCGTGGTGGGAGCCGGCGTGACAGCAGACGTGGCCTGGGGAGCCCCCTGGGTCTGCTGCTGCTTCTCCTGCTCCTGCATCTTCTTGAGGTCCTCTTCCATCTTCTTCTGCTGCTCTTCCATCTTGCGCTGCAGCTCCTCGGCCTCCTTCTGCAGCTTGGCCGCCTCCTCGAGCGCCGCGATGGTGTCGTCGATGTCCTTGATCCGCTTCTCGGCGTCGCGCCGCTTGACCCCCGAGCGGGCCCGCCCCAGGTAATCCCGGTAGTACTGCTGGGCCTTCTGCAGGTTGGTGCGGTCGATGCCCTTGTACTCCTGGTAGAGCAACCCGAGGTTGAAGTAGCTGTCGCCGATCTGCGGGTCCAGCTTCTGGGCGGCCAGGTACTGCTGCTCGGCCTCGTCGAACTTCTTGGTCCCACGCAGCGCCACCCCCAGACCGATGGTGGCGTCGTAGTTGTTCGGCTGCGCGGTCAGCACCGCCCGGAAGTTCTCCTCGGCGGTGGCGTAGTTGCGGTAGTTGAGCGAAAGCGCTGCCAGGTTCATCCGGGCCTCGTGCAGCTCCGGATCCATGTCCACCGCCTTCTTGAAGTAGGCGATGGCGTCCGACACCTCTTTGCGCTTGAGCGAGACCAGGCCCATGGTGTTGTAGACCATGCCCAGCGCCTTCTTCATCTCGGGCGTGTAGCCGGTGCCCCGCACCGCCACGTCGCGGCCCTTGGGCCCCGAGTCCTCGTCGGCAGCGGCGCGCTTGCCCCGGGCCCCACGCCGGGCCCCCGCCGGCTTGCCGCGGTCCTCCTCGGCCAGGTCATCGCGCTGGCCGACGTATTTGCCGGTGGCGATCTCCTCGGCGCGCCAGATGGCCTGGGTGCCGACCAGCTTGGCCATCTCGTACAGCGGCGGCTCGCGGTCGTAATACAGGTAGCAGAGGGCAGCGTAGGCCGGCAGGTTGTTCCCGTCGACCGCCAGCACCGTGCGCAGGTGATCGACCGCCTCGCGGTAGTAGCGCGTCTTCTCCTCACCCGAGGAGCGGCGAGCCTTGTCGCGGAGGATCTGGGCCAGGTTCAGCCGCGCCGAGATCGAGCCCAGCTGCTTGTCGGCGTCGACCGACCGCTGGAACAGCGTCTCGGCCCGGGCGGCGTCCCCCTTCTGCCAGGCCACGTAGCCCAGCTGGGCCAGAGCGGCGGCGTAGGGCTTGGGCGCATTGGCCAGCTGCTCCCAGATCCGCATCGCCTCCGGCTGCTGCCCACACTCGTACATCACCGCCGCCTGGTTGTGGCGGGCCTCGATCAGCGCCGGGTACTCGTTGGCCAGCGAACCGAAAGCCGAGGCGATCGAGCTGCAGTTGCGCTTGAAGCTGCCCTCGCGGCGCGACTGCTCCCAGCGGGCGATGATCTCGTCGAACTCCTTCTGCTGGGCATCGGTGATGTCGCGCTTGGTGGCGGGGGCGGGCACAGCGGCCTTCGCTCCGCCCGCAAGCGGATCGGCGGCCTTGGGTCCGGTCGCCGACTTCAGCGGCTTCTCTTCATCCGTTGCTTCGCGCCCCGAAGTCTGACCGATCTGCCCGGCACAGCCGGCCAGACCCGACAGCAGCAGCGCGGCCGCGGCAGCGTGAAGTGACCTTTGCTTGTACATGACCTTGCGCTCCTCAGTTCCCGCCCCGGGCCTGGGTCTGACCCTGGGGCGCCGCCGCCACCGTGGTCGGTGACGAGGCCAGCTCGGGGATGACCTTGGCCGGGGTGAACAGCGACGAGGAGTAGCCAGCCTCGGGCCGGGCCTCCACCGCCAGCGGGTACTCCGACGGCTGCATCTGGTTCATCTCCACCTCGCACATCGCCGACCACTCGTTGAACCACGACTCCTGGGTGGCGGCCTTGAGGCAGAATTCGTAGCCCTGCACCGCCTTGGCCTCGATGGGCTCGGCCCGGTCGACCAGCTCGTCGCAGAACATCTCGCGCTCGTTCATGCCCCACTCGTTCTTGGACTTGAGCTCCTTGGGGATGGGGGCGGTGTACAGCTGGTCGACGAAGTTGGCCCAGATCTGCCCGATGCGCGCCGAGCCGGCGATGGTCCAGTGGGCCACCTTGTAGTCCAGCACCTTGTCGTAGATGCCCTTCTTCTCGGCGCTGGGACCGGCCAGCTTGGCGGCCAGAGTGCCCTTCTCGATGAGGTACTTGGTCAGCCTCTTGACGTCCTCCTCGAACCGCTTCTTCTTGGCCGCGGCCTTGCGAGGGCTGTCGAAGCTGTTGGGCTTCTGCAGCTGCAGCCCGTCGGGGAACTGCAGCCGCAGGAAGTCCTCGTACAGCTTCTCACCCTGGTAAAACAGCGCGCCCGCCGCGGCGTGGGTGGCCAGCACCGCGCGCGCCTGCCGGTCCGGCCCGGCCGGGATCTTGTTCAGAGCCCGCCCGTTCTCGTACAGCTTCAGCGCATCGGCGAAGTGCTTCTGGGCGGTAGCGGCCATCTTGGGCCCGCGGCCGATCACCGTGATCTTGGACTTGGTGGGCGGCCCGCACTGGGTCCGCTCCTTCTCCTTGATCTTCTTCTTCTTGTCGGTGATGTGCTTGTTGATCTCGTAGAAGGCCCGCTGCCGACCGGTGGCGCTCACGCGTTCCACCTTGATGCAGGCGCCGTTGACGCCCTCCTGCGCGCAGGACTTCTTCCAGTAGTACTCCCCCAGCTTGAAGTGGGCGAGCAGCTGCTTCTCGATCGAGCCCTTGGTGCCCCACTCCTTGAGGTAGTTCTCCAGATGGCGGATGTGGTCGTTGACCCGGTTCTCCTTCTCGTACACCTCGCCCATCTGGAAGAAGACGTCGGCCGCCTCGCGCGGCTTGCGGGCGCCGTACAGCCGGATGTAGTCGTTCAGGTCCTTGATGGCCTGATCGTATTCGCGCATGCCCACCCGGAACTTGTAGGCGTTGTTGAGCGCGTCGGCCGACTCCTTCTCACCCGGGAACTTGCTGGCGAACTGCTCGTAGCGCTGGGCGGCCTCGCTGTAAAAGGCGATCTGGTGGTAGCCGGAGGCCACCTTGTACAGCGCCTTCTGCGCCAGCGGATCGTTGGGATGGGTGCGGATCAGCTCGTTGCGGACCGCCACCGCCCGGCCCACCAGGCGCGCGTTCTGGAAGCAGACCGCCGAGTCGTACAGCCGCTCGGCGTGCTTGGGATGGTCGGGCATCGACTCGGCCGCCGCCAGCATCGACCGGCCGCACTCCTTGTAGTTGCCCTTGTCCTCGTATTGCTTGGCCTCGATCACCAGCCCGTCGACCTTCAGGTTCACCATGTTCTTGGCGAACTCCGGGTTCTTCATCAGAGCGGGGGTGTCCATGAACTTGTCCACCATCCGCAGCGCGTCCCGGGTCTTGCCCGCGATCTTCAGGTTCTGGCCCTGGATGTTCAGCGAATCGAGCAGCAGGTTGGCGGAGTATTCGGCCAGCTCGTGGTCCGAGTGGTGGTCGACGATGTCCTGGAACAGCCCCTCGGCCTCGTCGAAGTGGTTGTAGTCGTAGTAGATGCGCGCCTTGCGGTACTTGATGGTCACCAGCTCGGGCGCATCGGGCACGTATTTGATGTACGTGTCGAAGGCCGCGATCATCTTCTTCTGGTAGTCGGGGATGGGCTGGGGCTTGAAGTCCTTGCTGTTGTTGCCCTGCTTGTCCGGCCCCTGACCGGTGTCGTCGATGTTCAGCGCGTTCTTCCAGGCCAGCACGGCCGCGTAGGCCGCCTCCTTGACCCACTTGCTGCGCGGATCCTGCTCGACCACCTTGGTGTATTGCTCGGCGGCCTCGCGCCACTGCTGCGTGGTCCACAGCACCTCGGCGTAATAGAAGCCCATGTCCAGGGCCCCCTTCTCCTTCGAGAAGCGGTCCAGGTAGTCCTTGTAGACGTAGCGGACCAGCACGTAGGTGTCCGGGTTCTTCGTGCGCTGGGCCTCCTTGTGCCAGACCAGCGCCAGCTCCTTGGAGATGTCGTGGAAGGCGTTCCGGCACTCCTCGACCATGTCCTTCTTGGCGGTGGTCTGGGCCTTGATCCGGTCGTAGGCGATGCCCAGGCGGTTGACCTCCTGGACCTGGTCACGCTTGGTGCCCGCCGACAGCGTGTTGCGAACCACCTTGTTCTGCCACTCGCACAGGCGGGGCGACTCGGGGTTCAGCACCATCATCTTGTGATAGACCTTGGTCGAGTCGGGGAACATGCCCTGTTCCCAGTAGAGCTCGGCCAGGGTCTCCATCATCTTGGGGGCGAAGTCCCCGCCGGTGCGGTTGAAGAACTCCCAGGCCTTGTCCGGGCCGGCGCCCGGGGTCCGGGCGTAGGCCTTGACCACGTCTTTCTTCGCTTCGCGCTCGAGCGACTGATTGGCCATCTTGTTGCCGCCGGCCTTGCCCGCCTGGGCCAGCCGGATCACGTCGACGAACGTCTGCAGCGCGGTCCGGAAGTCGCCCAGGTTGATGTAACACCAACCCTTCTTGTAGATGGCGTAGCCGTAGACCGACGACTTGGGAAACTGCTCGACCTTCTCGTAGAACTTCTTGGCCGCATCCATCTCGCCCTTGTCGAAGAAGTACTGGGCGAAGGACAGGTAGGCGTCGGGGACGTATTTCGAGTTCGGGTAGTCCTTGATCAGCCGGAGGAAGAACTCACGTGCCTGCTCTTCCTTCTTGATCGTCTGCAGCAGGTAGGCGAGGCGGAACAGGACCTCGTCCATCTTCTCGTACTTGCGGAACTGCGAGGCGGCCACGTACGACTCCACCGCCTTGAGCAGCCACTGCCTCTCCTCGCCCTCCAGCTTCTTCTGCTGCTGCTCCAGGCGGGCCCGCTCGCCCGCGTTCTTGGTCTGGAAGATCTTCTCGTCCAGGCTGCGCGCCTGGAAGTTGGTGTAACGCTGCTGCTCGTAATAGAGCTCGGCCAGGCGGAAGTGGAACTCCGGCTTCTGGGGATCGTCGTCGTCGGTCACCCGCAGCAGCCGCTGGTGCTTCTCGATCGCGATCTGGTTGATCTTGACGATCTTCTCCTGCCGCACGCCGCGGAACTCTTCCACCGTGAGCATGGGGCCCGAGGTCCGGCGCGTCTCCTTCACCGGAGCTTGCGGCTTGGTCAGCTCGGTCTGGGGCACCCCCACCACGTCGACCTCTTTCTTGCTGTATCGGGCCTTGCCGCCCGGGGGCGGCTGCGCCTGGGCCAGGGCCGCGGCGGGGGCCGCGAGCAGAGCCAGCGCCAGCGTTCCGTGCACGACCACCTCGAAACCGTTTGCTGACTTCATGATCTCCTCACTTCTACGAAACAAGCGGCGGGTCCCGGAGCTTACTGGGTCGGACCGGTCGGCGCGCCCTCCGGCGCATTCTTTTCGCAGCGGTTCAGCAGGCGGACCCGGTAATAGCCGAGCTCGTCCCGCCAGTACTCGCCCTTGAAGGGCCAGTAGTGGTGTTCGTCGTCGACCACAATCCGGGAGATGTCGGTGGCACGGTTCGACGACATGGTCTGCTGTTCGGCCACGAGCTCCTGCTCGAGCTGGCCCTTCTCGCCCTGCAGGATCTCGATCTCGATCTTCAGCACGCGCTTGATCAGGCTGGCCAGCTCGGCCACCAGACGGCTGACCCGCTGACGGGCCAGCTCGCCCGCCTCGTTGACGGTCAGCGACCGCTGCAAGGTGATGTCGGTGACCACGGCGTTGGCCACGGCGGTGGACTTCCAGGCCGGATCGGCCCGCTCGTGCTCGGCCAGCTCGCGGTCCAGCTCTTTGACGTATTCGAACCGCCGGGCCAGCATCCGGTCGGACAGCACCGCCCGGGCGGCCCGCTCGGTCTTGTCGGGCAGCTTCGAGTTGGCGGCGCGGATCTTGTCGGCCAGCTCGAAGAACTGATCGTTGGCGGTGGTCGAGTCGACCAGCTTCTTCAGATCGAGGGCCAGCGGCTCGAACTGCTCGCGGAACTCGTCGATGGCGTCGGCGGCCCGGTCGTACTGGCAGTTGTAGAAGTAGATGGTCGCCTTGACCGTCAACGCCTCGGCGATCGACTCGGGCTTGATGAAGTTGTCGAAGTACGGCGCCTGCAGGGTCTGGATGTTGCCGAGGGCCTTCGAGTAGCCGGCCTGTCGCAACATGAAGTTGGCCCAGGAGGCCTCGAACAGGCTGTTGGGCCAGTCGTACGACTCCGTCGACACGCGGTCGTAATATTTGGCGGCCAGGTCGTATTGCCCGGTCGAGTAATACACCCGGGCCAGCGACAGGTTCGCCATGTCCTCGTAGGGCTTCACCTTGGGGTCGTCGCTGTCGGCGCCCACGCGCAACACCTCGATGAAGGCCTCACGCGCCGGCTTGGCGTTGTATTCGCGCACGTGGGTGGCGCCCTCGAACAGCTTGGCCTGCACGTAATAGGGGCTCTTGGGCGGCACCATATTGAACAGCGACACCGCTTCCTTGAACTTGCCCTTGTTGTAGTGGTACTTGCCGAGGAGGAAGTACAGCTCGTCGCGCACGCTCTCCAGCGCCGGCTGCTCCAGCTCCTTGCGGTCGTACTTGCCGATCTTCTCGAGGATGCCGCCCGCGTCGGACACCTCGCGCGAGAGCGAGGCCAGCCACTTCAGCGTCTCGTTGTAGTGCGCGTGGGCCGAGCCCTTCTTCACGATGCGGTCGAAGTAGCTCAGCGCCGCCGAGTAGTAGGTCAGCTTGTACAGCGTCTTGCCCATCCAGAACTCGGCCTTCTGGCGGTTGGCTTCGCTGTCGCCGCTTTCACCCTCGACGACCTTGTACAGCTCGATCGAGGCCGAATAGAGCTCGTCGGAGTCGTACAGCTTCAGCGCGCGCTCGAGCACCTGCGAAGGTGCATCGGAGCGGCCGCGCCGTCGCGGCTGAGCCTCCGCGGGTGACGTCGCCGAAGCGAACAGAACAGTCGCCAACCCGAAAAGAAGGACGGTGCCTCGAACAGAGCTCATGGCAAAGACCTCGCAGGTGATCGCTCTGCCGGGGCCGGGCAGAGCTGGTCGCACTCCACGGACGCTTTTGAAAGGCCGCCCAACCGTACGAAACTCAAATGAGATCGGTACCTTAGTACGAAACCCACCACGAAGCCGGTTGAATGTTGCCCGTCGGACACGCCGGGAAAATCGGGTGCATCGTAGGCAGGCGCGCACATGAGTGTCAAGCGGAAGCGCCGCGCGACCGGACGCGTAAGCATCGGTATTCGCAGATCAAAACGGAACCTTCCAGCCGCGCAGTTGTCTGTGGATCTCGTGCATGCGCCGACCTCGGCGTGACCGACGGAGACGCGCGAGCGGCCGAAGAAGCGCGCGCAGATCGGATGGAACGAATGCGCGATCAGCGCCGCGTGTGTGCTCCTGTCGCTGCAAGAGTTGGAGGTTGACACACACCCGGTCGCCGTTAAGATGGCCGCCTCTCTCCGCGACGCCCCACCCTCTCGCCACCACGGAAGAGCCGAGGAACCGTTGCATGAGCGCGCCCTTTGCCGTGAAAAAAACGATCTCCCCCGCCCCTGTCGCTTCCTTCTCCTTCCCGCTCCTCCCTTTCGTGTTCTTGATGGCGAGTCTCACCGGCGCGAGCGGGTGCGAGGACAAGGCCATCGGGCGCGTGTGTGAGGTGCAGGCCGATGCAGGCAGCGAGCAGGCCGTTCTCAACGGTCAGGCGCTCGAGTGCCCGACCCGTCTGTGCTTGCGACCCGCGCCGGACAGCACCGTGGCGCAGTCGGTGGACACCACCGCCCTGTGCACCGCCGAGTGTTCGAAGGACAGCGACTGCGACGGCGCCGAGACCCGCTCGGCCGGCAACACCCGCGACAAGCGGTGCCGCACCGGCTTCGTGTGCGGAATCGCCACCGCCACGGGCAGCGTCGCCTGCTGCAAGAAGCTCTGCCTGTGCAAGGACTTCCTGGTCATCCCCCCCAGCGGCCTCGAGACCCCGGTGGTCTGCGACCGCAACCGCAACCCCGGCGTCTGCCCGCTCGCGGGTAAGTGAACGGATCGTTCGTGGGACGATAGCCCCCACGACGCCGCGATGGGCTCCGACAAGCAGCCGCCGCTCAACCGACGGGACGCCGGTCTACGGGCGGAGGCGTTGGCGGCGGAGCTCCTCGAGCGACGCGGCTTCCGGATCCTGGTACGCAACTGGCGGCGGCCCGAGGGTGAGATCGATCTGATCGCAGACGATGGCGGCGTCTGCGTGTTCGTCGAAGTCCGCGCCCGCACCGGCGAGGAGCACGGTCACCCGCTCGAGGCAGTCGGAACGCGCAAGCAAGCTCGCGTCATCCGGGCCGCACGTCTGTACCTGGCCTCGGACGCCACGGTTCACACCCCGGGGAGCGATTTCCGCTTCGACGTGGTCGGCGTGCTGTTTCCGGCCGACGGCTCCGAACCGGTCCTCGATCACATCGAGAACGCGTTCGAGGTCCAGCGCGACTGAGGCGACTGAGGCGACTGAGCGCTACGACGCCGCGGCGGCGGGCGGTGGCGGGGAGCCGGCGGGCGCCTGCTGCTCGTTGTCGGTGCTGCGCAGCTCGCCCTTGATGCGGGCGGCTTTGCCTTCCAGCTCGCGCAGGTAGTTGAGGCGGGCGCGCCGGACGCGGCCCTTGGACACCACCTCGATCTTGTCGATGCGGGTGCTGTGCAGGGGGAACACGCGCTCGACCCCCACGCCGTAGGAGATCTTGCGGACGGTGAAGGAGGCGCGCGAGCCGCCGTCCTTCCGATCGATGCACACGCCCTCGAAAACCTGGACGCGCTCCTTGTCGCCCTCCTTGATCAGCGTGTGGACGCGGACGGTGTCACCGGGGCGAAAGCCCGGCAGGTCCTTGCGCAGATAGGAGGCTTCGATGTCGCGAATCACAGGGTGCTGGCTCATGGCGGCAAAGCTCCGTAAGGAGGGTCGTAGTAATTACGCGTAAGCCCTCGGATAGTCAACATCTACCGCGCCCGCCTGCCCGGTCCTGTCCCGAGACGCCGGTGCCCGGGAAGCGACCCGGTCACCTCGATGGGGTGTCATCCCGATCGGCCGCTGCCAGGAGTTTCTGCTCGTCGGTGTCGGGGGGATGGGTGGCGAGCAGATCGGGGCGGCGGGCGCGGGTGCGCAGCAGGGACTGCTGCCTGCGCCAGGCGGCGATGGCGGCGTGGTCGCCGGAGAGCAGGACGTCGGGCACCTTGAGGCCCCGGAAGTCCGGGGGGCGCGTGTAATGGGGGTACTCCAGGCGGCCCGCGGCGTGCGACTCGTCCACGGTGGACTCGCTCTTGCCCACCACCCCCGGGATCAGGCGGGACACCGCCTCGATGATGACCGCCGCGGCCAGCTCGCCGCCCGACAGGACGTAGTCGCCGATGCTGATCACGTCGTGTGCATACAGGGTGGCGATGCGCTCGTCGACGCCCTCGTAACGCCCGCAGATCAGCAGCAGGCGGGGGCGGGCGGCCAGCTGCGCCGCCAGCGCCTGGTCGAACAGCCGCCCCTGGGGCGACAGCAACACCCGGTGGGTGGGCCCGCGCGCGGCCTCGATCTCGTCGATGGTGGTGGCCAGCGGCTCGGGCCGCAACACCATGCCCGGGCCGCCGCCATAGGGCGAGTCGTCGACTGACCGGTGGCGCCCCAGCCCCGCCTCCCGCGGATTCGTGCGGGTCACCGCGACCAGACCAGCCGCGATCGCCTTGCCCAGCAGGCTGGCCGACAGGAACGAGTCGAATAGCTCCGGAAACAACGTCACCAGCTCGACGTGCAGCCGCTGCTCAGCCGACGGCTGGCTCATCGGTCGCCCCCGCGAGGGTTGTTTTCCTCGGGGTCTTCGTCGGCGTCCCCGTCGGAGTCGTCGCTGGAATCGTCGCTGGAATCGTCATGGGGGTCGATCACGATCCGGCGCTGCGCGAGATCGATGCTGGCGAGAAAATCGCCGACCACCGGGATCAGCAGCTCCTGCCCGGCGTCGTCCGCCACCGTGAGCACCTCGTGGGTGCCGTTCCAGAAGGCGCCCGCCACCCGGCCGCGGGACCGGCCCTGCACATCGAAGACGGCGCAGTCGATGAGATCGACGGTGTAGTGCTCGCCTTCGGCCAGGGGCGGGAGGGCCGAGCGCGGAACCGCCAGCTGGTGCCCGGTCAGCGCCGCGGCGGCGTCGCGGTCCTCCACGCCGGAAAGCCCGATCAGGGAGCCGTCCTTGAACGGCCGCGCGGTGGTGAGGGTGACCTCCCTGGTCTGGGTGCCCCGCCGCAGCTGCACCACCAGGGGCAGCTCCAGGTCTTCCAGGGACGTGCCTCCCGGGTTGAAGGCGTGAAAGACGATCTCGCCGCGCACGCCGTGCGGCCGACCGAGCACGCCCAGCGCCAGGGTCGCCGGGTCGCGCTCCGGCGACACGCCTCCCGGCGACACTACTCGATGATTTCGAGGATTGCCCGCCGGCGCATCTTGGCCGACGCGGCCGAGAGGACCGTGCGGAGCGCCTTGGCGGTGCGGCCCTGCCGGCCGATCACGCGGCCCAGGTCCGACTCGGCGACCTTCAGCTCGTAGACCAGCGCGTCCGGCTCCTCGATCTCCTGCACCTCCACCTGATCCGGGTGCTCCACCAGGGATCGGGCGAGGTACAGCACCAGCTCGCGAAGAGGAGGTGCCTTCCCTTCGCTGACGCCCACCGGGGACGGAGGAGAACCCTCGGTCACGGGGTTCACGCGGGGGCGGTCGAGCGACGGGATCGTTGGATGAGCTCACTCACCGTCTGGCTGGGTACTGCCCCGACGGAGAGCCAGTGCTCGACGCGCGCCGTATCGAGCTTGATCTCTGCGGGGTTGCGCAGAGGGTCGTAGACGCCGACCTGCTCGATGAAGCGGCCGTCGCGCGGACTGCGGCTGTCGGCAGCGACGACTCGGTAAAAGGGAGCTTTCTTGCCGCCAGCGCGCGTGAGACGGAGAGTTACGGCCATACGGGGGATCCTGGGATTAAGAGCCGACACATCCTACAGATGTTGCGGTCTTGTGTCAAGGAGGGTGTTCGTTGGGAATGTGGAGCGGGGGTTCGCGTCTGTTGTGATGGAGGGGTTTGCCCGACCGTTACGGGGCCGGCGCGAACCGTTCGCTCCGAGCGGCGGTGCTTCTAGCACGCTGGTATGAGGCCTGACCAGGGCCGATCGACAGTTGTCACCCGAGGCGGTCCGCCGTAAAGAGCATTCGGACCAAACGTCGATCCCATCGATAAACCTTCCGGAGAGCGTCCTTGCGCCGCCTGCATGCCCGCCACCTCATCCCCGCCCTGCTTCTTCTGACCGCCCCGACCGCCGCCGCCCGCGAGCGGAAGGCGACCATCTTTTACACGGGCGCCATCCGCGGGGCGCTCGAGCCGTGCGGCTGCACCAGCGACCCTCTGGGCGACATCTCGCGCATGACGGGGGTCGTGCGGAGGGCCGGGCCGCCGACGCAGGTCTTGCTGGTGGACGCGGGAAATCTCCTTTACACGGGCGCAGAGGTCCCGGCCCGCCTGGCCGAGGGCGCCGACCTGCGCGCCGCCTTCCTGGCCACCGAGCTGGGCCGGCTGCCCCTGGGCGGCGTGGCCCTGGGTGAGGTCGACCTGGCCCGCGGAGCGCAACGGGTGACGCCGCGGCGGCTGGCCGCCAACGTGAGCGGTCCGACCTTCGTGCAACCGTCGCAGCTGCGCGAGGTGGGCGGCATCCGCATCGGCATCCTGGGGCTCGCCGACCCCGAGCTGGCCCGCCGTCAGGGATGGAAGGCCGAGGACCCGGCCGAGGCCGCCCGCAGGGAATCGGAGCAGCTGCGCCGGCGCGGAGCCGAGGTCGTCATCGCGGTGGCGGCGCTGGATCGCAGCCAGGCGCGCCGGCTGGCCCGCAGCTCTGGCGTCGACTTCATCGTGGTGGGACAGAACGTGGGCGACGGCCTGGCCCGGGCGGACGCGACCGAGCACAGCTTCGTGGTGGCGCCGGCCGAGGAGCTGCAGAAGATCGGACGGATCGACCTGGTCGTGCGCGACGACGGCGGACGCGTGCAGCTGGTCGATGCCGGGGGCCAGGAGAACCGGGACCAGGAGCGCGCCGAGCTGCAACGCCGCCTGAGCCAGCTGGACGCCGAGCTGCAACGCTGGTCGAAGGACGCGACCGCCGATCAGAGCTTCGTGGCCGCGCGGCGGCGGGAACGGCAGGAGATGGCCCAGCGGCTGGCCGGGCTGAGCAGCCGCTGGGAGCCGCCCGCCACGGGGTCTTATTTCACCAACACGCTGATCCCGCTGCGGCGGGTGCTGCCCCGCGATCCGAAGCTGGCCACGGCCATGCGGCGGCTGGACCAGCAGGTGGGCGCGGCCAACCTCCGGCGCGCGCAGCCGCCGCCCCCTGCCCCCTCGGGCCGGGCCGCCTACGCCGGCGATGCGACCTGCGCCCGCTGCCACAAGAAGGAGATGGCTTTCTGGCGGACCACCGTGCATGCGCACGCCTGGAAGACCATCGTCGACGGCGGCAAGACCGGCTTCGACGACTGCGTCAGCTGCCACGTCACCGGCTACGGCGAGGTGGGCGGCACCAGCCTGGGCCACCTGGGCCGGCTGACCAACGTGCAGTGCGAGACCTGCCACGGCCCGGGATCGCTGCACGTCGCCGCCCAGGGGCTGGAGGAGCCGGCCGCGGTGAGGCTGGCGGCGCCCGAGTCCACCTGCGTGCGCTGCCACACCGAGAAACACTCGGACACCTTCGACTACGTCGCCTATCTGCGCGACGTCCTGGGCCCCGGCCATGGCGCCCCCGCGCGCGCCAAGCTGGGCGAGGGGCCCACCGGCCACCAGCTGCGCTCGGCCGCGCTGGCCCGGGCCAGGGCCGCCGCCAAGGAGCAGGTGGAGGGCGGCGCGCCCTGATCCGCGATCAGAGACCGATCGCCGCCGATCCGTGCAGCAGCTGGTCCAGCAGGTCCGGTTCGATGTTGCTGCCAGTGATCACCAGGACCACCCGCCGGCCCGGTAAGGAAAACACGCCTTCCAGCAGGGCGGCGATCGTCACCGCGGCCGAGGCCTCGCAGATCACCCCCAGAGTCCGGTAGGCGTAGACGATCGCCTGTCGGATGGCCACCTCGTTGACCAGGCCGATCTCGGGGTAATAGTCCTGGGCCATCCGGAAGGTGCGCTCGCTGACCGCCCCCTCCAGGCCCTCGGCCAGAGTGGGGGCGCCCTGGTACTGCACCAGCGCCTGGCCGCCGTCCAGCGACTGCTTCATGGCGCAGTTGGCGGCTGGCTGCACACCCAGCAGGCGGATGCCGCGCGGGACCAGCTCGACGCCCAGGCCGCCCGCCAGACCGCCGCCGCCCACCGGGGTGATCACCGCCTCCACGTCGGGCAGCTGGGCCAGGATCTCGCGCGCCAGCAGGCCGCCATTGCCGGCGATGACGTGGTCGTCGTCGAAGGCGGAGACGAAGACCGGGGCATCGGTGCCGGCGCCAGCGGGCTCGGCGCGGCGGCGGGCCTCCGCCTCGGCCTCGTCGTAGCAGGAGCCGAACACGTCCAGGGTGGCGCCGAGCGCGCGGATGCCGGCGCGCTTGACCTCCGCGGTCTGGTTCGAGACCAGCACCGTGGCCTGCAGCCCGAAGGCGCGCGCGGCGTAGGCCACGCCCAGGCCGTGGTTCCCGGCCGAGGCGGTGATGACGCGCTGGCGACCCTCGCGCGCCAGGCCCGCCAGGCGGGCGGCGGCGCCGCGCAGCTTGAACGAGCCGGTGCGCTGCAGGCACTCGAGCTTCAGCCACACATCCAGGCCGGAGCGACGGCTGAGCGCGGGCGCCGGGACCAGCGGGGTCACCCGGGCCAGCTTGCGGACACGCTCCGCGATCTCGCCGCCCGTCACCTCGCGCCAGATCTCGACATCGAAATGCCGCATTCGGGTGCCCGGAAGGTAGCACGAACCGCAGACCGTTCGTCCGGGAGGGATGGCCCACCAGGTGCAGGCACTATGGAAGGATCCCCGCTTTGTGACAGATTCGGGGTTACATGTCGCTCATCAGCGCGCAGCAGCTGGTCCGCCGGGGCCACGTCGAGCCGGAACAGGTCGACCGGGTCGAGTGGCTGTGGGAAGAGATCCGGCGGCTCAAGCGCGAGAAGAACGCTTACATCCCGGCGCACAACTACCAGGTGCCCGAGATCCAGGCCATCGCCGACACCATCGGCGACTCGTTCGAGCTGGCGGTGCGCGCGCGCGACGTGACCGCGAACCTGATCGTGTTCTGCGGGGTGAAGTTCATGGCCGAGGGGTGCTACACGCTCAACCCCAAGGTGCCGGTCTACCTGCCCAGCCTGCGCGCGCTCTGCTCGCTGGCCGAGGTGGACGCCGACGAGGTGGCCGAGCGCCAGGAGTTCCTGCGCGGCCTGGGACGGCGGTTCTCGACCATGACCTACGTCAACACCTACGCGGACGTGAAGGCCATCTCGGATACCTGCTGCACCAGCGGCAACGCCGCCAAGATCGCCGAGCGCCTGGGGATGCCGGACATCCTGTTCGTGCCGGACCAGAACCTGGCCTATCAGGTGGCCATCCGCACGCGCCGCATGTACCTGCCGCCGCCCGAACCGCACGCCTTCCACCCGCGCGAGTACCTGGAAAAGATCGAGCCGCTGATCCGGGAGGGAGAGCGGCAGGGCTTGATCGGCAACGTCTTCGCCTGGGAGGGCGCCTGCCACGTCCACCACCAGATGACGGTCGAGGACATCCAGCGCATCCGCAAACAGGACCCCGAGGCGGTGGTGATCGTCCACGGCGAGGTGAAGCCCGAATTGCAGCGGGCCGCCGACGAGGTGCTGTCCACCTCGCAGATGGCCAGATACGTGGAGGCGCACCCCGAGAAGAGCAAGCTCGCCATCTTGACCGAGTGTGGCCTGGTGGTGCGCCTGGAGCTGGAGCACCCCGAGAAGCAGTTCTACAAGCCCTGCCGCCTGTGCCAGTACATGAAGGCCAACGACCTCGAGCTGGTCTACCAGACCCTGCGCGACGAGCCGCCCGAGAAGCGCATCACCGTGCCCGAAGAGGTGCGGGTCGGAGCCGCCCGGGCGATGTCGCGGATGATCGAGCTGGCCTCGTAGCGCCAGCGGCGGTCAGGCCGGTCCGATCACTTCGGCGGCGAGGTCGTATTCCGCGCTGTTGGTGACGCGGGCGCGGACGAAGGTGCCGGCGGATGGCGGGGCGGCGGCGGTGTCGGTGAGGGTCAGGTAGACCTGGCCGTCGATCTCGGGGGCCTGGCCCTCGTGGCGGCCCATGAGCAGGTATTCGGACTCGTCGGAGGGGCCCTCGACCAGGACCTCGATCTCGCGGCCGCGCAGGGCGCGCATCTTCTTGCGCGAGACCTGGCGCTGGATGCGCAGCAGCTCGCGGCGGCGGGCCTGCATCTCCTTGGCCGGCACGCGCTTGGGCAGGAGGGCGGCGACGGTGCCCTCCTCGCGCGAGTAGGTGAAGACGCCCACCCGGTCCAGCTCCGCCTCGCGCACGAAATCGCACAGCTTGCTGAAGGCGGCCTCGGTCTCGCCCGGGTGACCCACGATGAAGGTCGAGCGCAGGGTCAGCCCGGGCACGCGGCTGCGCGCCCGCTCGATCAGCTCGCGCACCAGGCGCGAGCCGTGCCCGCGCCGCATCGACTTGAGGACGTTGTCGTCGACGTGCTGGATGGGGACGTCGAGGTACTTGGCCACCGACGGCTCGCGCGCCATCACGTCGAGCAACCCGTCGGTGACCGCGCTGGGGTAGGCGTAGTGCAGGCGGATCCAGCGCGTCCCCTTCACCCGCGCCAGGGCGGCCAGCAGCCGCTCGAGGTTGGGGCCGTCTGCCGATCGGCCGTCGGGCAGATCGCGGCCGTAAGTGGTGAGGTCCTGCGCGACCAGGCACAGCTCGCGGGCACCGCGGGCCACCAGATCTTCGGCCTCGCGTACCACCGACTCGGGCGAGCGGCTGCGCTGCGGGCCGCGCAGCTTGGGGATGATGCAGAAGGCGCAAGGCCGGTCGCAGCCCTCGGCGATCTTGATGTAGGCGGTGTGCAGGGCCATCGACGGCCGGCGCGGGGCCAGGTCGTCGTACAGGAACCGCGGCGTCTCGGCGACGTGCAGCCGGTCGGTGCGGCCGGCGACCGCGTCGGCCACCAGGCCCACCTCGTCGGTGCCCAGGAAGTGGTCCACCTCGGGCAGCTCGTCGGCCAGCTCCTTGGGGTACCGCTGGGTCAGACAGCCGGCGACCACCAGGCGGCGGCAGGACCCACTCTCCTTGTAGCGGCCCATCTCCAGGATGGCGTCGATTGATTCCTGCTTGGCCTCGCCGATGAAGCCGCAGGTGTTGACCACGATGACCTCCGCCGCCGCCGGGTCGGAGACCACCTCGTATCCGGCGTCGGCGGTGTGGCCGAGCATCACCTCGGTGTCGACGCGGTTCTTGGGGCAGCCGAGGGACACGAAATGGACGGTCCTCCGCTCGGGCTTGGTCTCGGCTTCCGGCTGCGCGTCATTCATTCGAAGCCGGCAAACATAACAGATCGGCCGCCGCGGGGCGCTCAGGGCCAGGCGCGGCGGGCCGTAAGTGTGGGTAATCACACAGCTTGTGACCGGCCGGCGCCCTCTTTGAAAAAATCGTCCCCCGCACGCAACTTCCGGAACGGGCTGCCCGATAACCGTTCGAGCGTCGTCTTCCATAAACCGAACCAGGGGAGCCTCGCGCCATGATCGGACTTGCCGCCTCACAACGAGCGGCCGGATTTTACGCCGACTCGCTCGGCGACGTGACCGGTGTCCACTCGGACCTGCCCGGCGCGCTCGACGACCTGCTGGACGACGCTCCCCTGTCGGAGCCGCAGCCGCTGGTCCTGACCGACGGTGTGGACCTGCCGTTCGATCCGCTGAATGCGCGCATGAATCCCGCCGCGCGCGGCCTGTCCGACGGCGTGGACACCGCCTACGACCGGCTGACCGCGCGGATGTATCCGACCGCCGGCGCCGACGGGGTCGATCAGCGGGCCGCCAGCCCGGCCGAGATGAAGGACCGCAAGAGGTTGGAGGAGCAGCTGTTCGGGCTCGACCCCACCTGCAGCTGCCCGACCTGCCAGCGGCCGGCGGTGACCTGCATCTGCGGCACCTTCGCCGCCCTGGCCCCCAAGCTCAGGGCGCCCTCGCCGTCCGCCGGCGCGCCGCCCATATAACGGTCACCACCAGCAGCCAGATCGCCCCCGCCTTCAGGGTCACCTGCAGGCCCGGCGTCCACCAGGTGGTCACGACGATCGCCACCATCAGCGCCAGCCCGAGCGCCGACCCCAGCCAGCGCGCAAGCGGCGGGCGCGGGCGCTGCTGGCGCAGGAACATCAGGTGGGTCACGAAGATCTCGACCCACACGAACAGGCCGCCGAAGATCGAGACGCCGAACAGGAACACGAAGGCGTCGCCGGGCGCGACCTTGGCCACCACCGCCGCCAGCGCCATGCCCGCGGTCGAGGCGATCAGCGCCAGGAAGGGAGCGCCCCGCCCGCTCAGGCGGCCGAACGCGCGCGGCGCCTGCCCGGCGCGGGCCAGGGAGAACAACATACGCGAGGTCAGGTAGAGGTTCGTGTTGATGCTGGAGAGCGCTGCCGTCAGCACCACGAAGTTCATCAGCGCGGCTGCGCCGCCGATGCCCATCATCTCGAACACGCGCACGAACGGGCTGCGGTCAGTGCCAACCTCGCGCCACGGGGTGAGCGCGATCAGAAGCGCCATCGACAGCACGTAAAACAGGATCAGCCGCCCCACCGTCGCCCGCAGAGCCTGGGGGATGGCCCGGTCGGGGTCGCGCGCCTCGCCGGCGGTCACCGCCACGACCTCGGTGCCCAGGTAACTGAACATCACCACCGGGAGAGCCAGCCAGATCGCGCCCAGGCCCTGTGGGGCGAAAGGGCGGTAGCCGGCGGCGCCGGGGATGGGCGCGGGGTGCAGGCCGGTCAGTAGCGCCAGGCCGAACAGGATGAACAGCACGATGGCCACCACCTTGATCATCGCGAACCAGTATTCGAAGCGGCCGAAGGCGCCCACGTGCAGGGCGTTCACCACCACCAGCAGCAGCGAGAAGGCCACCACCGGGATCCAGAGCGGCAGCTGCGGGAACCAGAAGCGGGCGTAGATGCCGGAAGCCACCACCTCACCGCCGATGGCGATCACCTGGGTCATCCAGTAGGTCAGGCGGACGGCGAAGCCGGCCCAGGACCCCTGGTATATCTCGGCGTGCACGCCGAACGAGCCGGCGGTGGGATGGCGGGCGGCCACTTGCCCCAGGGCCCGGGTCATCAGAAAGGCCACCACCGCGCCGATCACGTAGGTCAGCACCACCGCGGGCCCGGCGATGCGGATGGACAGCGAGCTGCCCAGGAACAGGCCGGTGCCGATGGCCCCGCCGATGGCGATCATGATGACCTGGGCGCGCCCCAGCTCGCGGCGCAGGCCCGCTTCCCGTTCGACCAGCTGCCCGGCGGTGACGCTCATCGGTCGGCCAGCGCGGCGATCTCGGCGATGACCGCGTCGCACTCCTCCTCGGTGTTGTAAAAGTGCGGCGAGATGCGGATGCCAGCGCCGGGGCGGTAGTCGATCTGGAAGTTGCGCTCGAGCAGCTGCCGGGAGATGCGCTCGGCGCCCGGTGGGTCCACCGCCACCGTGCCGCCGCGCTGGCGGGGATCGCGGGGCGTGATGCTGGGCCAGCCACGGGCCAGCACCTGCTCGAGCATGCGCGAGGTCAGCCGCAGCGAGTGCTCGCGGATGCGCGGCAGCCCCACCTCCTGGAGGATGCGCAAGCCCTCGGTGGCGGCGTAGTGACAGGGAACCTGGGGCGTGCCGTTCAGGAAGCGGGCCGGCCCATCGGTGTGGCGGATGGGAGGCGGATCGAAGGAGAAGGGCGATTCGTGCGCCATCCAGCCGGTCAGCCGCGGGCGCAGGCGGCGCAGCTCCGGCCGCACGTAGAGGAAGCCGTTGCCGGGCCCGCCACACAGCCATTTGAGGCAGCCCCCCACCGCGAAGTCCACTCCCAGCTCGCTGACCGAGAACGGCAGGCAGCCGGCCGACTGGAACACGTCGAGCACGACGTGGGCGCCCACCGCGTGCGCCTTCTCGACGATGTCGCGGACGGGCTGCAGGTAGCTGGTCTTGTACAGCACGTGCGAGATCGGAACCAGCAAGGTCTGCTCGTCGATCGCATCGATCAGCCGCTCGACCGGCACCGGGCTCACCCGCAGACCCGGCTGGGCGCTGTAGAAATATTGCACCGAGGGAAAGTTCCCGTCCTCGAACACGATCCGGTTGCGGCGCTCGGTGGGCTCGAAGCAGGACAGCACCACCGCCTGGGCCAGGGTGACGTTGGGCTGCATGGTCACCGAACCGGGCGGAGCGCCGATGATGGCGGCGACCTGATCGCCCACCTTCACCGGCAGCTCCAGCCAGCCGTCCTCCCAGTTGCGCACGCCGCGGCTGGCCCAGGCCTCGGCGTAGGCGGCCATGCGGGCGGCGGTCCCGCGCGGCATGGCGCCCAGGGAGTTGGAGATGAGGTAGGTCGAGCGCTCGAGGATCGGGAACTCGCTGCGCCAGTCCCGGAAATCGCGGCTCATCGGCACCGTCCCGGCATCATGCTCCGGGAGCGGCCGGCGGCGGAAAAAAAGCTACCGGGCCCCCAGCTCAGAAAATAGCCGGGTTCCCTCGAAGCGCTCGGGCCCGGCTAATGTCCGTTGCTCTGGCGCGGGCGGGCGATGGTGACCACCGCCTGGACTATCTCCTCGACCGGCAGACCGGCGGGCGAGCCGCTCGAGCGCAGGGCCACGCGCGCCAGGTCGTTCAGGGTCACCACGCCCACCGGCCGGCCTTCCTCGGTGACCGGCAGCCGGCGCAGCTGGTTGGTCTTCATCAGCGCCAGCGCGTGCAGCGGGTCGTCGTTCGGGCCGCAGCTCACCACCTGCCGCGACATCGCGCTGTCCACGCTGAGGTCGTCGAGGCGCTGGCCGCGGGTGGCGGCGGCGATGGCGGCGTCGCGATCGGTGATGGTGCCGGCCAGGCGGCCGTCGGCGTCCACCACCGGCAAGAAGCCGACGTCCCGCTCGAACATCAGGTTGATCGCGCGGGCCAGGGTGTCGCCCCCCGAGCAGGTGAGGGGCGGCCGGGTCATCACTTCGCCGATGGTGCCGGCGGTGGCGCCCGCGCTCCGCTGCAGGCGGCTGCGGAACTTCCGCAGCTCGTCCAGCAGGCGATCGGCCACGTCGGCGGTCGCGCCCCGCAGCTGGCCGGCGGCGGCCGAGGGATCGGGCAGCTTGCGCTCCAGCTCGCGCCACTCGTCCCGCAGCTCCAGGGTGGCGCGGCGGAGATCCTGCCGGATCTCGTCGCTCAGCCTCTTGAGCTCGTCGAGGCCAGTCTGGATCTTCCGCCGCGGGGTGGACGTTTGCTGTGGCATGCGCTCCGCTCCTTCCGATCCTCCAGCATGCGCCGCCGGGGCGCGCCCGACTCGAAAAAAACGTCACCGGCGCGCGGACTCGGGCGTTCCCGGTATGTCCCCGGTCTACGGAAACGCGATCACCTCGGGCTCGCCGTAGAAGCTGGCCAGCGCCTCGATGTGCCGCTGGGCCGCCTCGCGGCGGGCCACCACCGCGCGGATCTCGCTGGGGGTGAGCACATCTTCGGTGTCGTCACCGCCGGCCATCACCCGTTCGAGCTGCGGCACGGTGACCCGGGCCAGCGCCCGGTACATGTGGCGGGTGAAGCGCTGGGTCTTCTCCAGCTGCTGCCGGTTGCGCGGGTGACCATCCGGGTTGAGGAAGAAGGACATGGTGTTGTCCATGAAGTAGAGCTGGGAGCCGTCGGGCGACATCTTGATGTTGCCGCCCGAATAGCGATCGGGATTGGCGGTGAGAAAGTCGAACAGGATCAGGTCGGACAGCTGGGCCGCCACCGGCCGCTTGTCGCTGGGGATCTCGGTTCCGTGGGTCAGCCAGAGCGAGCCTTCGCGCAGGCCCTCGCCGCTGTCCAGGCCCGAGTCCTTGATCTCGGGGATCCAGTAGGAAAAGACGCCGGCGGTCTTGCCCAGCGGGTTGAAGATCGTCTCGGCGCGGATGCGGGGCAGGAGCGCAACGCTCTCGGGGTGCAGCTTGCTCAGCAGGTCCTCGCGGCTGACCGAGCGGCGGGTGGCGGGCGGAACCGCGCCCAGACCCAGCAGCCGGTTCAGGCGGTAGGCGGCCACCTCCTTGCGGGGCACGGTCTGCAGGTTGGTCTGCGCGGGCTTGAAGGCCGCGCGCGATCCGTCGGCGAAGTCGACCCGGAACGACAGCGACGAGCCGCCCTTGTTCAGCTTGAGCCGGGTGATGGGCTGGCTGCGCACGCGGGCCAGCAGCAGCTCGTCGGCCATGCCCAGGAACATCCCCCCCGGCTCGCGCGCCACCGGGGGATCGGGTGGGTACGAGATGTCCCGGCGGGGCGGGTACTGCAGGGCCAGCTCGGCCCGGGCCTGAGCCTGCAGCCGGCGCGACATGGTCGAGGTGCAGAAGCCGACGCCGCTGCCCACCGCCGCCAGCGCCGCCACGGCCAGCAGCAGCTCGACCAGCACGTACCGCAGCAGCCGCACGGCCTGATTTTACCGCCGCTTGCCGGCGCGCGATCACCGTGCCGTCGCTGCCGCCCGATGGCTTGATAGGGATAGTACTTCCCCTTACTCTTCCCTACCGCGAATCACGATGGCGCAACCGGGCAGGGTCAGCGCGCAGCGAAAGTTCCGACCCTGCCGCCGTTATCACAAGGGAGGACGAAGGCATGGAGGTACTGGAAACGTCCGTCATCCGCGACGTGCAGGCGCTGGAAATGCTGTCGCCGGAGTGGGAGTCCTTGCTGGCCCGTGCCGATCGGGCCCCCGAGATCTTCCAGACGTACGAATGGCTGAGCACGTGGTGGGAGGTATTCGGAGGTGAGCGCGGGCGGCAGCCGCTGGTGGTGGTGGTGCGGCAGGGCGCGACCCTGGTCGGCCTGGCGCCCTTCGTCGTGCGCGACCTGGTGGGTCGCGGACCGGCGCGCGTGCGCCGCCTCGAGCTGATGGGCACCGGTGAAGATCTGGCCGACGAGGTGTGCAGTTACTTCGGCGACGTCATCGCCGAGGCCGGACTGGAAGACGCCGTGTGCGAATGCGTGTGGCGCTGCCTGCAGTCCGAACGTGGCCGCTGGGACGAGGCGGTGTTCGGCTCGATCCGGGAGGACTCGCTGCTGGCGCGCCACCTGCTTCCGCGCGCGCAGGGCGAGGGGCGGGCAGCGGCGGCCAGCCCGCTGGGGCGGCGGTTCTGGATCGATCTGGCGGGCGGCAGCTTCGAGGGTTTTCTCGACGGGCTGTCCAAGAAGCGCCGGAGCCGGCTGCAGTCGTATCGCCGCAAGCTGGAGAAAGAAGGGGTGATCGAGGAGCTGGTCACCGATGTGGACCAGGTCCCCGATTTCCTCGCCGAGGTCGGCCGCCTGAACTGCCTCAGACGAGGCAGCCGCGGGCAGGGCTCGGCCTGGCAGAGCGAGCGGTTCCGCCGCTTTCACGAGCTGCTGGCGCCGCGGCTGATGGCCAAGGGCTGGCTGGACCTGCGCCTGTGGAAACGCGACGGCCAGTGTCTGGCGGCGCTGTATCACTTCGTCTACGCCGGCACGCTGTACGGTTACCAGCTGGGCTTCGACACCGCCGCCTTCGGCAGCGCCTCGCCCGGGCTGGTCACCATCAGCGCGGCGGTGGAGTGGGCGTTCGCCCAGGCCCTGCAGCGGTTCGACTTCCTGGTCTCGGGCGACGGCTCGTACAAGGAAGAGTACCCCTGCCTGACCGAGCCCGTCGTCGACGCCACCCTGTACAACGACACGCTGGCCGGGCAGCTGATGCGTTTCGCGCGCCAGGCGCGCCAGGCGCTCAGCGAGCTGCGCGGGCGGGTGAAGGCGGCACGCGGCGGCGGCCCCTCGGCCGACAACCAGATGCGTCCGTCGGCTTGACCTGAGCGGGATCAGGGAGCGGTGGCGGCGGTTAGGGCCTGGGTCAGCTCGGTCTCGCTGGTGACGCCCCAGAAGGTCTTGACGATCGACCCCTCGCGGTCGACCAGGACCATGTGGGGCAGCGCCACGACCTTGTACAGGCTGCCCACCTCGCCGTCGCCGTCGACCACCATCGGGTAGGGCGACGGGTTCGCGCGCAGAAAGGCGGTCACCTGTTCCGGGCTGACCGTCGCGCCGTCGGCGCTGATGCCCACGAACTCGACGCCCTGGCCCTTCCAGCGCCCGTACAGGCGGTGCAGGGTGGGCAACATGTGCACGCAGGGAGCGCACCAGGTGGCCCAGAAATCGAGCAGCACGACCTGGCCGCGCAGGCCGCCCAGGTTGACCACGCCGGGCTTGCCGTCGACGCGCGGGAGCGAGAAGGCCGGCGCCTCGGTCCCCCGCCCCAGCGGGCGGATGGCATCGACGTGACGGAGGACCCAGCCCAGGTTCACGAACAGGGCCGCCCCCAGCAGGGCGGCGAAGCTGGTGACCGCCACCCGCGAGCGCCGGCGCGGCCAGACATCGGCACCAGATGGTTCGGGTGCCGAGGACACTTCCCCCAGCGGGCCCGTCGCGCCGGCGGGGGCCAGCGGCCGGCGGCGCGCTTCCATCACCGCCAGCACCACGATCAGCAGGGCCCAGGCGAGCGCGATCAGGCTGGCGCCCTGGTTCACCTCACGCGGCAGCGGCCCCAGGAAGGCCTCGTGATCCAGCGCGCGGTACAGCGCCCGGACGGCGAAGAACGGCACGTAGCTGGCGGCGGCCATCTCCAGGTCGCGGCCGGGATCGCGGCGGCCGCGGCCCGCTGCGATCGTGACCACCAGGGCGGCGGGCAACACGATGACGATCGCCTCGCGCAGCTCGTAGCTGGCCACCGCCAGGGTCTGCCGGATCACGGTGCCGAAGGACAGATGCGAAAAGCCCAGCAGGGCGCGCATCAGGTCCTGCAGGCGGAAGCAGACGACGCCGGCCAGCACCAGCCAGCCGGCGTCGCGCACGCCGGTGGCGTGACGGTCGACCAGAGGCAACGCGCGCCGGGGCTCGGCCAGCACCATCCCCAGCCGGGCGGCCAGCGACAGGGTCGGCGTGGCCGGGGCGGCGGGGGCGGGCGCAGGCTCGGATCCCTTGGCTCCGGGCATGGCTCGGCTCATTGCTTCGACGCCCGGTTCTGTATCAGGCGGCGGGCACCGGTGGAAAGGGCGCTGGGCACGTTCTTGGAACGCGCGACGTGCTTCAAATCTTCCGGCTGCAGGAACGGCAGGAATTTCAGGGACAGCGCCACCGGGCATTTGGGGTTCTGCACCAGGTTGAGCTTGACCTGATACGTCTTGGTCAGATCCCGCTGCCCCGCGATGTACCGGATCACGTCCTCGCAGACGCTGCGATTACCGGCGGCGTTGACGATCTCCGAATCGGTGATGCGGGGCGAGCGGATCGCGGCCAGGGCCACCATCCGGTTGGGGTCGCGCATCAGGTTCTTGCGGCAGTACTCGTTGCCCAGGGTGGCGAGGCGGATCTTCTCGAACAGCTTCAGCCGGGTAAAGTCGATGATCGGGCTCTTCTTGGTGGCCGGCTCGGCCTCGGCCTCGGCCGGGTCGGCCGCGCCCTCCTCCGCCGCCGGCTCGGTCAGGACGTCCAGGGCGGTCGGCGGCACGGTCTGGGCGGTGGCCAGCAGCGCGCCGAAGGTGTCGACCAGCGCCGGGTCGGTGGCGGCCGGGTCCTGGGCGATGGACTTGGCCACGTCGTCGAACGAGGGAATGCCCTCGACCCGGACGTTGTTGCGAGCGCACAGCTCGATGGCCCGGTTCAGCGAGGACATGCGGGCCTGCGGGTTGAAATACAGCGCTTCCAAGATGGCCGGGCACCGCAAGAGGCGGGCCTCGTTTTGAAACATGACCTCCAGCTCCCGCTCGCGCAAACGGCTGCCCAGCAGCACGAAGGTCTGGTCCGCGGTGCCAGGGTTGAGCAGGATGGGTTCGATCACGGCGCTGCGGTCGGGCGCCAGCCGCGCGGCGAAGAAATGCAGCACCGGCGCGGGCACGGGCTCGGCCAGGGCGGGCGCGAGGATCTTGTCGGGCAGCCCGCCCGGCGCGGCCTGGGAAGCGGCGCTGACCGCCTCTTCGGCATCGAACGACAGCTGGTAGATGGCGGTCAGCAGCTCGCCGGGCCGCAGAGGGGCGATGCCCCGGGCGGCCATCGTGCGCAGGGGCGTGGGCCCGGAAAGCAGCTTCTGCACCGCCGGCGAGAGGGTGTCGACCGGCAGCGGCGCCTCGCCTGCGCCGGCCAGCTGGGCTTCAACCGCGGTTGCGCTCATGAAGGATCCGCAGCCCGCGCAGGGTCAGGAGGTCGTCGCATTCTTCTATGGTGGTCGATTCGGCGGCGATCAGCCGGGCCAGCCCGCCGGTGGCCACCACCCGGGGCGTGAACTTCAGCTCGCCGCGGATGCGCCCGACCATCGCGTCGACCAGCCCGCAGTAGCCGAACACCAGCCCGGACTGGATGCTGGTGACGGTGTTGCGGCCGATGGCGCTCCTGGGCCGGACAAGCTCGACCCGGGGCAGCTTGGCGGTGGCCCGGAAGAGCGCGTCGGCGGAGATGCGCAGGCCGGGGGCGATGGCCCCGCCGGCGTATTCTCCCTTGTCGGTGACCACGTCGAACTTGGTGGCGGTGCCGAAGTCGACCACCACCGCGCCCTGGGGGAAGCGGTCGTAGGCGGCCACCGCGTTGACGATGCGATCGGTGCCCACTTCCCGCGGGTTCTCGTAGAGGATGGGCATGCCGCTCTTGACCCCCGGGCCGACCACCAGGGCCTCGACCTGCGCGTAGCGCTGGAAGAACCTTTCCACCGGGCCGGTCGCCGGCGGGACGACGGACGATATAATCCCCGCCGTGACGTCCGAGAACCGCAGCCCCGCCAGGTCGAGCATCCCGCGCAGGAACACCGCGTGTTCGTCGCCGGTGCGTTCGACCCGGGTCTCGCAGCGCCAGTCCACCCGCAACGTCTCGCCCTCGAACAGACCGAAGACGGTGTTGGTGTTGCCGATGTCCACGGCGAGCAACATGTGCGCTTTATTGTATCCGGTCCTGGCGGTGGCGCTGCTGGGCACGGCGGCGGGCTGCAACCGCAACAAGAAGATCGATCCCGACGAGCAGGGCAAGCTTCGCCGCATCGCCCAGAACCTGGAATCGGCCTACGCGCGCGCGCCCCTGCCCAACATGACCGAGCCGCCCGCCCTGGTCGATCGGATCGACAAATGGGACGACTTCCGGTCGTGCACGGTGCGCACCTACGTTGCCCGCAAGCGCGACGCCGACAAGCGAGCACGCGAGGGCCGCCCGCGGCCCAGCCGTCACGCCAGCATCGGCGACGAGGCGGTGGAGGAGTGTGCCGTCCAGCTGGCCGTCGCCAAGAAGGACGCCTCCATCTGCGAGCGGCTGGCTCTGGACTACGAGGGGCCCAACGGCGAGGTGCCGCTTTCCGCGGTGCGATGCCGGGACACGCGCGCGCGCGTGTTCAGCGAGCCCGACGAGTGTCCGGTGGTGTGGATGCCCGCAGACCTGCCCGCCCGCAACCCCGAGTGCCTGGCCCTGGCCCGGCGGGACCAGAGCCTGTGCCCGTTCACCGACAGCCCCGGCCGCTGCCGGGCGCTGCTGACCGGGGACCCGGCCGGCTGCAGCGCCCCCGACGGTGCGCCCGACTGCGCGCTGGCGGTCGAGTACTGGAAGGGGGCCATCCCGGCGGGGTTCGGTTCGGCGCTGATCGACCCCACCGCGACGATGTGGAAGGAAAAGCCGCTGGCCATCACCTTCGATCTGCACTGGAGCCGCAACGAGCACCCCCAGGTGCGCATCCAGGGTCCCAAGTCGGCGGCCGGGATCTCCTGGCCGGTGGGACGGACCAAGCCGGCCTTCACCGAGTCGACCACGAAGTTCTGGGGCGCGGAGCTGCCGGTCGAATCGGCGCAGGTCAGCTGGAACGTGGGCGACCCGGCCATCAAGCTGACCTTCGTTCCCGGAGGGGCCAGCGCGGGCGTACGGCCGCTGGCGCCGCCCTCCCCCACCGCGCCGGGAACCTTCGTCGCGGTATGGTCGGACGACCCCAGCCACTTCCTGCGCTGCCAGCCGGGCGCCCTGACCAAGGGACAGGTGCAGTTCGAGGTCAACGAGGTGCGACCGGGGGGCGTGGTCAGTGGCGAGGCGCGGGCCGAGCACCTGGAATGTTCCGACGGCAGCGAGATGGACCTCAAGGCCAGCTTCAGGCTGGTCATCCTGGACCTGCGATGAGACGAGAAACGATGACCGCCTGGGTGGGACGAACCGCGCCGCGATCGGCCGTTCGGTCCCGGGCACCCCGTCTGGGTGCCGGGGGCGGATGCTGGGCGGATGTGGCAGGGCGGGGGTGCCGACCGTACAGCGGGGGAGCCGCAGACCGGGCGATGCCACGCCGCTTTCCGGGTTCCCGGACCACAAGCGGTTGTAAAATTACCGGGTAGGTTCCTTACGGAATGGCGACGATGGATCCCGCGCTGCCCGACGACGTCACGGACGACTCCTCGTCGGGGAACCGTCCCCTCGAGTACCACTTCAACCCGGAGAGCCCGCGCATCCTGGTCGTCGACGACGAGAAGGTGATCCGGGAGATCCTGTCGGACTTTCTCACCCTCGAAGGCTACCTGGTCCGCGCGGTGGAAGACGGGGTCGAGGCCCTGAAGGAGCTGCAGCGGCGCAGCTACAACCTGGTCATCTCGGATCTGAAGATGCCCAACATGGGTGGGCTGGACCTGATCGAGCGGATCACCCACCTGCAGATCCCGGTGCTCACGGTGATCATGACCGGCTTCGGCACCGTCGAGACCGCCATCGAGGCAATGAAGCGCGGGGCCTACGACTACATCCTCAAGCCGTTCAAGGTCGAGGAGGTGGTGCACATCGTCCAGCGCGGGCTGGACTGGCAGCGCCTGCAGCACGAGAACCTGCGCCTGAAGGACGCCCTGTCGATCTATCGGATCAGCGAGGCCATCGCGACCTCGCTGTCGGTCGAGAAGGTGCTCGACCTGGTCCTCGACGCCACCCTCGACGCCATCGACGCCGACGTGGTCAGCCTGCTGCTGGAGGACCCCGACGGCGAGACGGCGCCGCCGCCGCCGGACGGCCGCCCGGGGCGTTTCATCGAGCAGATGCGCAAGACCGGCATGCGCGCCGACCCCCACGAGCCGGCGCCCTCGTTGAACTTCAAGGAGGTCATCCCGCTGTTCCAGGAGGACCGGCCGCTGCTGGTCCACGGGGCCAAGGCCCACCGGTTCCTGGCGGCGCCGCCGCAGAAGCGGCTGGTCTCCTTCTGCTCGATCCCGCTGAAGCTCAAGGGCCGCATCGTCGGCATGCTGAACGCCTACAGCTACCGCAAGGGCAACAAGTTCAGCGAGGGCCAGCGCAAGATGCTGTACGTGCTGGGCAGCCGCGCGGCGGTGTCGATCGAGAACGCGCGCCTGTACGAGAGCCTGGTCTTGACCAACAAGGATCTGACCTCGGCCAACGTGTCGCTGGAGGAGAACTTCCGGCAGACGATCATCGGCTTCGCCCATGCGCTGGAGGAGTCAGACCGGTACACGCGCGGCCACTCCGAGCGGGTGGCCGGCTACGCGCGGCTGATCGCCATCGGCCTTCACCTGCCCAGGCAGGAGGTGGAGAACGTGGTCAAGTGCGGGCTGCTGCACGACGTGGGCAAGATCGGCGTGCGCAACGACCGCCTCAACAAGCCGGGCAAGCTGACGCCGGAGGAGCTGGCCATGTTCCGCTCGCACCCGGCCAAGGGGCGGCGGATCCTCGAGCCGATCCCGTTCATGCGCGACATCATCCCGGGCTGCTATTGCCACCACGAGGCCTGGGACGGATCGGGGTACCCGCAGGGGCTGCAGGGGCACAACATCCCGATGGTCGGTCGGATCGTGGCGGTGGCCGACGCCTACGATGCCATGACCAGCGACCGCGCCTACCGCAAGGCCCTGCCCCACGACGTGGCCTGCGGCGAGCTCGAGCGCTGTGTGGGCACGCAGTTCGATCCGGAGGTGGTGAAGTGCTTCCTCCACCAGATCGAGGACTACCGGCGGCTGGAGACCACCGCCGGACGGCCCGTCCCCCGGTAGCGATCGCGCGCGGGTGATCGCGGGCGCCGGTAGCCGGAGGTCCGTCTGTATCCCACATCTGCCCCACCTCCCCTCACCCGCGCTCACCGTCGGTGATCGCGGGAAAACGCCGTCGAATCACGACAGCGGAGCTGCTGGAGGTAGGTGGCGCGGACGGCTACACGTTTGCCCTGAGCCCCTCACGTGTCGCCTGCTAGCTTAAGTGTGTTCCATTACTTTCTTTTCAACGCAAAGTGAGAGGTACACACATGAAGCGAGGATGGGCAGAGGCAGCGATGGGTGCGCTGGCGACCCTGTCGGCGATGGGATGCGCGCAGGAGCTCGTCCCGCCGCCGGCGCCGAAGGGGACCCTGAGCGTGCGAACCATGATGGCGAAGACGGGTCCCACGTCGGACAACGGCGCCGAGTACTACCAGGGGATCAGCGACGCTCTCCGCGAAGCCAACGAGAAGGGCGGGATCCGCGGCTACAAGATCGAGGAGGAGTTCTTCGATCACGGCTACAACATCCCGGCGGCGATGCAGAAGTACACCCAGTGGAAGGCCGACCCGAGC
>JBKPRZ010000189.1:0-9548 GCA_046734815.1 Myxococcota bacterium | reverse complement strand
CTCGCTTCCAGCAAACACCGGACCCGCGGTCTGTCGCCCGCGGTCAGCTCCGAGACCCGGGGTACGTCGAAGTTCAGGTGTATTGCGACGTTGACGGCGACCGCGCCACGGGCGCAATAAGGAAGCAGGGTCAGAGAGCCGCGGGTGATCTCATGCTCCACAGCCACGCACCATTGCTTCTTCGGGCCGACCACCGCCGCAGCCCGATCACACCAGGGCCAGCCGCCGTCGTACGCCCACACCGCCGCGTCCTCATCATCGAGGACGAGCCGGCGATCCGCCGGGCGCTCAACGAGCTGTTGACCGACAGCGGGTACACCGTCCTCTGCTGCGACAACGGCCAGCACGCGCTCGAGCTGCTGTCCGCCAGCGCTCCGCTGCCGCACGTGATCCTGCTGGATCTCATGTTGCCGGTGATGGACGGCTGGGAGTTTCGCCTGCGCCAGCGTTCGAACCCGCGCCTGGCCGGCATCCCGGTGCTGGTGATGTCCGCTGACGCCAGCCCCAAGGCCGCGGCCATCGACGCCGACGGTTTCCTGCGCAAGCCCTTCCGCGCCGCCGACCTCAAGCGCGAGCTGGATGGCATCGAGGCCAAGCAGAAGCAGGTCGAGCACAGCCAGGCGCTGATGGCCATGGGCACGATGGTGGCCAGCGTGGCCCACGAGCTGAAGAACCCGCTGACCTACGTTCTGGGCAACATGGAGCTGGCCACCCGCACCGCCAGCGAGATGGGCGGCCACGTGCAGTCGCTGCGCGCCAGCGAGCTGCCCGCGCCCGCCAGCGCCCTGTGCGAGACCCTGCTGAACGAGCTGGGCGACTTCGAGAAGGCCGCCGACGAGGCGCGTGCGGGCCTGGATCGGATCGTGGCCCTGACCCGGGACCTGGGCGACATGGGCCGCAAGCCCGAGGCCCGCCGCGAGCGCTTCCCCCTGAAGATGGCGATCGAGTCGGCCATCCGCATGACCGCCCACCGGATCACCGGCGAGGCCACCCTGGTGCGCGACTACCAGTCGGCGCCGGTGGTGATGGGCGACAGCTCCCGGCTGACCCAGGTGTTCGTCAACCTGCTGGTCAACGCCGCCCAGGCCCTGTCCCGCTCCGCCGCCCGCCCCCAGCAGATCCGCGTGCGCATCCGCGCCGCCAGCTGCAGCGCCGTGGCCGACGTGGAGGACACCGGCGAGGGTCTGTCCCCCGAGCTGGCCCGCCGGGTCTTCGACCCCTTCTTCAGCACCAAGCCCGCCGACGAGGGCTCGGGCCTGGGTCTGGCGATCTCGCGCGAGATCATCGCCGCCCACGGCGGCAGCATCGACTTTACCAGCTGGCCCGGCGAGGGCAGCCGCGTGCGCGTGATCCTCCCCGTCGACCTCGCCGACGACCCCACCCCCGCCCCCGCCGCCGGCTGACCGCGCGGCCTGCGCGCTCCGCCGCGCGCCCATGAACAGCAAGTACCCTCGACAGATCGAACACGCACGTGCCCGTCACGGGCTGTCGGCCGCCGAATATTCCCTGCTGGCCGCCGCTGGCTACTGGCCCGACCTGCCGCCGGACAGATTCGTCGCCTACGCCGGGAAGCTGGCCGAGGGCGGGGCCGAGCCAGCTGCCTCGATCGACCAGCTGAAGGCGGCTCTGGCCGCCCTGCGCGCGCGTGGCGTGTTGACCATCGTCGACCAGCCCGCGGCCACGGGTGACGCGCCCGCCGATGTCCCTGGGCTCGTGGACTCGTACCCGCGCGTCGGTGACGTGGACTTCACGCCGGAGGGTCATCGTCTGTACCGCGCGGTGATGCTGGAGGCGTTCGGCCTCGAACACGTCCAGTACGCCGACTCGGGGTTCGTCTTCGACGAAGCGCAACGCCGCTTCACGGTCCTGGCCGAGACGCGGCCGCTGTGCCTGCGGCGAATCGCCGAGATCCTGGAGGCCCCGGACGACTATGTCGGCCAGGAGGACCCGGTCCGCGCCGTCCAGGTCACGCTGCCGCAGCCCCAGGGAGCGTGGAGGCCGAACCGGTTCTGGCTCATCCAGAACGGGTTCCGGGCGACGGTCCAGGTGGTGCCGTAGCCGGCTAGCTCACGACCAGGGGGTCGGGGGTCAGCGGCTCCTCGATCTTGCCGAAGCGTTCTTCGTAGCGGGCCAGGTTGGTCTCCAGGGCGCGCAGCAGGCGCCTGGTGTGACGCGGAGACGAGAGGATGCGCGCCCGGACGCGGGCCTGGGGGGCGGAGGGCTGCAGGAAGGCGAAGTCCAGGATGAACTCCGCGTCGGTGTGATTGATCAGCACGAGGTTGCAATACATGCCCTGCGCCGTGGCCTCGTCGACGTCGATCTGGATCTGCTGGCCGCCCACCGGCGGCTTGGGAGCGTCTGACATGGGGGCATAATAGTCCCTGTCCTGGGGGTGGCGTTGTGCGCGGGGGGGCGATATGTTGCCCCTTTCAGATGACAAGGGCCGTGGGCATCGACCTCGGGTCGCGGCGGATTGGCATCGCCGTATCCGACGGGCTGGGGTTGACCGCCCAGCCCCACGCCACGTTGCCCCGCCACGGCGGGCAGCGCGACCTCGACGCCATCTCCGAATTGGCGCGGGCCGTCGGCGCCGACCAGGTGGTGCTGGGCCTGCCGCTCGATCCCGAGGGCAACGACAGCGGCGAGGCCAAGCGCGTGCGCGCCTTCCGCGACCGCCTGGCCGCCCACCTGGCCCCGCTGCCGGTGGACCTGATCGACGAGAGCTTCTCGACCGTGGAGGCGGAGGAGGTGTTGCTGGCGGCCGACCTGTCCCGCAAGCGGCGGCGGCAGGTGGTCGACAAGGTGGCGGCCGCGGTCATCTTGCAGCGGTGGCTCGACGCCCGCCGGAGGCAACCATGAGATCCGACATGCGCCGCGCCCTCTGGGTCTTCCTGGGGACGATGTTCGCCGGCGTGGCGACGTTCAGCATCATCCTCTACCTGATCTGGAGCTATCCCGACCGCAGCGACGGCTCGGCCGAGGGCAACGTCCAGATCAACATCCCCAAGGGCGCCACCGCCCAGGACGTGTCCGAGCTGCTGCAGAAGGCGAAGCTGATCCAGAGCCCCTCGCTCTTCCGGCTGTACACCGCCCAGCGCGGGGCGGCGGGGCGCATCCGGACCGGCAACTACGTGGTCAGGGCGCCGACGACCCCCAAGGAGCTGGTCGACACCTTGATGAAAGGGGCCGCTGACAAGCTGGTCACGGTCACCATCCCCGAAGGCAAAAATTTCGTCGAGATCGCCGACATCCTCGAGTCCGCCGGCGTGACGCGGAAGGCCGAGTTCATCGCCGCCGCGATCAACCCCGCCCTGGTACGCAGCCTGGATCTGTCGCCGTTCCAGTCGCTGGAGGGCTACCTCTTCCCCGACACCTACCGGCTGCGGCCCAACACCAGCGCCCAGGACGTCGCGATCGCCCTGGTCCGCCGCCACAAGCAGGTGTTCGAGGAGCTACGCGCCACGCACGCGCAGGGGCTCGAGGACCTGCGCCGCCGCCTCAACTTCGACGACCGGCAGATCGTGATCCTGGCCTCGATCGTCGAGAAGGAGACCGGCCGGGCCGACGAGCGGCCCCGCATCGCGCAGGTCGCCGTCAACCGCCTGACCTTGCCGTCGTTCCCGTCCCACCGGCTGCAGATGGACCCCACCATCATCTATGGCTGCACGGTCGCGCCCCTGTACCTGGGCCGCATCTCCGAGGCCTGCCGCCAGTTCAAGGGCAACAACATCCAGTCCATCCACCTGCACGACCCGGGCAACGAGTACAGCACGTACGAGATCCAGGGGCTGCCTCCCGGACCCATCGCCAACCCCGGCCGCGCCTCGCTGGCCGCGGCCATGAAGCCAGACGGGTCCCCGTACCTCTTTTACGTGGCGACCGGCGAGGGCGGCTCGCACCACTTCTCGACCACCAGGGCCGAGCACGACGCCGCGGTCGTCAAGTACCAGCGCGGTGGCCGGGCGCTGTCGACCACTCGCAAACGTTGACCGCCGATCCCATACTGGAGGGGTCGATCGGGCCGGGCGGCGTGGTGGCCGGAGGTGGTGTCGGGGCGGGCGGCGGTGTCGGAGGCGTGATGTCGGGCCGGGCGGGGACGTGATTCGCGATCACAAAGCGGACATCCCGCTTCATTGAGCTAGACTGTCGTTGCAGTGCCGCTCGCGCTGGTCGCGTTCCGTGCGACCGCCTCTGGCGGAAAAGTCGCTGGGGGGACCCTGGAAACACCGACCCCGGGTTGCGCGGGGAAGGAGAACGCATGGCCACATCCGCACCGCCGTCATCATCCCTGATCGAAAAGATCGGTAGCCTACAAAACCTCAAAGAGTTCGCCGAGCTGCACTGGACCGGGACGTTGGAGGAGTACCTCGACGTCGTCCGCAAGAACCCGGCCGTGGCTCGCACCGCTTATCAGCGGGTCTACGACATGATCCTCTCTTACGGGCAAGAGGAGTACATCGACAACAAGAAGCGCCTGGTTCGCTACAACTTCTTCAAGGACGAGCAGCACCGGGGTCGTGACGCCATCTTCGGGCTCGACATCCCGTTGATGCGGCTGGTGAACGTGTTCAAGAGCGCCGCCGAGCGCTACGGCACCGAGAGGCGCGTGATCCTGCTGCACGGGCCGGTGGGCAGCAGCAAGAGCACCATCGCCCGGCTGCTCAAGCGCGGTCTGGAGGAGTACTCCCGCACCCCCGAGGGCGCCCTTTACACCTACGACTGGATCTTGCCCAAGGAGCTGCAGCACATCTCGGGCGGCCACGACGTCTTCCGCTGCCCCATGCACGAGGAGCCGCTGCGCCTGATCCCGCCCGACTGGCGGGAAAAGGCCCTGGTCGAGATGGGCATCAACACCCCCGAGCACCGGCGCGTGCAGGTGGACGGCGACCTGGATCCGGCCTGCCGGCTGGTGTTCCGCGAGCTCCTGACCCACTTCAAGGGCGACTGGACCAAGGTGATCGGCCAGATCCGGGTGCGCCGGCTGCTGCTGTCGGAGCAGGACCGGGTGGGCATCGGCACCTTCCAGCCCAAGGACGAGAAGAACCAGGATTCGACCGAGCTGACCGGCGACATCAACTACCGCAAGATCGCCGAGTTCGGTTCGGACAGCGACCCGCGGGCCTTCAACTTCGACGGCGAGTTCAACATCGCCAACCGGGGCGTGATCGAGTTCATCGAGGTGCTGAAGCTGGACGTGGCCTTCCTCTACGACCTGCTGGGCGCCTCGCAGGAGCACAAGATCAAGCCCAAGAAGTTCGCCCAGACCGACATCGACGAGGTGATCCTGGGCCACACCAACGAGGCGGAGTACAAGAAGCTGCTCTCCAACGAGTTCATGGAGGCGCTCCGCGACCGGACGGTGAAGATCGACATCCCGTACATCACGCGCATCTCCGAGGAGCGCAAGATTTACGAGAAGGACTACAACACCGCCAAGGTCCGGGGAAAACACATCGCCCCGCATACCTTGGAGACGGCGGCCATGTGGGCGGTGCTGACCCGCCTGGAGGACCCCAAGAAGCACCAGCTGACCCTGGTGCAGAAGATGAAGCTTTACGACGGCAAGACCTTGCCCGGCTTCACCCAGGACAACATCAAGGAGCTGCGCAAGGAGGCCACCCGCGAGGGCATGGACGGGATCTCGCCCCGCTACGTGCAGGACAAGATCTCCAACGCCCTGGTCAGCGACCGCGGCGAGGGCTGCGTCAACCCGTTCATGGTGATGAACGAGCTGGAGTCGGGCCTGCGCCACCACTCGCTGATCACCAATGAAGAGCAGCGCAAGCAATACGCCATGCTGCTGGGGCTGGTGAAGCAGGAGTACGAGGACATCGTCAAGAACGAGGTCCAGCGGGCCATCAGCGCCGACGAAGAGGCAATTGCCAAGCTCTGCGCGAACTACATCGACAACATCAAGGCCTATACCCAGAAAGAGCGGGTCAAGAACCGCTACACCGGCCAGGACGAGGAGCCGGACGAGCGCCTGATGCGGTCGATCGAGGAGAAGATCGACATCCCCGACAGCCGCAAGGACGAGTTCCGGCGCGAGATCATGAATTACATCGGCGCGCTGGCGGTCGAGGGCCGGCACTTCGACTTCCGCACCAACGAACGGTTGCAGAAGGCGCTGGAGCTGAAGCTGTTCGAGGACCAGAAGGACTCGATCAAGCTGACCAGCCTGGTGTCGGCGGTGATCGACCGCGACACCCAGGAGAAGATCGACGTGGTCAAGAACCGCATGATCCGCAACTACCAGTACTGCGAGATCTGCGCGACCGACGTGCTGAACTTCGTGGCCAGCATCTTCGCCCGCGGCGACGCCAAGGATTAGAAGGGCGCATGGATCCACGAACCGGCCCGGTCCACGTCGAGGTCAACGGCACCGCCGCCAACCTGCTGATCAAGCTGATGCAGGACCTGGAGACCGCCGACCCGATGGCGGTGCTGACCCGCGCCCTGGGTGTGCTGGACGCCGGCCTGGCTGCCAAGCGGCAGGGCCGGCGTCTGGGCGTCTACGATCCCAGGAGTGAACGTTTCATCGATCTGGTGATCTGACCCGGATTATTTGGATGGCTCTGCGAATCGATCCCGATCATCGACGCTTCCGCGACATCGTCCGCGGCAAGATCAAGCAGAACCTCAAGAAGTACATCTCGAACGGCGAGCTGATCGGGCGCAAGGGCAAGGACCTGGTCTCGATCCCGCTGCCGCAGATCAACCTGCCCCGCTTCCGCTTCGGGGGCGGGCAGAAGGGCGGGATCGGGCAGGGGCCCGGGCAGGTGGGCGACGCCATCGGCAGCGGGGAGGGCGACGAGGAGGGATCGGGCAAGGCCGGCTCCGATCCGGGCGAACACGCCCTGGAGGTCGAGCTGTCGCTGGACGAGCTGGCCCAGATCCTGGGCGAAGAGCTGCAGCTGCCGCGCATCGAGCCCAAGGGCAAGGAACGGATCATCACCCACAAGGACCGTTACGTCGGCATCCGCCGCACCGGTCCCGAATCGTTGCGCCACTTCAAGCGCACCTTCCGCCAGGCCCTGCGCCGGCAGATCATGACCGGGCAATACAACCCGGAACGGCCGATGATCGTGCCGGTGCGCGAGGACCGCCGTTACCGGTCCTGGCGCACCACCCCGCTGCCCCAGTCCAACGCCGTGATGATCTTCATCATGGACGTGTCCGGGTCGATGGGCGACGAGCAGAAGGAGATCGTGCGCATCACCTCCTTCTGGATCGACACCTGGCTGCGCTCGCAATACAAGGGGCTGGAATCGCGCTACATCATCCACGACGCCGTGGCCAAGGAGGTGGACCGCGACACCTTCTTCCGCACGCGCGAGTCGGGCGGCACCATGATCTCCAGCGCGTACAAGCTGTGCGCCAAGATGATCGAGAACGACTTTCCGCCCAGCGAGTGGAACATCTACCCCTTTCACTTCTCCGACGGCGACAACTGGTCGGTGGACGACACCGTGCTGTGCATCGAGCTTCTGAAGAACGACATCTTGCCCAAGGTGAACCTGTTCAGTTACGGCCAGGTCGAGAGCCCCTACGGCTCGGGCCAGTTCCTCAAGGACCTCAACGATCACTTCGAGGATGACGAGAACGTGCTCTCCTCGGAGATCAAGAACAAGGAGGGGATCATGGAGGCGATCCGGACCTTCCTGGGCAAGGGCAAGTGAACCGCGCGATGTCCTCCGCCCTGCCCGCATACCTGCACGACATCCAGCGGGAGATCGAGGGCTTCGCCCGGGCCTATGGCCTGGATTTCTGGGACTGCCACTTCGAGATCCTCGACTACCGGCGGATGCAGGAGGTGGCGGCCTTCGGCGGCTTTCCCGTGCGCTACCCGCACTGGCGCTTCGGGATGGACTTCGAGCACCTGACCAAGAGCCACGTCTACGGCCTCTCGCACATCTACGAGATGGTCATCAACAACAACCCGGCCTACGCCTACCTGCTGGAAGGCAACTCGCTGGTCGACCAGAAGATGGTCATCGCCCACGTGCTGGGGCACGTGGACTTCTTCAAGAACAACTACTTCTTCTCCAAGACCAACCGGAAGATGATCGACACCATGGCGAACCACGCCACCCGCGTGCGCCGCCACATCGAACGGCTGGGTCTGGAAAAGGTGGAAGGCTTCATCGATTCCTGCCTCTGCCTGGAGAACCTGATCGATCCGATGTCGCCGTTCATCGTGCGGCGGCCGCCCGAGAAGCCGGCCGACACCAGCCGCGATGGTGTGCAGGAGCCCACCAAGGAGATCCCCCGGCTGCGGGCCAAGGACTACATGGAGGGTTTCATCAACCCGCCCGACTACGTGGCCGAGCAGCGGCGCAAGCTGGACCGCGAGCGGGACCGGCCCAAGCGGTTCCCGGCCGAGCCCGAGCGGGACGTGTTGCTGTTCCTGCTGATGCACGCCCCGCTGGAGACCTGGGAGCGCGACATCCTGGAGATCGTGCGGGCGGAGGCCTATTACTTCGCCCCCCAGCGCCAGACCAAGATCCTCAACGAGGGCTGGGCCGCCTACTGGCACAGCAAGATCATGACCGAGAAGGCGCTGAAGGCGTCCGAGATCATCGACTACGCCGACCACAACGCCGGCGTGCTGTCGACCGCGCCGGGGCAGTTCAACCCCTACAAGGTCGGGATCTCGCTGCTCCGTCACATCGAGGAGCGCTGGGACAAGGGACGCTTCGGCAAGGAATGGAACGAGTGCGACGACTACGAGGTCCGTCGCAACTGGGACAAGCGGCTGGGGCTGGGGCGGCAGAAGATCTTCGAGGTGCGGCGCCTGTACAACGACGTCACCTTCATCGACGAGTTCTTCACCGAGGAGTTCTGCCGCGAGAACCAGTTCTTCTCCTTCTCGCTGAACGAACGCAGCGGCAACTACGAGATCGATTCGCGCGAATTCCAGAAGATCCGCAACAAGCTGCTGTTCCAGCTGACCAACTTCGGCGAGCCGTTCATCGTGGTGGAGGACGCCAACCACGACAACCGCGGCGAGCTGCTGCTGTTCCACCGCCACGAGGGCGGCGACCTGCACGACGACCACGCCCGCGCCACCCTCACCGCCCTGGAACGGGTCTGGCGCCGCCCGGTCAACCTGCGCACGGTCCTGGAAGGCAAGCCAAAGCTCCTCCGCTACGACGGCAAAGAACACGCCGAGAAGCCAGGCTAGCAACAGTGTCCGTCAGCGGCAGTCGCTCATCTTCTCGATGTCGTGGAAGCCGTCGGGGCCGATGGTCCACCAGTTGGTGGAGCTGAGCGGGGTCTGGCCGGTGGTGTCGAACTCCAGCATGCCCGAGAGGGGCTGGTAGGCGACCTCCACGCCGTCGGCCAGCAGACCCAGGCCCCGGTCCAGCTGGTTCCAGCTCACCGGCTCGCCGCCCGAATGCGTGACCTTCTGGATGTGGGTGCCCAGACCGTCGCCGGAGGGGATGGCCCTGTCTTGCACCACCGCCCGCTGCAGAGCCAGCGCGGCGATGGCGGCGGCATCGTAGAAGGAGTAGGCGTCGTCCAGGGGCTGGTCCTGCCAGCGGGCG
>JBKPRZ010000188.1:0-16301 GCA_046734815.1 Myxococcota bacterium | reverse complement strand
ATCGGACACGTTGTCCACGCCATCGACCGAGGCGTGCTTGTCGCCGTCGGTCTTCTGGTCTTTATCCAGCAGCAGGTGCTGCGGATCCGAGATGTTGTCCGCGCCAGAAGAGATGATGAGGGGGCTGGCGGACCCCACTGGGCCGATGTCGGACATATCGCAACGCTCCTTGCGTATGCCCCGTTATCGGTCCCCACCCGCCGCGAGTTGCGTGCGGGTGGGATTTTTTTTCCCGGTCTCTTTTTCGGTCCCGGCCGGGGTCAGCGCGCGGTCGCGCTGGTGGGCCCCTTGCGGCGCAGCTGCGGCGGCACCGGAGGGGGCGGTTCGGCGCCCGGCGCGTTCACATCACGCTGGACCAGGCTGGGCAGGCCCTGCTTCTCGAGGACGATCAAGGTGGCCATGCTCTGGACCTCGTTGGTCTCGCGGGCGAACACCTGGATGAAGTTGCTGCCCGGCCACAGGGGCACGTCGGTCTGGAAGGACAGCCGGGTCTTCTCCCCGCGGTTGGACATGTAGAAGACCTTCTTGGCCGGCAGCTTCGACGAAGGGTTGTAGACCCGCACGAACAGGTCCTTGACCTGGGTGTCGTCGGTGGCCACACCCTTCAAGGTCACCGCCGGGCCGTTGACCACCGTCGGCGCGTTCAGGGCCAGAGTCGGCGGAGTCACCATCCAGGCCGGCTGATAGGTCAGCCGCGCGGTGCCGCCCGTGCGGACGTCGGCGCTGGCGACGAACGCCGGACGGCCCTGCTCGGCCTCGATGCGCAGGAAGTTGCCCGCCTTGCCCGTCACCTTGAAGCCGGCGCCCGAAGCCGCCCGCCCGACCACCAGCGCGTCGGACGCCGGCGACTCGCGCAGCACGGTGTCGGCGTGGGTCGCGGTGACCGTGCCGCTGCTCGACTCGACCGGCGTGGAGGTGCCGGCCACCCGGACCTTGATCTTGTCGGCCACCGATTCGCCCAGCACCGAGTCACCGACCATCAGCTCCAGCTGGTAGTCCTCGCCGTGGAAGTCGGGACCGACCTCGTAGACGAAGGAGAAGTTCTTGGACGCGCCCGGGGCCAGCTCCTTGGCCTCGAAGCGGCCGGCGCTGATCAGGATGCCTTCCTGGCCCGGCTGGTTGCGCAGGATGGCCTCGGTCTTGACCGCCGCGCCCGCGCCGATGTTCTTCACCTTGACCAGCAGCCGCACCTTCTCGCCGATCTGCACGCGCCCGTCCTGGTTGCCCTTGACGTCGTCGACGGTCTGGTACGAGTAGGCGAAGGCCGGCCGGGCCTTGCCTTCGATGTTGAAGGTCAGCTCGGGCGTGTTGGCCTTCAGCGGTCCCTGCGCGAAGACGCTGGCCCGGATGATGTCGGTGCGGGTGAAGGCATTCTTGGGGACCTTGACCGTCAGGTCGTAGTTCTTGCTTTCACCCGGCGCCAGCTTGCCGAAGACCATCTCGTTCTCGTCGAGGGCCGGGTTCTCGGTCTTCAGCAACGCGTGCACCCGGTGCAAGGTGGTGCTGCCCACATTGCGCACGGTCCCCCGGATCTTCACGGTGTTGCCGGCGGCGACCTTGCTGTCGCCGCCCAGCACGGCCAGGTTGACCTGCACCTGGCCCGCGTTCGGGCTGGCGGGACCGGGGTTCCAGTCCACGCTCAGCTTCTCCAGAGCGCCGCTCACCCGCTTGTCCTCGTCGGCCCGCGCCTTGTCGAAGAAGGCCTTGGACTGGGTGAGGACGTCACGGCGGCGCGGGGACTTGGCCTGGGCCAGCAGGTCGCGCGCGAACTCCATGGGGAAGTCGACCAGGTTGTCCTCCGACGCCTCGTCGTCGTCCTCGTCGGGGATGGCGCCGCCCTCGTCGTCGTCGTCGTCGTGGGGGGCAGCCTGCTCGCGCTTCTCGCTGCCCGGAGGCGGCACGTACAGGTAAGAGACCACCTCGGACGGCTTGGCCCCGCGGCGCGCCGCCGGGTTGTCCAGGTGCCACTCGTAGTCCGACTCCTGGCGCCGGCGCGACGACTTTTGCAGCTTGACCACCATCTGGTCGTCGATCTTCTGCACGCGCAGCTGCACCAGCTCGATGTCCGGCGTAACGCCCACGCCCTGGATCGACAGGTCGCCGGGGGTCAGGTACTGCGCGGTGGTCAGCTTCAGGCCCAGCCGGTCGTCATCGTTGCCCTTCTGGGCGGCGGGCACCGGCGAGGCGATGTCGAACAGCATCTGCACCGACCCCTTGCCGAAGGTGGTCTCGCCGATGATGACGCCGCGGTCCAGGTTCTTGACCGCGCCGGCCACGATCTCGGACGCGCTGGCCGAGCCCTGGTTCACCAGCACGGCGATGGGCAGCTTGGTGCTGCCGCCGCGGGTGGCGTGCTCGTCCTTGCGCTGCGAGCCGCCCACGCCGACCATGGACACCAGAACGCCCGAATCGATGAAGGCGTCGGCCACCTTCTGGGCCTGGTCGTACAGGCCGCCCGGGTTGCCTCGGAGATCCATGATGATCCCCTTGACCTTCTCGCGCTCGAACATCGACAGCGCCTCCATCAGGTCGCGTTCGGTGTTGGCGCTGAAGTTCACGATGCGGAAGTAACCGATCTTGGCGGCGGGGTTGCCGGGCGTGGCCGCGCTGGACAGCACCCGCGGCGGCGGATCGATGGCCGGCGGCCGGATCGAGTCGCGCACGATGGTGTACTTGCGGGTCCCCTCCACGCCGGCCCGTTCGATGTACACGTCGACCGGCGAGCCCACGTCCCCGCGCAGGCGTTCGACCGCCTCGGTCAGGGTCATGTTCACCGTCGACTCGTTGTTGATGCGGGCGATGTGGTCCTTGGCCTTGATCCCCGCCTTGCTGGCCGGGGTCTCGGGCATCGGCTTCTTGACGATGATGCGGCCCTTGGCGTCCATGCCGATGACGATGCCCAGGCCGCCGAACTTGCCCTGGGTCTGCGTCCGCATCTCCTTGAAGCTCTCGACGTCCAGCAGGACCGAGTGTGGATCCAGCGTGTACAGCATGCCGTTGGCAGCGGCGATCTCGACCTCCATCAGGCGTCGCGCCTCGTCCTTGGGCGCCACCGGCTGCAAGTTCGGCTGCACGAACTTGAAGATCTCCTGGAGCTTGGTGCGCATGGTCCAGGGCGAGTCGACGTGCTCGATGTCGAAGGTGTGCTCCTGTCCGCCCACACGCACCTTCACCTGCTTGGGGTCCCGTTCCGGATATCGATCGATCAGGATCTCGGGGACGTCGCGCTGCAGGAAGTCCAGGGCCCCGACCAGCATCCGCTTATGGTCGAAGCGCGATTTGTCGAAGTAGTTCTCCCTGACGTAAAAGAGCGTCTTGGTGATGATCTGGACCTGTGAGAGGTCGTACGCAGCCGCCTGCCGCACCGCCGCGCGAAGGGGAGCGTTCGCCTCGAGCTGCAGGTCATCTCCTCGGTGGCGTACCGACAGGACCAGCGCCATCACGGCGGCACCGAGGAGAATGATGATCTTACGGAAACGACGCATTGGCAGCTCCCTGGCAGCGGGGGGGGACGACCCCAAGGCAGGCCCGCCTGCTTTGGGAGGTTCGGAAGGATCGTCGAGCAGATCCATGCACGCGAATCATAGCAAGGCGCCCGCCGGGAAGTCCCTGGTTTCCAGCGTTAGAACCGGGACCGTCCCCACGCGAACAGGACAGGGGGATGTCTCACGCCACCACCAGGCCACCCGACGTGCTTATCAAGAGTAGTTTAAGACATCCGATGGGCCGAGGCCGGTCCCGTTTAGCGCGACTGGCCGCGGTGGCGGTTCCGGTGCTGCTGGCGGCCCGACCACTGGGAAATGATCGCTTCGCGCTGAGCGGTCGCGGCACGCTGCCGGCCCACGCGGTGGACGTCTGGGGGGAACACAGCGACGCTGTCGATTTCGACCTGGTCGCCGCCCGGGCCGCCAGCCGCGCGCTGCTGAATCGGGGCGGGCCGGCGCCCGCCACCGGCAGGGCCGGTGACATCAACCGCGCCGAGACGCGCACGCCCGCCCCGCTGCACGGCGGGTTCACGGTGGTGGGAAGCGTCGCGCTGCTCGAGGGCGACGAGACCACGGCGACCGCCATGACAGGTGGCTTCGGCATCCAGGGCGCGAACCTTCCCAACATCACCGCGAAGTTCATCCAGGCCTTCGGCGACGACTACGACCAGGTGGCGGTGTTCCTGTCCTTCAGCGACCGGGCCTCGCTCAATTCGCTGGCCTACCAGCTGCTGGCCAAGAACGACATCCGCGGCCTGGGCATCCCGCTGTCCGACCACACGAAGGATTATGGATCGGCCGGCAAGATGCAGACGGTGCTGAACATGAAGCGCATCGGCCTTTACGGCCGCGGCGCCGCCGACGATCCCGACAACGGGCTGTACGCGGTCTGGGCGCAGGAGGCGGCTCACCGCTGGCTGGTCTACTTCCGGTTGCAGCGCACCAGCGACCCGAGCAAGACCGAAGCGCTGCTGGGGCGGCAGTTTGCCCACTGGAAGAACAACGTCCAGGCCGACGGCTCGATCATGGACGGTTACACCTGGGTGGACAACGGCGACGGCACCTTCACCTCCAAGGAACGGGGCGTGCGCTACGGCATGCTCGATCAGTACGGGATGGGGTTGCGCAAGGCCAGCGAGGTGCCGCCGTTCTTCATGATCGACGCGATGTCGGATCTGGACGGGCGGCCCATCACCGCCATGGCCCCGCGGCTGGGCAAATACAAGGGCAGCCGGATCGACCTGACCATCGACGACATCATCCGGGCCAACGGCCCGCGCGAGCCCGAGCGCGACCCGGTGGCCGAGGACCTGCGCATGGGTGTGGTGCTGGTGAGCGCGCCCGGCCAGACCGCCAGCCAGCTGATCGGTGAGGCCTTCCAGATCGACAACAGCCGCCGGCTGTGGACCGATTTCTACAACGGCGCCGGCGGCGGACGCGGCAAGGTCTGCACGCAGCTTCTGCGCCCGTGCCGCGGCGACGCTTTCGAGCTGAGCGATCTGGAGATCGTCGAGTCGCCGCTGCTGAAGAACAAGGACGGCGCGGTCAGCGCGGGCGAGCCGGTCAAGGTGAACATCAAGGTCACCAACACCGGCGACGCGCCCGGCCGGGCTGACCTGCAGGTGGACGGCGGCGGCGTGTTGACGGTGACGCCGGGGCAATCGGGGATGCTGCCCGCCGGGCAGTCGGCGGTGGTGTCGCTGGACGGCCGGGTGGCGGCGGGAGCGGCCTGCTCGCGTCCGTTCACCCTCGACGTGCGCGCGCCGGGAGCCAAGGGCCCGTCGCGGGTCTTCTTCGAGACCGCCATCGGCCTTCAGCCCAAGCAGGTCGAGAGCTTCGACGGCGGCATGCCGGCTGGCTGGCGGGTCAACCCCGACGGAACCGACACCAAGACGCAGGGGCGCTGGGCCCTGGGAACGCCCCAGCGCTTCGAGTTCTTCGGCTACACCCTGCAACCAGGCGCGGCCTATTCGGGCAACTCGGCCTTCGTGACCGGCCTGGCGGTCGACGAGCTGGACACGGACAACGTCGAGGGCAGGACCACCCTGGAATCGGCCGCCTTCGGCATCAAGGGCCTGCGCGAGCCCCACCTTTCGTACCAGGTGTATTTCGTCTCCAGCGATTTCGCGGCGGAGCTGCTGGTGCCTGGACCTTCGGGATCGATGCGGGTCGAGGCCTCGCTGGACGGCGGCGCCTTCACCGAGGTGGACCGCCTGACCGGAATGTCCACCGGCTGGCAGCGCCGGATCGTGCGCCTGTCCGAGAAGCTGCCAGCGGCAGCCACCGCCTCGGAGGCGCGCTTTCGCTTCATCGCCGAGGAGGTCGAGGGGGGTGCCCTTCCGGTGGTGGAGGCGGTCATCGACGACGTGGGCATCTACGCCGAGTCGGCCGGCTGCGACCCCGCCGCCCCCCCACCCGAGGAACTGCCGCCCCCGGCGCCGGAGTCGGGCTGCAGCTGCCGCGTGGGCGCCGCGCGTGCGGGTGTCGGCATCGGCCCGTTCGCTCTGACGCTGCTGGGGCTGCTGCTCTGGAGACGCCGCTCGCGTGGAGGTGCGTGAGCCGTGGCGGGGGTCGGCGGACCCGAGGCCTCCGGGATCCTGTACGTCGTCGCGTCCACGCTCGGCAACCCGGCGGATCTCTCGCCGCGGGCGGTGCGCACGCTGGGTGAAGCGGACCTGATCTTCGCGGAGGACACCCGCACGGCCCGGCGGCTGCTGGAAGTGCACGGGCTGGACCGGCCCCTGCGCTCGTGCTTCGACGCCAACGAGACCGAACGCGCGCGCGAGCTGGTGGATCTGCTGCGCGCCGGGAAAAACGCGGCGCTGATCAGCGAGGCGGGGACGCCGGCGGTGTCGGACCCCGGGTACCGGCTGATCCACGCCGCCGTCGAGGCCGGCGCGAAAGTGGTTCCCGTCCCGGGGCCGTCCGCGGTGCTCGCGGCCCTGGTCGGATCCGGCCTGCCCACCGACCGATTCTTGTTCCTCGGCTTTCCGCCGCGCAAGCCCGGCGCCCGTCGCAGCGCCTTCCAGGCCGTGGCCCAGCTGCCCGCCACCCTGGTGATCTACGAATCGCCGCACCGGGTAGGCGAGACGCTGGCCGATCTGGCCGCCGTCCTCGGCGCCGACCGCCCCGCCTGCGTCGCCCGCGAGCTGACCAAGACCCACGAAGAATTCATCCGCGCCCCCCTGGGCGAGCTGGCCGCCCGCTACGCCACCGACCGCCCCCTCGGCGAGATCACCCTGGTCGTCGCCGGCGCCCCCGAGCCCGACGACACCGCCGCCGCCGAGGACCCCCAGCTGGGCATCCGCGCCGCCCGCCTCCTCGCCGCCGGCTACGCCCCCCGCGCCGTCACCGACATCCTCACCGCCGAGACCGGCCTCCCCCGCCGCCAGGTCTACGCCCTGGTCCTGCGAGCCGCCAAGACCAGCCCCCCCGCCGCCGCCGCGAACTCTGGAGACGCCGCAGACTCTGAAGACGCCGCGGACTCTGGAGACGCCGCGGACTCTGGAGACGTCGCGGACTCTGGAGACGCCGCGGCCTCTGGAGACGCCGCGGACTCTGGAGACGACCCTCCGCCGCCCCGCGATCGTTCGCCCTCGCCCCGCGGCAGCGGGGAGAGGGAGGGGTGAGGGGCCCCCCCGCTGCGCGCTACCCCGCGCCCTTCTTCTTCCCCCCCTGATCCGTCTCGGTCACGTCGTCCCTGTCGCGCAGGCCCAGCTCCTTCATCTTCGTCTGCAGGCTCTTGCGCGAGATCTTCAGGCGGCGGGCGGCCTGGGTCACGTTGCCGCCCGTCTCGTCGAGGGCGCGCTGGATCAGCTCGCGCTCGACCCGCTCGGTCTCGGCCTTGACCGCCTCCTTCAGCGAGCCCACCGCCTCGGACTGCGGCGGCGTGGGGATGGTGACGGCCGCCAGGTTGGGCTGGCTGGGCGTCTGGGCCACCGCCGCCGGCGCGCGCTCCTCGGCGCCGCCGCCCATCAGCTCGCTGGGCAGGTTCGCCACCCGGATCACCGAGCCCTCGCAGAACAGCATGGTCCGCTCGATGACGTTCTCCAGCTCGCGGATGTTGCCCGGCCAGTTGTAGGAGACCAGCCGTTCCACCGCCGCCGGCTCGATGTGGGTGATCTCCTTGCGCAGCCGATCGTTGAACTTGGCGATGAAGTGGCTGACCAGCAGCGGGATGTCCTCGTGCCTCTCGCGCAGCGGTGGCAGGTGGATGGGCACCACGTTCAGCCGGTAGTAGAGGTCCTCGCGGAACCCGCCCGCCGCCAGCTCCGCCGCCAGGTCGCGGTTGGTGGCGGTCACCAACCGCACGTCCACCTTGATGGTCTTGATGCCGCCCACCCGCTCGAACTCCGACTCCTGCAGCACCCGCAGCAGCTTGACCTGCATCTCCACCGGGATCTCGCCGATCTCGTCCAGGAACAGGGTCCCGCCGTGGGCCAGCTCGAAGCGCCCCGGCTTGGCCCCCACCGCCCCGGTGAAGGCGCCCTTCTCGTAGCCGAACAGCTCGGACTCCATCAGGGTCTTGGGGATGGCGGCGCAGTTGATCTTGATGAAGGGGCCGTTGTGCCGCGACGAGTTCTCGTGCAGCGCCCGGGCGATCAGCTCCTTGCCGGTGCCTGACTCGCCGGTGATCAGCACCGTCGAGGGCGTGTTGGCCACCTTCTCGATGATGGCGTACACCGACCGGATGGCGGGCGAGTCGCCCACCAGCCGGAAGCGCCCGCGCGTGCCGGTCTGCTCGGGGCTGGGGTCCCGCCGCGACAGCGCGTGGGTCTTCAGCGCCTTGGACACCACCTGGCGGATCTGTTCCTGGTCGAACGGCTTCTCGACGTAGTCGAAGGCCCCCAGCTTGACCGCCTCCACCGCGCTCTCGACCGAGCCGTGCGCGGTGATCATCACCACCGGCACATCGGGGTGGTCGGCGCTCAGCGAGCGCAGCAGCTGCATGCCATCCAGCCCCGGCATCTTGAGATCCGTGATCACGGTGTGGATGCCGCGGCTCATCCGCGCCAGCGCCTCCTCCCCGTTGGCGGCCGTGACCACCTCGTACCCATCGCGCTTGAGAATCGCCTCCAGCACACGCCGGATGTTGATCTCGTCATCCGCGATCAGGACTCGTTTGGGTTCCGCTTCCACCGCCACGGCGCAAATCTATCACTTTGCCCGTCCGGGGCCCGCTAAGGCAGCGGCCGGGCGGGGGGAGGAACGATCCGGATGGGCTCCGATTCGGCGGGGTCCAGGGTGGGAGGCGGCGTCAAGGTCCGCTCCACCGGCAGCGGGGGCGGACGCTTCTTGTTCTCGGCGTAGCTGGCGAACGCGTCGGCCTCCACCGGCAGCAGCACCGTGAAGGTGGACCCGGCCCCCAGCTTCGAGCGCACCTCGATGGTGCCGCCGTGGTTCTCGATGATGCGCTGGCTGATCGGCAGTCCCAGCCCGGTCCCCTTCTCCTTGGTGGTGAAGAAAGGAATGAACAGGCTCTTGAGGTCGTTGGTGGGGATGCCCGCGCCGGTGTCGCGGAAGCGCACCTCCAGGAACGCCGCCGCCACCCCCCGGCGGGTCGACCGCCGCAGGCTGGTGGAGACGTGCAGCTTGCCTCCCTGACCCATGGCCTGCAGGGCGTTGATCGACAGGTTCAGGAACACCTGGCGCAGCTGCTCGGGATCGGCGCGCACCTGCGGCAGCCCGTCGACCAGCGCGGTGCTGATCTCCACCTTGCGGGCATCCTCCTCGTTCTCCAGGAACTGCAGCGTCTTGCGGACCACGTCGTTGATGTCCAGCGGCCGCGGGTCTCCTCGGTAGGGCCGGGCGTAGTCGAGGAACTGGGACACGATCTTGTTCAGACGGTCCACCTCCTCGACGATGATGTTCAGGAACTCCTTGATGGCGCTGTCCTTGGACTCCTGACCGATCGGCTGCAGCACCTGGGCGGCGCCCTTGATCGACCCCAGCGGATTGCGGATCTCGTGCGCCAGACCGGCGGCCATCTGCCCCAGCGCCGCCAGACGCTCGCGCTCGCGCATCCGTTCGTACAGCTGCGAGTTCTGCAGGGTCACGCCGATCGACGCCGCCACCCCCCGGAACAGCTCGATCTCGTCGGACGAGTAGGCCTCGCGCGCCTCGCGCAGCCGCTCGTCGCGCAGCACCAGCATGCCCAGCAGCTGCTCCTCGCCGGCGATGGCCAGCACCACCGACCCGTTGACCAGCTCCAGCGCACGGATCATCAGCGACAGGTTCTCGCGGTCCTCGCTCTGGTTCAGCCGCAGAGCGCCCATCTCCCGCTCCAGCCCCTCGATCGAGATGACGCCCACCCGGCGCAGCCGGTCCAGGAAGGTGCGGTGCGAGACCGCGTCGATGCGCGCCTCGGGCCGGGGGCCGATGTGGCCGGCCAGCTCGTAGCCCGAGCCGTCGGGATCGACGATGTAGATGGCGGCGTGGGTGACCCGGCGCGAGTCCTCCAGCGCCGACAGCACCCGCGGCACCAGGTCGCGCACGTCGATGACGTTCATCAGGTCGGCGCGCAGGTTGGCCACCCGGCGCGACAGCTCGTATTTCTCCTGGAACAGCCAGCGGGTCAACGCGCTCTCGACCCGCGTGCGCAGCGGATCGAAGACGATGAGGATGGCCGCCGACGCCACCAGGGTGTTGAAGAAGAACAGGTCGTGCCGGTCGCCGGGCACCCATTTTACCAGCGCGCCGTAAACCATGGTGACGATCAACACCAGGGTGGCCAGCACCATCATGCGGCCCAGCAGCTCGTTCAGGTCCAGCAGCCGGTAACGGACCAGGGTCTGCGACAGGAAAAACAGGTAAATGGTGATGAACACGTTTGCGAACGAGGGGCCCCACGAGCTGAAAATCAGGTCCAGCAGCGCAAACGTGACCGCGGCAACCCCGCCGATCACCAGGTAAAGCAGGCGGATCTTTTCCACCCGCGAGGGCGTGGCCCGGTAACGGCGGTACAGGTAATACACCGACGAATACAGCCCCGCGAACACGTACGCCACGAACGCCGCCCCGAACCAGTTGCGCGCGTGCAACGGGTGGCCTGCCGGGCTGATGAAGTGGCTGGCGGTCAAGGCCAGATAGAAGATCAGCGCGCCCACCACCGTCGAACGCGACAGCGGCGGGGGGCCGGCCTCGTCACCCAGGAAGGCCTGGAAGAAGCGCTGGGCCGTCGCCGGCAGGGACACGGCCATGAACATGGAGGCCAGCTGGAACACGTCGGCGACGAAGTAGACCCGGAGGAAGGTGAACAGCTTGAGCAGCGCGATGTTGAAGGCGAAGGTGGCAAACAGGACGTGCGTCCCGCGTCGCGGCTCGCGCAACAGCACCGAGCCGCCTATGGCCAGCCCGACTATCGACGCGACAAGCGCCGACAGGGCCTCCGTGCTCAGCACCGTTGCCGACTGGGTGTGCAAAACCCCGAAAGTCTAGCCGGTATTCCACCCCAAGCGCGCAGACGCGCTTGGGTACCCCGGGGTTTTGAACGCCTCACCCCGGTCTGTTAAACTCATGCATCACACGGCCAGCCAGGTGAAGCGAGCAGCCCATCCTGACTTCATGCGTTCTGTTGCCGTCCACGCACCGAAACGCCAGTCTTTTCACAAGCCCGTGACCGTTGCGCCCAGCCTCAGGTCACGGCTCAGGGGCCGGCTTGCCAACCCCGCGCTCTCGCGACAGAGTGCCTACATGGTCGGCCATCGCGTGGGTAGCCGCCTGGCTCCGCCGGGCGCGGGCCATGGCGACACCGTGGCGATGCCACCGCTGCCGATGGGGCCTCGGGAAGGAGCGTCATGCTGAACTGCTCCGTCCTGGTCCTCAACCGCCATTTCCAGCCCATCCACGTCACCAACGCCAAGCGCGCCTTCTCGCTGCTGTACCTGGGCGTGGCCAAGGTGGTGGACCGCGAGTTCCGCAGCTTCGACTTCGAGAGCTGGGCGGCCCTGTCAGCGGAGGTGGGCGACGACCTGGTTCACACCATCGATCGCGCCATCCGCGTCCCGCGGGTGATCATCCTGCAGATCTACGACCGCATCCCCAAGACCAAGGTCCGCTTCTCCCGGCACAACATCTACATGCGCGACGGCAACACCTGCCAGTACTGCGGGCTGGCGTTGCCGCGCACGGAGCTGAACCTCGACCACGTGCTTCCGCGCTCGCAGGGCGGCCGCACCACCTGGGAGAACGTGGTCTGCTGCTGCATCGACTGCAACCTGGCCAAGGGCGCCCGCACCCCCGAGCAAGCGCACATGACCCTGCGCAAGGTCCCCACCCGCCCGCGCTGGACCCCGACCTTCCGCGCCGCCGGCGACCGCGTCCGCTACCGCGAGTGGCTCCCGTTCCTGGATCTGGCCAACGCCTCGTACTGGAACGTCGAGCTCCGCGACGACGAGTGACGGGGAAGAGGGCGCTGCGCGCCCCCTCCCCCGGGCCCTCTCCCCCCAGAGGGACAGGGCCAGGAGAATCGTGCATGGAAATCGCACGTGTCTCTCCGGCGGGCAAGCCCGCCTACGAACGGTGCAAGTAGAGGCTCGGTATTCGGGTGGTTTTCGGCTGAAGGCGGCCAGCCGCCGGGGGGCTCAGAGCACGTTCGAGGCCAGCTCGGCCAGGGGCGAGCGTTCGCCCTTGGTCAACGTGACGTGGCCGGCGATGGCCTGGCCTTTGAACTTCTGCACGATGGTGGTGAGGCCGTTGGAGGTGGCGTCCACGTAGGGGTTGTCGATCTGGTAGGGGTCGCCGGTCAGCACGATCTTGGTCGACTCGCCCACGCGCGTGATGATGGTCTTCACCTCGTGGGGGGTGAGGTTCTGGGCCTCGTCGACGATGATGTACTGGTTCGGGATCGACCGGCCGCGGATGTAGGTCAGCGGCTCGATCTCGATGTAGCCGAGGTCGATCAGCTCGCGGTAGCTGCGCCCGTTCTTGGTGTCGGTCTTGGACAGCCCCATCAGGAACTCGACGTTGTCGTAGATCGGCTGCATCCAGGGGTTCAGCTTCTGCTCCAGGTCGCCGGGCAGGTAACCCACGTCCCGCCCCAGCGGAAAGATCGGGCGTGACACCAGCAAGCGCGCGTAGGTCCGCTCCTCGACCACCTTCTGCAGGCCGGCGGCGATCGCCAGCATGGTCTTGCCGGTGCCGGCCTTGCCCACCAGGGTCACCAGCTTCACGTCGTCGGCGAGCAGCAGGTCCAGCGCGCAGTGCTGCTCCTTGTTGCGGGGGCGGATGCCCCACACGCCATCGCGCATCTTGCGCAGCGGGATCACCTTGCCGGCGCCGGCGTCGAAGCGGCCCAGGGCGGTGTGCGATGGGCTCTCCGGGTCCCGCAGCAGCACGTACTGGTTGGGGACCACCTCGGCCCCGTTCAGCGCCAGCGCCCCCTGCGCGTAGAACGTATCCACCTCCGCGCCGCTGACCGTCACCTCGGTCATCCCCGAATACAGCTCGTCGATGTCGATGCGCCCGGCCTCGTAGTCCATCGCCCGCAGGCCCAGGGCGTCGGCGCGCAGGCGCAGGTTCACGTCCTTGGTGACGAAGATGGTCTGGTCCTTGGGGTGGCTCTCGCGCACGTCCAGGGCCACGCCCAGGATCAGATGGTCGGCGATCTGGTTCTCGCGCAGGGTGGTGGTGGTCGGCACCATCCGCTGGCCGGCCGCCACCCGCAGCTGGCCGCCGTTGGGCAGCGGCGCCCCCTCGGCCAGGTGGGCGCCGTTGACCCGGAACCCATCCAGCATGCGCGCCACCTCGCGCGCGTTGCGCCCCCGCTCGGAAGCCTCCTTCTTGAACTGGTCGATCTCCTCGAGGACGAAGATCGGGATCACGACCTCGTTGTCATCGAACTGGAGGACCGCGCGGGGGTCGTGAAGCAGGACATTCGTGTCGAGGACGAAGTGTTTTGGCATTGAACGGCGCGCGAGCGCTCGATCGATACTATAACGCTCGAGGTGTAGTCGGGACGGGCTTCGATACCGCCGGTTTCCGGTTGCTCCCAACACGCGCACGCATTTCGGGGCATTCGCCGGCCGCGCTATCATCGCCCGATGGGCTCCGGGCTCCTGGCGGGCTGTCGAGTGCTGCTCACGCGACCGGCGGAGCAGGCCGAGCCCTGGCGCCGCGCCCTGACCGCCGCGGGGGCGATCGTTCTCGACTACCCGACCATAGAAGTAGGTCCGCCTCCTGACTGGACGCCGCTCGACGCCGCGCTCGCCCACCTGACCGATTACCAGTGGCTGGTCTTCACCAGCGCCAACGCCGTCCGCTTCACGCACCAGCGCTGGCCCGGCGCCCACCCGCCCGACACGCTGATTTGCCCGCAGGTGGCCGCGGTGGGCGCCCAGACCGCCCGCGCCCTGACCGACCTCGGATTTTCGGTCGCCCGCCAGCCCGAGCTCGAGAGCGCCGACGGCCTCATCGATGCCTTCGCCGACCTGCCGTCGGGCACGCGGGTGCTGTTTCCCCAGGCGCAGGGCGGCCGCGAGGCGCTGCCGGCCGCCCTGCGCGCGCGCGGCTGCACCGTCGACGTGGTCCCGGCCTCACAGACCGTTCCCCGCCGCGACCTGCCCGTGCCGCCCGCCTTCGACGTCGCCACCTTCGCCAGCCCCTCGGCCCTGCGCGCCTTCGTCGAGGCCCACGGTGCCGCTGCGCTGGCCGCCCGCCCGCTGGTGGTCATCGGACAGACCACCGCCGACGAGGCCCGGGCGCACGGCCTCCATCCCGGCGTCGCACAGGCGCCGCACATCGACGCGGTCATCGAGGCGGTGGCGCTGGTTCACCGCGCGCGCTGACCGCCCGGGCCCCGTCGCTGCGGCCGGGAACTCCCGGGCCGGTCCGGGAGACACCGGTATAATCCCGCCATGTCTTTCCCCGAGAGCCGACCCCGACGGACCCGCCGGTCCGAGTCCCTGCGGCGCATGGTGCGCGAGACCTCCCTGTCGCCTGCGCAGCTCATGTATCCGCTGTTCATCTGTCCGGGCACCGGCGTCAAGCGCGAGATCTCGTCGCTGCCGGGGCAATATCACCTGTCGGCCGACCAGGTCGGGCGCGAGGCCGAGGAGATCGCCAAGCTGGGGATCCCGTCGGTGCTGCTGTTCGGCCTGCCCGACAAGAAGGACGACGTGGGCAGCGAGGCCTGGCACCCCGAGGGCACCGTCCAGCGCGCCACCCGCGCCATCAAGAAGGCGGTCCCCGACCTGGTGGTCGCCGCCGACGCCTGCTTCTGCGAATACACCTCGCACGGCCACTGCGGCGTCGTCCTGGACAAGAGCAGCCGGCAGGCCGACGTGGACAACGACTCGACCCTGGAAAACCTGGGGAGGGCCGCGCTGTCATACGCCCAGGCCGGCGTCGACATCGTCGCGCCGTCGGGGATGATGGACGGGATGATCGGCTTTCTGCGCGAGACGCTGGACGAGGCCGATTTTCCCAACGTGATCCTGCTGTCTTACGCGGCAAAATATGCATCGGCGTATTACGGCCCGTTCCGGGCGGCGGTCGATTCCGCGCCCAGCTTCGGCGACCGTCGCACTTACCAGATGGACCCGGCCAACGTGCGCGAGGCCATCCGCGAGGTGGCGCTGGACGTGGAGGAGGGTGCGGACCTGGTGATGGTCAAGCCGGCGCTCGCCTACCTGGACGTCATCTCGGAGGTCAGGAGAGAATTCGATTTACCGATTGCGGCCTACAACGTGTCTGGTGAATACGCTATGGTGAAGGCTGCGGCGGAGAAGGGGTGGATCGACTACGAGCGGGTCATGCTCGAAACGCTGTTGTCGATCCGGCGGGCAGGGGCGGACCTGATTCTCACGTACCACGCTAAAGAAGCCGCACGCCTCCTCCGATAGGGGAGCGGCTTCCGGTGGTGGGCAAGGTGAGAACCTGGGCCCAGCGGCGCAGGGGAAGGACAGTGTGGGACGCGGCAGCCGGCCGAAAGGCGTGCTGTCGCGATGGGTCATTTGGTCGATTGGAAGGGGTCGCGTGCGGGCCGCGGGCGCGTGGCAGGGGCGTGGAGGCGCGTGACAAGGGGTGGATCCGGGGCGGGGAAGGCGGGCGCGGCGGGGTCGAAAAAAAGATTTCATTTTTCGTTGACTTCCGCGCGCCGATGAATAGATTAGCCAGCCCTTGACGGCGACGGCGGCTAGCCGAAACCGAAGAGGCGACGGGAGAAAAACCGTCGAAGTCGGTCTCTGAAAGCTGAATAGCAAGCCGAGATGAACGGTTCGGATACGTCGCTGGCAACGGCGACGGTCTCGAACCAACCCTAGAGAACTTTGAGTTTTCGAATTACGAGCACCGAGCTCCTTCGGGGGTTCGGATCTTGAAGCCAAACAGGGACGCGCAAGCGGACCTGGGCTCGACAGTTCAAATCGTGAGGTCGCTAGTTCAGGACCCCACGTAAAGTTAACTGGAGAGTTTGATCCTGGCTCAGAGCGAACGTTAGCGGCGGGCCTAACACATGCAAGTCGAACGAGAATGAGGGCTTCGGCTCTCTAGTAAAGTGGCGGACGGGTGCGTAACACGTGGGTAATCAACCTTCCAGCGGGGGACAACCGTCCGAAAGGATGGCTAATACCGCGTACGTCGGTGAGGGCTCCGGTCCTTATCGGGAAAGATGGCCTCTCCTTGGAAGCTATCACTGGAAGACGAACCCGCGGCCCATCAGCTAGTTGGTGAGGTAACGGCTCACCAAGGCAAAGACGGGTAGCTGGTCTGAGAGGATGATCAGCCACACTGGGACTGCGACACGGCCCAGACTCCTACGGGAGGCAGCAGTGGGGAATATTGGGCAATGGGCGAAAGCCTGACCCAGCCACGCCGCGT
>JBKPRZ010000187.1:0-5076 GCA_046734815.1 Myxococcota bacterium | reverse complement strand
CGCCGGGCGCGACGCTCCCGGCGGCGCCGTCCTCGCCGATGTCGCCGCCCGCGGGCGGGTTGTCGAGGATGTAGTAGTCCACGCCCGAGGTCGCGCACTGACGCTCGTCGCGGTGGAAGGTCCAGTGCACGTAGATCTTGCCGTTGCGCGAGCGGATGGCGCGCGGTGGATCGGGGTAGGGCCCGGCGCTGTAGACCACGTCGATGGCGGCGACGTCGTAGGGCAGATAGCCCGAAGGCTGGATCACCGTCACCTTGTCGACGGTGCCGTCGCCATTGAGCACGATCTCCAGCTTGCTGACCAGGGTCCGGTTGTTGAAGGGGCTGGAGGAAGGCTTGGACTCGAGCTCCTCCAGGAAACCGAAGCCCCACAGCTCGTGGATGCTCCGGTGCATGCGGGCGATGAAGGCGGCAAAGGGGGCAGCCCGGGTGTTGAGCGCGGTCTGGTTGCCCGGCCGCACCTCGGGGATGAAGTTCTCCAGCGCCGACTGCACCCGGGCCATCCGGGCCTGGAAGCGTCCCTGCTTCTTGGACTTCTCCTTCTGGGCGAACCGCTCGGCCGCTTCGGCGTCGTCGCCGAACACGTATTCGTATTGCTTGGCCGAGAGGCGCAAGCTGGGCCGGCCTTCCGAGCCGCGGCCGGGCACGTCCTTCATGCTCTGGAGGTTCTCCTCGGGCATGGGCAAGACGCCCTCGGGATCGCGGGGCAGGGCATTGTCGATGGTCTCGGGGCTGATCTGGTGCTTGCGCTGCGGGGTCTCGCGCATCGACAGCAACGTCTTGGGCGTCTCGATCGAGCGGGGCAGGCTCTCCTGCTGATGGGGCGTGACGTCGGGTGCGCGGCGCCCCAGCTTGGACTTGCGGTCCTCCAGCTTGGCGATCTTGTCCTCCTCGTCGCCGGCCTCCTGGTCCTGACGCTTGGAGGGCGAAGACGAGCTCTCCTCACCCTTCTGCTGGCGCTCGAGGTTGGTGCGATCGGCGCGCGTCTCCTGCTCGACCTTGTTGTTCTTCTCGGCCAGGAACTTGGCGTTGGGGTCGGGCTCGCTCTCCTTCTCGATCTCGAAGTCGACGCTCTTCTCGTGCTGCTTCTCCTGCTTGGGCTGCGGGGGCGCCGGCGGAGGCGGCTGCTCGGGCGGGGGAGGGGGCTTTTCCGGTGTGGGCGGCGGCTCGGGCTCGGGCTTGAGCGCCAGCGCCTCTTTCTTCTCGGGCCGCTTGGGCGCCGGCTCGATGGGCGGCAGATCCGGCGGCAGGTCGGCCGGGTTCACCTCCTCGAAATTCAGCGACACCTCCTGCTCGCGCAGGGCCGCTTCCCGGGCCCCGAAGATGAAGGCGATGGTCAGCAGCGGGAACAGCAGCCCGAAGTGGATGAAGAACGACGTCAGGGCCCCGCGGCCCAGAAAGCGCGGGAGCCGTTCCGGATTGCTGCCGTCGCTTCCCACAGCGCTAGCCTACCCCGAACACCCGGTCAGCGCAGGGCTCGCCGAACGTGACTCCGCGCTGCGATGTCATGGCGCACGGTGCTTTTTCCGGCACCCGATGGGGCAAATGAGCAAAAGTGGCGTCACCCATGAGCCAGCCCTTCTCCATCGTAGATGCCTTCACCGACCGCCCGTTCGCCGGGAACCCGGCCGCCGTCTGCGTGATGGAACGGCCCGCGGAGGAACGCTGGATGAGGGACGTCGCCCGGGAGATGAACCTGTCGGAGACTGCCTTCCTTCATCCCGAAGACGAGGGTTACCGGCTGCGCTGGTTCACGCCGACGGTGGAGGTCGACCTGTGCGGCCACGCCACCCTGGCCAGCGCCCACATCCTGTGGCAATCGGGACGACTGCGGGGCGAGGCCCGGTTCTTCACCCGCAGCGGCACCTTGAAGGCACGCCGGGATGGCGACCTGATCTGGCTCGACTTCCCCAGCCTGGAGACCACCACCAGCCCTGCCCCTGACGGTCTGGAGACCGCGCTGGGCGCCCGGACCGTGCGGGTCGGTCGCACCCGCGACGATTATCTGGTCGAGCTCGAGTCGGCGGCGGTCGTTCGCGGGCTGACGCCCGACCTGCGCGCGCTGGCAACCCTGCCGGTGCGGGGCCTGATCGTCACCGCCGCTTCGGACGATCCGGCCCACCACTTCATCTCGCGGTTCTTCGCCCCCCGCAGCGGGGTGCCCGAAGATCCGGTCACCGGCTCGGCCCACTGTGCCCTGGGCCCGTACTGGGGCGCCCGCCTGGGACTGACCGAGCTGCGCGCCTTCCAGGCCTCGGCCCGCGGCGGCACCCTGACCATCGTCCTGCGAGGCCAGCGGGTCGAGCTGGGCGGCCGGGCGGTGACCGTCAGCCGGGGCGAGCTGCTGGTCCCTCCGCCCGAGCGCTAATTCATCTTCCGGTAGATCCCGATCACCACACCCAGCAGGTTGACGCTCTTCCAGTCGCGCTTGCGCACGACGATCGGCCGCAGGCTGGCGTTGGCCGGTTCGAACCGGATGCTGTCGCCTTCGGGGTAATACCGTTTGACGGTGGCCTCGTCCTCGATCATGGCCACCACGATGTCGCCGGCGTTGGCCTGCAGCTGCTTGCGCACGAACACGTAGTCGCCGTCGAGGATCCCGGCCTCGATCATCGAGTCGCCCTTGACCCGCAGGCCGAACACCTCCCTGTTCTGGCCGACGAAGAAGCGGTCGACCCGCACGGTGTCCTCGTAGTTCCGCACCGCCAGCAACGGCTGACCGGCGGCAACCCGGCCGAGGATCGGCACCTCCACGGTCTGTCCGACGGCGTCCACCGGCCGCAGCGCCCGCGACTTCATGTCCTCGCGCTGCAGGTACCCCTTCTTCTCCAGCGCCCGCAGGTGGTCGTTCACGCCGTTGGTGGAGCGGATCCCGAACTGCCGGCCAATCTCGCGCAGGGTGGGGGGATAACCGCGCTCGCCGATCGATCGGTTGATGAACGCCAGGATCTCCTTCTGCCGATCGGTGAGCTGGTCGCGTTCGTCCTCGTCGCGGACCAGGGTGAGCTTGCGCATGGGATCTCCTTGAAGGGAAAGTGCCGGCGATGATCGCGTGGGGGGTCTGGAACCCTGAGGGCGCCAGCCACAACTGAACAAAGGTATGGTACGGAACGGATGTCTGGTGTCAAGATTCCGGAGGGGCGGGCGGTTGCCAGAATGTCAATAGCGGGGGTATTGGCGCTGCGCGCGTGTCAAGATGTCATCCCCTGATGACACCCAGACGCTGGAAAAGAGCCATGGAACCGCCCACGAGCCGGGGGGATCTCACGCCGGCGTGGGTTGGCATCCGGATTGATGAGCGTTGCGGAGACGGGACATGAGCGACACCACCCCGCTACCTGGAGAGCGCTCGCGATGGTCGGACCCCGCACCGACGGTTCTCGTCGTGGACGACGAGCCGGGAATCGTCGAATCGCTGCAGCGGGTGTTCGAGCGTGAGGGGCTGCGCGCGCTGACCGCCGGCGGGGGCGGAGCGGCGCTGGAGATCTTGCGGCGCGAGCCCGTCTCGGTGCTGCTGACGGACCTGCTGATGCCGGGGATGTCGGGCATGGACCTCCTCAAGGCCAGCCGGAGCGTGTCTCCGGAGACCGAGACCATCCTCATGACCGCCTACGGCACCGTCGAGAACGCGGTCGAGGCCATGAAGCAGGGGGCTTACGACTTCGTCACCAAGCCGATCAAGCGGGCCCACGTGGTGCGGGCGGTGCTCAAGGCGCTGGAGAAGCGGACCCTGGTCCAGGAGAACCGCTCGCTGCGCGAGCAGCTGGCCGCCCAGCAGAAGAAACGCCTCATCGGCCAGTCGCTCACCTGGCGGCGGACGATGGACACCGTCATGCAGGCCGCTCCGTCGGTGGCGACGGTGCTGCTGCTGGGCGAGTCGGGCACCGGCAAGGAGCTGCTGGCGCGCGCGATCCACGAGGCCTCGCCGCGCGCCTCCGGGCCCTTCGTGCCGGTCAACTGCGCGGCGCTGCCCGAGACCATCCTCGAGGCCGAGCTGTTCGGCTACGAGCGAGGCGCCTTCACCGGCGCGGTCCAGCGCCACGACGGCCGCTTCCTGCAGGCCAACCAGGGGACTCTGTTCCTCGACGAGATCGGTGAGATCCCGACCCACGTGCAGGTCAAGCTGCTGCGGGTGCTGCAGGAAGGGGAGGTCGAGCGGCTGGGCGGGCGGACGCAGAAGGTCGACCTGCGGCTGGTGGCAGCGACGAACCAGGACCTGCGGACGGCGGTCAAGGAGGGTCGCTTCCGCGAGGACCTCTACTACCGTCTCAATGTCATCGCCCTGCGGCTGCCACCGCTGCGCGAGCGACGCGATGACATCCCGCTGCTGGCCGAGCATTTCCTGCGCCTGTATGGCGAGCGCAACGGCCGTCACTTCTCGGGCCTGTCGCGGGCCGCCCTGGACGCCCTGGTGCGCTACGACTGGCCAGGCAACGTGCGCGAGCTGGAGAACACCATCGAGCGCGCGGTGGTGCTGGCCCGGGGCGACGTCATCGACCTCGACGACCTGCCGGTCGAGGTGCGCTCGGGCGCGGCCCCCGGCGGCGACGGCAAGAGCCTGACCATCGCCATCGGCACGCCGCTGGCCGAGATCGAGCGACGGGTCATCCACGCCACCCTGGCTCACGCCGGGGGCGACAAGCGCCTGTGTGCGCAGCTTCTGGGAATCGCCACCCGCACGATCTACCGCCGCCTCGAGGAAGAACGCGGCGACGGTCACGAGCCCACCGCCGCCGAGCCGGCCGAGTCGGGCGACCCGGAGACCCCTTCGGGCCCGGCGTGACAAATTGGCAAGCGGAAGCCCACCTGCGGGCGTTCAACTAGCCGAAAACATTGGCTGATCCTCCAGGGGGGCCTGGCCCCGGGGTTGCTCTCATAGCCGGAGGACGTGGACGCTCTGCTGCGCAAACACCTGTGGATCATCGACCTGCTGTCGGTCGGGCTGTGTGCCGTGTTCCTCGGCCGCTCGGCTGCCAGCGCGTTCGAATACAAGTTCCTGACCGCGATGGTCGTGCCGCCGTCCCCGCCGCGGACGACGCGCACCCAGACCGAGACTGTCTATCCCAAGCAGATCGAC
>JBKPRZ010000186.1:0-17072 GCA_046734815.1 Myxococcota bacterium | reverse complement strand
GGCGCCGCCCGAACGTCTGCAGGCCGCCTTCGCCCGTCCCGGCAGCTGGCGTGCGCTGCCCGGGTGGCGCGAGATCGACGTGCGGTCGACCTCGGGCAAGGACCGGGCGGTGGTGTGGGAGGTGAACTCCAGCCTGCCGTTCGTCGACTTCGATTCCATCTGGACGGTCACGCCGCAGCCGCGCTTCCGCGCCGCGGCCCGCGGCGGCGACTGGGAAGGCGCGGTGATGGCCTGGGACCTGGTGGGCCCGCTGGCCGTCTTCTCCACCCACCCGCACCTCGAACGCACCGGCTTCTTCCCGCGCAAGCTGATCGAGGCGGAACCCCTGCTGGAACACGGCCTGGCGCTGGGTCTAGCCTACGTCAACGCGCTGTCGCTGCTGGAAGAAGTCGCTCGCTGACACACCTTTGCGCGCGGGCCGCTCCGGGCGCATCATAAAGGTCCCATGGCGGCGATGTTTCCCGTGCAGCGCACCCGCAACCCGCGCCCGCACCCTCCCGACAGCGAGCTGAAATTCGGGCGCGTTTTCACCGACCACATGTTCATGCTGGACTACGAGGACGGCTCGGGCTGGAAGAACCCACGCCTGGTCCCGTTCGGCGATCTGTCGTTCTCACCCGCGGCCGCCGGCATCCACTACGCCCAGGCGCTGTTCGACGGCCTCAAGGCGTTTCGCGGCGACGACGGCAAGGTGCGGATCTTCCGCCTGGACCGCCACGCCGCGCGCATGGCCACCGGAGCCAAGCGCCTGTGCATGCCCCCCGTCGACGTCGAGCTGTGGCGCCAGGCGATCATCGAGTTTTGCCGCCTGGAGCGCGAGTGGATCCCGTCGTCGACCGGGACCGCTCTCTACCTGCGGCCCACCATGTTCGCCACCGAGCCGTTCCTGGGCGTGCGCCCGGCGACCACCTACCTCTTCTTCATCATCGGCTCGCCGGTGGGCGCTTACTACGCCGAGGGGCTGGGCCCGGTGCGCATCCGCATCGAGGACACCTACGTGCGCGCCGCTGCCGGCGGCCTGGGCGCGGTCAAGGCCGCCGCCAACTACGCCGCCAGCCTGGCGGCCGCCGAGGACGCCAAGCAGGCGGGCTTTGCCCAGGTGCTGTGGACCGACGCCGTCGAGCACGCCGCCCTGGAAGAGGTGGGCACCATGAACCTGTTCGTGCGCATCGGCGAGGAGTTCGCCACGCCGGCCCTGTCGGGCACCATCCTGGGCGGCGTGACCCGCGAGAGCGTGATCGCCCTCTTGCGCCGCTGGGGCCACCCGGTCAACGAACGCCGCATCCTGGTGGAAGAGTTGCTGCGCGCGCAGCGCTCGGGCGCGCTGAAGGAGGTGTTCGGCACCGGCACCGCGGCGGTGATCTCGCCGGTGGGCGAGCTGGGCTGGAAGGGTCAGAAGTTCGTGGTCGGCGACGGCCGGCCCGGCGAGATGTCGCAGAAGCTGTTCAAGGCGATCACCGACATCCAGTATGGCCGCATCGCCGACCCCGACGGCTGGACCACCCTGGTGGAATGATCGCGGCTCACGGGCGGCAGGTGCCGGCCGGACCCGAGCCGTACATCTGGCAGCCGGCGCCGGCGCAGGCGTAGGTCGCCGTCGGATCGCAGATCTTCTCGCACTGGCGGGCGCCGCCGGCGCCGAAGGCCTCCACGCACAGGTAGCCGGGGGCGCAGATGTCGTGCTCGATGCAGGAGGCGTGATCGGTCAGCGCGCCCGCCGGCCGGCAGACCGCGCCGCCGCCGGTCGACGCCGGGTAGCAGCCCTGGCCCTCGGGGCAGTCCTGGCGGAGCAGGTTGCAGCCGCCGGTGACCGGGCGGTCGGGGGTGCGGGCGGCGTCGCGCACGGACCCGCCGCCGTCGGCGCCGCCGCTGCCGCCGCCGATGGGGTGCGGGCCGATCGGGTTGGGCCCATCGCCGTAACGAACGTCGGCGAAGAAGCCGTCGGGCAGGTCGCCGATCACGTTGCGCCCGGGCGCCCCCGCGAACCCGCCGTCCGAGACGATGCCGGGATCGGGGCGGTCCGACGACTCCTGCTTGCAGGTGGCGGCGAGCGCCAGCAGCGCGATCACTCCCAGGGCCTTGGCGCTCACGCCATCAAGGTTAGCCGCCCCGATCGAGGTCGGCGAGCGCACGCGCCGCGGCCGCGTTAGGCTGGGGGCATGGAGATTCCCGCGTCATTGCGGAGGTGGTTCGTGGCGCATTTCATCGTCGACCTGCTGGTCGGCCTGCCGCTGCTGGTCGCACCCGAGCGCACCCTGGGCCTGCTGGACTGGGGCGCGGTGGATCCGATCGCCACCCGCCTCGTCGGCGCAGCCCTGCTGGCCATCGGCACGCAGTCCTTCCTCGGCCGCAACGAGGACGTCGCGGCCTACCGCGCCATGCTCAATCTGAAGCTGATCTGGTCGGCCGCAGCCATCGCCGGCCTGCTGGTCGCGGTGGGCAAGGGCGCGCCGCAGGCCTGCTGGGCGTTGCTGTCCATCTTCATCGCCTTCTTCGGCGTCTGGGTCCACCACCGCATCCGCATCCAGCAATGGAGCAGCGCCGACAGCCGCGGCCTGGAGTCCTGAGCCGCGGCATCCCCGCACCCGCGCACCGGCGCGGCGCGGAAGTCAGTTCAGCCCTTCGGGCGTCGTCAGGCGGGAGCTCATGCCGGCGACCTCGGTCGAGACGCGGGCGATCCGGCGGGCCACGTCGGTCGTCTCCAGCAGCTGCTGGCGCAGGCGTGGGTCGGCGATCAAGGTGGAGGCCACCACGTCCACCAGGGCGGCGGGCGTGCTCTGGGCGGCCACCACCTGCTTGAGCAGCTCGCCGCCTTCGGGCAGCGCCTCGGCCAGCCCGATGGTCAGCGCGCGCAGCGAGGCCTCGGCGTCCAGCAGCTCGACCACGCTGGCGGGCTTGTCGTCGGGCAGCAGGCTCGCGTGCACCAGTCGGTAGGGCTGGTCGCTGGGCAGCTCGCTCTCGATCTGGATGCGCGCGCGTCCGCGCAGCACCAGGTTGTAGCGGCCGTCGGGCAGGTTCTGGGCCAGCACGATCTCGCCCACCCCCGCCACCGTGGCCACCGGCGGCGGGCCGTCGTAGTCGTGCTCGGGCCCCAGCTGGTAGCCCATGGCGATCAGACGATCGCCCGCCAGAGCGTCGCGGGTCATGGCCCGGTAGCGCGGCTCGAAGATGTGCAGGGGCAGGAAGGTGTTGGGCAGCAGCACCACGCTGGGCAACGGGAACAGGGGCAGCCGGTCCAGCGCGCGGGTCAGCGCGGCCAGGCTCTCCGGGTCCTCGATGGGACGATCAGCCGAATACATCGATGCACGCTCCCGTCAGTGCGGGAGGCGATTCAGCCGCCAGGAACAACGCCACCTCAGCCACGTCCGCGGCGGCCATCTTCGCCGTGCCGCCTGGCATTCCGATCTTTAGCATGTCGGTGTCCACCGAGCCGGGGCAGATCGCATTGACGGGAATGCCCTTCTCGCGCAGCTCCTCGGCCAGCGCCCGGGTCAGGCCCACCACTCCGTGCTTGGCCGCGCAGTAGGCGGTCAGCATCGGGGTTCCCTGGCGTCCGGCAATGGACGACAGGTTGATGATCCGCCCGCCCCCGCGGGCCAGCATGTCGGGCAGGAAGGCCCGCGTCACCAGGAAGGTCCCGTGCAGGTTGGCCCCCAGCACCTCGTTCCACTGCCCTTCGGACAGAGCCGCGAAGGCCTGGCGGACCACCGTGCCGGCGTTGTTCACCAGCAGGTCGGGCGCACCCGCGCGCGCCAGAACCTCGTCGCGGAATCGCTCCACCGCGCGCCCGTCGCGCACGTCGCAGGGGAGCAGGAAGCTGCCCCGCCGCTCGCCCTCGGGCAGCTCGTCCAGGAACGCGTCCGCCGGCCGCAGCGAGCAGCCCGCCACCATCGCCCCCTGCCGCGCGAAGCTGCGGGCGATGGCCCGGCCAATCCCGCGCGAGGCGCCGGTGACCACCGCGATCTTCCCCTGCAGGCGCATGGCTGCCGTCAGCGCGGACTGCTGCCCAGCTGGGCGGCGGCCAGCAGCCGCGCCTTCAGGTCGGGCCGCTCGCGCATCTCGCCCACGAACGCGCTGGTCACCACGCCGGACTGGTCGTGCCGCTCGCCCGGCAGGGCCAGGCACAGCTGCTCGGCCTCGATCACGCAGCCGGCCCCGCGCGCGCCCAGGGTCGTGCACAGCGCCTCGGCGATCTGGTGGGTGGCGCGCTCCTGCAGGGTCAGCCGGCGGGTGAAACATTCGACCAGCTCGGCCAGCCGGCCGAAGCCCACCAGCTTGCCGTGGGGGATGTAGGCCACGTGGGCCACCCCCTTGAACGGCAGTAGGTGATGCGGGCACATCGAATGAAAGCGCAGCCCGCCCACCACCACCACGTCCGGGTCGGCCTCGCCCACCACCGGGTCGCCCAGGATCACCGCCGGGTCCATGTCGTACCCGGCCAGGAACTCGCTCTGCCACAGCTGCGACACGCGCTGGGCGGTCTCGAGCAGATCGGGGTCGCGCGCCGGATCCAACCCCGAGGCGCGCAGCAGGTCCTCGATCGCCCGGCGCAGGCCTTCGGGGTTCGACGGCGGTTTCCTGTTCATCTTGTGAATGCGTTCCGGGATGAGGGTCGCGTTCGCGCTTGCGTTCAGTCCAGCGGGCCGGGATCGCGAGGCACCTGGTCGTCGAGGGGCCGGCGCCCGCGGAACCCGGCCTCCTGGGTGTGCCAGTAGCCTACCTGGCGTTCGCCCAGCTTCCAGCACAGGAGGATGTCCTGGTCGCGGCGGCGCGCCGGGAAGTCCACCAGGCCGGTCTCGACGTCCTTGATCTCGCCGCCCAGCTGCTCGACCTCGGCCAGGCGTTCCACCAGGGCATCGTAGAACCCCCGGAACATCGCCTTGCTGTACCGGACCTGCCGGCTGTCGGTCTCGTCGGTCCGGGCCAGTACCTCCGGGGTCAGCGACAGGCCCGCTCGTTCGAGCTTCTCCTCCTCGCCCCGCATGGCCGCGCGCAGCTGCAACACGTGCACGAAGATCCGTTCCAGCCGGGGCACCAGCCGGTCCACTTCGCTCACGGTGAAGTAGCGTCGCGCCATCGCCTATCTATATCAAACTACGTCCCCCCGGGCGCGATCGGCACAACTTACGTCGGTGTCGCACCGCCAGCGACTCCCTCCGTGGGTGCGAGGGGGCCCCGGAAATTGTTACAGGGGCACCTTTGTCGTAAAGGCGGCAGCCCCTCCTACCGAGTTCTCGACCCTGTTGCCGCGGGGGCAACGCGAACCAGCTGAGGGAGACAACTATGAGAAGCTTGGCAGGGGTGCTGTTCCTCAGCACTCTGGGAACCATGGGCTGCGGGGAAGAGACCGGCAATAACGAACCGGCCAAGACCCTCACCATCGCGACCTTGATCGATCGGACCGGCTCGAACGCGAACCCGACCTGGATATCGGCGGCGGATCTTGCGTTCAAGGACATGAACGCCGCGCTCAAGCAGACGGGGTTCAAGAACCTGCAGTTCACGCAGGCCGTGGGCGACTCGGCCAGCAACGCCATGGTGGCGACCACGAACGCCACCGACCTGGTGAAGAACCACGGCGCCAAGGCGCTGATCGGCGACAACAGCCTGGTCGACCTGGCGCTCAACGGCCTGAACTATGCGCCCAACGACGCCGACAGCCTGAAGGTGCCGGTGCTCTGCTTCGCCTGTACCTCGGCGGCGATCAACAACCCGAACGCGCCCGACACCACCATGCCCGGCGACCCCAAGGCGGTGCAGGCGGTGAACGCCCAGCGCGATCGCGAGGGCTGGAACCACCGGGTCTCGATGATCACCGCCCTGCAGGCCCCGGTCATGGTGCAGCTGCACCTGGCCCGCGGCAAGAACGGCGACACCAACGACGACGGCAAGCTGAAGGTGGCCATCTACGCCACCAAGGAACCCTTCGGTCAGAGCCTCTCCAAGGCCATCAGCGACGCGGCCATCAAGCTGCACCCCGATTCCGCCCCGACGGTGGAGATCGTGTGGCTCGACTCGACCGTCGACCCCAACACCTACGACTTCTCCGCTGATCTGGCCAAGCTGACCAACGACAAGAACGACGAGACCGGTGCCATCGACGGCAAGCCCGACGTCATCTTCAACACCGTGTTCCTGAACTTCTCGATCGCCCTGACCCGGGCCTGGTCCCAGGCCGGCCGGCCGATCCCCTTCGTGGCCGGCGACACCTTCCGGCGGCGGACCGCCATCGACGTGCTGAACGCCGACGCCAACGGACAGGAGGGCACCTCGCCGCTGGTGGCCGACACCACCGAGTGGGGCAAGACCTTCGCCAGGGAGTTCCAGGACGCCACCGGCCTGACCCCCTCGGGCTACGATCCGCAGGCCTACGACGGCGTGGTGTCGATGCTGCTGGCGGCGGCCGTGGCGGCCCAGCCGCTGGAGGACGCCAGCGTGGTCGAGGGGCCGCTAATCCGCGAAGGCCTCAAGAAGGTCAACGACCCCAGCGGCCTGAAGGTGGGCCCCGGCACCGCCGACCTGGTCAAGGCCCTCAACGCCATCAAGGCGGGCCAGCCCATCAACTACGAGGGCGGCTCGGGGTCGTGCGACTTCGACGCCAACCGCAACACCCTGGGCAAGATCGTGCACTGGAAGGTCGAGGACCGGAAGTTCGTCGACTACGAGCAATACGATTGCGCCAAGGGAACCGACTGCCCGGTCGTCAAGTAAGCCTCCTGGGACGTTCGCCACGTGTCCTCGACCCCCACCTGGGTCTGCTCCGGCCTGTTGCTGACCATCGTCTCGGCCGCCGCTCCGGCGGCGGCCGACGAGCCGGGCTCCGGCGACATCACTGACATCTCGCTGGAGGCGCTGCTCAACCAGAACGTCATCACCGCCAGCGGCGGGGTGGCCGAGTCCCGCTCCACCGCTGCTGCCAACGTGCAGTCGGTGGAGCGGGAGGAGATCGCCCGCAACGGCTGGACCACCCTGGCCCAGGTGCTGGCCAGCGTTCCGGGCCTTTACGTCACCGACGACCTCACCATGCCGTCGGTGGGCGTGCGCGGCGTGACCGGCGGGCTGCGCTCGGGCACCCGCATCATCAAGATCATGATCGACGGTCAGGCGGTCAACTTCCGCCCCGACCTGACCGCCTTCATCGGGCCCGAGTTCATCCCCATGGAGGTGGTCGAGCGCATCGAGATCGCGCGCGGGCCGCTGTCGGCGCTGTACGGGGCCAACGCCTTTCTGGCCACGGTCAACGTCATCACCCGGCGCCCGGTGCCGGGCCGCCACGCCGAGGTGGCCACCCGCGGCCACCTGGTGCACAACCGGGGCGGTTTCGGCGGGTCGGCCCTGGTCAGCTACAGCGGCGGCGGCGGCGAGCTGATGGCGGCGGTGTCGATGGACCGCATCGACCGATCGGGCCTGCGCATCGAGAAGACCTACAACGCCCAGCGGATCCCCGACGGGCTGGAGCAGGAGAGCTCGCGCGAGGACCAGTCGCTGCCCATCAGCGCCTTCGTCTCGCTGAGCCGGCCGTTCGAGCGGGCCGGCACCTTCACCCTCACCGGCGGCCTGCAGCGGCTGGACGCCGGCGGGCAGTTCCAGCTCAACTCGGTGCTGAGCGGCAGCCGGCTGCAGTTCACCAACGTCTGGTCCAGCCTGCGCTATGACAAGACCATCGGCGAGTGGCTGACCCTGGGCGCCCACCTCGGCTACTCGCACGGGCGGCCCGGGCGCGACCGCCGCCTGCTGCTGACCCGCAACCCGGTCTACACCTACCAGCCGCGGCTGGGCTACGACGCGCTGGAGGGCAGCGCCGACGCCACCGCCTCGCTGTTCGACGGCCGCCTGCAGCTGAAGCTGGGCGTCGACAGCGAACGGGACGTCGAGCAGGTCCTCTATTACATCCAGATCTTCAACCGCACCGAGGGCATGCGGCAGGCGGGCGAACGGATCGATCTGATCCCCGACGACCAGCCGCGCGAGGCCACCATGCTGGGGCTGGGCAGCTACCTGCAGGTGACCGGCACACCGCTGGCCTCGCTGCCCGAGCTGCGCGTGACCGGCAACCTGCGGATGGACCGCATCAGCTTCGGCTCGGTCCATTACCCGCTGCAGCCCAGCTGGCGGGCGGCGGTCGCCTACCGCTGGGGCCGCCGGCTGGCCACCAAGGTCATCGCCGGGCGCGCCTTCCAGACGCCGTCGGGCGTGTTGCTGTTCGGGCAGCCCGGCTTCGGCACCCTGAACAACGTCATCGGCAGCACCCTGATCACCGGGTTTCCGGTGGTGCGCCCGCAGAAGGTGGACAGCGTCGAGGCGGTGGCCAGCGGCACCATCGGCGATCACCTGTCGCTGGAGCTGGGGGTCTTTCACCAGTCGATCGTCGACCGGATCGATTTCCAGCAGTCGGGCACCTATTTCGTGGCCACCAACCACGGCGGGCGCGACAGCATCGGCGCCGAGGGCACCTTGCGCGTGCGGGTGCTGCAGGGCCTGGAGGCCTTCGCCAGCGGCACCGCCATCCGCCCGCTGGGCAACGGGCCCGAGGACCAGCGGGCCCTCGAGCTGTTTCCCAAGCGCTTCGGCCGCGCCGGCGCGAATCTCGAGATGCGCCCGCTGCACTTCAACCTCAACGCCCAGGTCAGCTGGGCCGGCGAGCGAGGCGCCTCCCAGAGCAACATCTACCTCAACAACGGCAACGCCTACACCTTGCCCAGCTACGCCACCGTGGACCTGACCCTGTCCTCGCTGTCGCTGGACTGGCTGGGCGAAGACGCCGAGACCCGCCTGCGCCTCAACATCCACAACCTCCTGGACACCCGCCCCTGCGAGCCCGGCTTCGCCGGCTTCGACATCCCCAACCCCGGCCGCACCATCATGCTCGAGGTTCGCGAGCTATTTTGAGCGGGGAAGAGGGCGCGGGCAGACCCGCGCCCCCTCCCCCGAGCCCTCTCCCCCAGAGGGACAGGGCCAGGGGGATCTCGCGTGGAAAATGACGTGTGTCTCCGCCGGGCAAGCCCGGCTACGAACGTAGAAAGTGGAAGATGGTGGTGGGTCGCGAGTGCGGACGGTTGTGCTAGCTTCGCGGCCCCATGCTCCACCGGAAACGAAGGATCTTGCCGCCCGCAATGGAACGCGGGTCGGCTGATGTGGCCGCGCTGATCGATACGTATTTCTCGGCCTACAACGCCGCTCGGCTGCGCGAGGCCTGCCAGATCTTCACGCGGATGATCCGCAAGGGGGCCACCATCGGGCTGTCGATCTCGGGGGCTCTCACGCCGGCGGGGTTGTCGTCGGTGCTGGTGCCGCTGATTCGTAACGGGTTCGTCGATTACCTGTCGTCGACGGGGGCCAACCTGTACCACGACCTGCACTTCGACCTGGGGTTGCCCCTTTACCGGGGGAATGCGGAGGTGGCGTCGGGGGCGCACGACGTGCAGCTGCGCAAGGACGGGATCATCCGTGTCTACGATGTCCTGTTTCCCGCCAACGTCCTGTACAAGACCGACGAGTGGGTCTACCGGGTGTTGATGGGCTCCGAGTTTCAGCGCTCACTGTCCGGGTCCGAGCTGCATCATCTGATCGGCAAATACGCGCTGGAGACCGCCCGCAAGGTCGGAGCGGACAAGCCCTCGCTGCTGGCCACCTGCCACCAGTATGACGTGCCGGTCTGGGTGGCCTCACCGGGCGATTCGACCATTGGCCTGAACCTGGCCGCCATCCACACCGCCGACCCGCAGCGCGGCCCCCACGTCAGCCCGGGCGCCGACGTCACCGAGATGTCCGCCCTGGTGCTGGACGCCAAGCGCCGCGCCGGCGGCCTGTCGGGGGTGGTCATCCTCGGCGGCGGCGCGCCCAAGAATTTCCTGCTGCAGACCGAGCCGCAGCTGCAGGAGATCCTGGGCGTGGCCGAGAAGGGCCACGACTACTTCATCCAGATCACCGACGCCCGCCCCGACACCGGCGGCCTCTCTGGCGCCACCCCCAACGAGGCGGTCTCCTGGGGCAAGATCGATCCCGAAAAGCTTCCCGACACGGTGGTCTGCTACGTCGACTCGACGATCGCCCTGCCGCTCATCGGCTCGTACGTCCTGGCCCGCTGCAAGCCCCGCCGCCCCCGCCGCCTCTTCCGCCGCCTCCCCGAGATGGTCGAGTCCTTGCGCACCGAATACCGCCGCTCGCCCATGTACGCCCGCTACTGGGGCAAACCCAACGTCCGCCCCAAGCACCCCAAGAAAGTCGCCCACGCCCGCCGCTGAGCCGCGCATTCATCGAAACGCTGGCCCCCCCGCTGCCTGTTCGCCACGCCCGCCGCTGAGTCGCGCATTCATCGAAACGCTGGCCCCCCCGCTGCCTGTTCGCCCTCGCCCCGCGGCAGCGGGGAGAGGGAGGGGTGAGGGGCCCCCCGCCGCGGCGGGGGCGCCCGGCTAGGCAGCCCGGGCGCTTGGTGGTATCAACGGCTACATGGAACCGCTGATGGACAAGGAACTCATCACTGCCTTCCTGCTGCGGTGGGGGCACATCGTGTTCGGCATCATCTGGATCGGCCACCTGTACTTCTTCAACCTGGTCAACGTCCCCTTCCAGAAGGAGCTGGAGGCCGACGTGAAGCCGAAGGTGAACCCGCGCCTGCTCCTGCGCGCCTTCTACTGGTTCCGCTGGGGCGCGATGTACACGTTCCTGTTCGGCTGGCTCCTGTTCGGCTTCAAGTACTTTCACCAGAAGGTCTTCTGGGAACAGGGCGGAGGGGTCAGCCAGCGCGCGATGTGGATCCTGTTCGGCGGGCTGCTCGGCACCATCATGTGGTTCAACGTCTGGTTCGTGATCTGGCCGCGCCAGAAGCGTCTCCTCGGCGGCATGATCGCCGGTAGCCCTCCGCCGAATGCCCCGGCGCTGGCGGCCACCGCCGCGAAAGCCTCCCGGTTCAACACCTACGCGTCGGGTCCCATGCTGTTCGGCATGATCGCCCCGACGCACTTTCCGACCATGACGACCCCCGCATTGATCCTCGTGCTCGTTCTCGGGATCGGTTTCTGGTTCGGGATGATACGGCGCTCCTTCAAGGTCAAGACCACGGTCTGAAGCGTCCGGGCACACCGTCGCACTTGGGTCGCAGTCGGGGCCGACTCGCGCTAGCCTGCCAGCCATGAGCGCGCGCGGCCCCGCCCATCGGCTGTCCGGACTGGGCACGTCGATCTTCACCGAGATCACCCGCCTGGCCATCGAGCACCGCGCGGCCAACCTGGGGCAGGGCTTCCCCGACTTTCCCGCCCCCGACTTCGTCAAGCAGGCCGCCGCCGCCGCCATCGCCGCCGACCTGAACCAGTACGCCGCCGCGCCCGGGCTGCCCAGCCTGCGCCGGGCCGTCGCCGCCCACTTCCAGCGCCGCCACGGCGTGACCATCGATCCCGACCGCGAGGTGACCGTCACCGGCGGCGCCACCGAGGGCGTGTTCGACGCCGTGATGGCGCTGGTGAACCCCGGCGACGAGGTGGTGGTGTTCGAGCCGTTCTACGACCTTTACCAGCCGGCGGTGCAGTTCGCCGGAGGTTCGGTCAAGGTGGTCACCCTGCACCCGCCGCGCTGGGAGCTGGACCCGCGCGCGCTGGCCGCCGCCTTCGGCCCGCGCACCCGGCTGGTCATCATCAACACGCCCCACAACCCCACCGGCAAGGTCTGGCGCCCCGACGAGCTGGACCTGGTGGCCCGCGCCTGCATCGAGCACGACGCCTACGTGGTGTCCGACGAGGTCTACAGCGAGATCACCTTCGGCGGGGCCCGCCACGTGCCCATCGCCACCCGCCCCGGGATGCGCGAGCGGACCGTCACCGTCGACAGCCTGGGCAAGACCTTCAGCGTGACCGGCTGGAAGATCGGCTGGTGCATCGCCGCGCCCGCGCTGACCGAGGCCATCCGAGGCATCCACCAGTTCGTCACCTTCTGCAACGCCACGCCCTTCCAGGAGGCGGCCGCTCAAGCTCTGGAACAGGGCCACGCCACCGGCTACTTCGACGACCTGCGCGCGACCTACGACGCCCGCCGCCTGCGCTTGCAGGCCATCCTCGAGGAGGCCGGTCTGAAGACGTTGCCGGTCGAGGGCGCCTATTTCCTGCTGGCCGACATCTCCCATCTCGGTTTCCCCGACGACGTGGCCTTCTGCCGGTACCTGACCACGGAGGTCGGCGTCGCCGCCATCCCGCCGTCGGCCTTCTACGCCGACCCGCGCACCACCCCGCCGCTGGCCCGCTTCTGCTTCGCCAAGAGCGACGCGACGATCGCCGCCGCCGCCGAACGATTAAGGAACCTGAAACCCTGAGAGGGTTCCAGACCTCCCGCGATGAGACTCCGGCGGCTGAGCCGCCTGCGTCTCACGCGAACAAGCTGCGGCAGGCCTGAGCTGGCACGGTGGTTGAAGCTCTGGAGGTCCGGAGGACCACCAGATGGCCAACGAACAGGATCGCGTTCCGGAAAAAGGGGAGGGGAACCACGAGGCGGACCGCCGCTACCGCGAGGCGACCAAGCGGTTCGTCGAAAGCGGTGAGGTGGAAGAGGCTGCCCGCGAGGCCCAGCGGTCGCTCGACGAGGACGAGGAGCAGCTGGAGGCAGCCGAACGCGTGGGCCGCTCGCACATCGCCGAGGAGGATCCCGAGGTCAAGAAAGGCTGACCGGGTAACACCCGTGCGGGGCGCCGTCACGCGGGCGTGACGGCGCGCCCCGCCGGTCTAGGCAGCAGCCTCGATGGCGCCGACGCGCGCCGGACTCATGGTTTGTACGTTGTAAGACAAACCCCGAGGAGGCGCTCGATGACTCGCAGGACCAATCCGCCCACGAACGTCGCCTGGCTGATCTGCCTCGCGCTCTACATCATCGCGCTGCTGGCGCACTTCCACGTCTTTCACGTCCGCGCGGATTTTGCGACCTGGGCCTGGATCCTGGGCTATGGCTTTTTGCTGGTCGCCACCCGCGTGCGCAGGCTGTAAAGACGAACGCCCCTTCGTTTGCGTTGTCCGCGCGGCATGCGGGCGTTAAAGGTATCGAGGTGCGCGGAGGGGCGGCGCTCCCCCGCGCATTTTCGTCTGATGGCCAGACCCTCCGACCTGGTGATGGTGCGTCCCAATTACGTCTACGTCACCGATTCGGGCCGACCGTTCATCCTGGTGGCGATCGAGGAAAAACCGTCCGCATGAACAAACGCCCTGGGAGGACGTCGCGCGTCGCTTCCCGGCTAAGCCGCCGGGGACCTCCCCGGCCATCCCGAACCGCCGCCGATCACTACCAGCGCGTGCTGCTGGAGCTGCAGGTGCATCAGGAGGAGCTGGACCAGCAGAACGCGCAGCTGCGCGCCACCCAGGAAGAGCTGGAGCTGGCCCGCGACCGCCTCGCCGACCTGTACGATCTGGCCCCGCTGCCGTACCTGACCCTGAACCACCACGGCATCATCCTCGAGGCGAACCAGACCTGCCTCAGCTTCTTCGGTCTGGCCCAGGACCGGCTGATCGGCCGGCCGCTCTATACGCTGGTTCCGATGAGCAGCCATAGCAGCCTGCGCCTGGCGCTGGATCGCCGCCGCCCCGGGCGGCCGGTCGTCGAGACCCGATTGCAGGCGGCCGCCGGCGAGGCCCCGGTGGAGCTGCACGTCCGTCCCGTCGCCGACGGCACGCGGTACATCGCCATCGTCGACCTCAGCGAACGCGAGCGCAGCGCCGCCGAGAAACGCGCGCTGCTGCTGCAGGCCGAGGTGGCCCGCGCGTCCAGCGCCGCCAAGGACCAGTTCCTGGCCAACATCAGCCACGAGCTGCGCACCCCGCTGACGCCGGTGGTGATGGCCGCCTCGGGCCTGCAGCCACGCGCCGAGCGCGCGTCGCTGGGCGCCGACGAGATGCGGACCTTCCTGGCCCTGGTCCTGCGCTGCCTGGCCTACGAGGCCCGTCTGATCGACGACCTGCTCGATATCTCTCGCCTGTCCGTCGGCAAGCTGACTCTCGAGACCCAGGATCTGGACCTGCACGAGGTCCTGCGCGAGGCGATGGGGCTCATCGCCGAGGAGGCCAAGCGCAAGGGCATCCAGTGCCAGCTGGACCTGCGCGCGCGCCGGCACCGGGTGCGCGGCGATGCCCTGCGCTTGCGGCAGGTGTTCTGGAACCTGCTCCGCAACGCCGTGAAGTTCACTCCCGGCGGCGGCACGGTCACGGTCCGCTCCCGCAACGACCGCCGGGTCCTGGTGGTGGAGGTGCGCGACACCGGCGTGGGGATCGCTCCCGCCGATCTGCCGCTGATCTTCGAGCGATTCTCGCAGACCGCGGCCGGCGCGCGCGCGGGCGGTCTGGGCATCGGGCTGGCCATCGTCCGCGGCATCACCGAGGCGCACGGCGGCCGGGTGACGGCGACCAGCCCGGGACCGGGCCAGGGAGCCTCCTTCACCGTCGAGCTGTCCGCGCTGCCGCGCCAGGCGCGCTACGTGCCCACCGGGCCCACCGCGCCCGGTCCCCCTCCCGAGCCCTCGCCCGCGGGGCGGACGGGCCTGCGGATCTTGCTGGTGGAGGACCACGAGGAGACAGCCGCCATCCTGGCGCAGCTGTTGCGCGGGCAGGGCTACCGGGTCGAGGTGGCCCACAACGTGGCCGACGCCCTCGCCGCCGCCGGTCGAGGCCTGGACCTGCTGATAAGCGACATCGGCCTGCCCGACGGCTCGGGCGTCGACCTGCTGACACGGCTGCGCCGCCGGATGGACGTTCCGGCCATAGCGCTGACCGGCTACGGCCAGCAGGACGACGTCACCCGCAGCCGGGCGGCCGGATTCACCCAGCACCTGGTCAAGCCGGTGCCCTTCCCCAGCCTGCTGCGGGTCATCCGCGAGGTCAGCGGCGAGCGGGCCGCGGCCAGCGCGGAGCCGGGCCGCGCGCGCGGCGGCGAGGCGCGCCGGTCATAGGCGATCGAGGATGCTGCGGATCAGCGCCACGTCCTGCTCGGTGGCCTCCGCCCGCTCCTGCATGCGGTCGCGGATCCGTCCCTGCAGGCGCGTGGTGGTCTGCCGCTGCACCTGCGCGCGCTCGCTCAGGGTGCGCACCGCCATCCACAGCACGCGTTCAAGCGCATCGGTCTGGGCCTCGGTCAGGCTCTCGGGCGAGAAGGTGTGCCCGACGGCGCATTTCCACTGGGTGAGCTCGCCCTCGTCCACCCGTTGCAAGGGCCCCGAACACTCGGGGCAGACCAGCGTGTCGTTCTCGGTCCGGGCGGCGATGCGCCGGGCGGCCGACACCATCCGCCGCGACGGGCGGGTCTTCTTTCGCGTCTGCGGCTTGTCACCTTGGACCCTTGGCATCGCGTCTCCTTGGATCAGTTTGACCAGCGTCGGTCCCAGCTCGTCCGCACCGAGGACGCAGTCGACGTCCACGTACTGAAGGGCGCTGGCCGGCATCGAGGGAAAGATCGCCGTCTCCGGGTCCTGGGCGATGGTCAAACCTCCCCGGCTCTTGATCGCCAGCAGCCCCGCCACCCCGTCGTCCAGCTGGCCCGACAGCACCACCCCGATCACGCCCGATCGGTGCTCCCGGGCGGCGCTGCGGAACAGGGGATCGATCGCCGGGCGGTGGCCGTTTTCGCGGGCATCGCGCGACAGGCCTATCACCCCGTCGCGCACGATCATGTGGCGATCCGGCGGCGCCACGTACACCCGCCCGGGCGCGATCGGCTCCCCGTCCTCGGCGTTGCTCACCCGCACCCGCGCCCGACTCGCGAGGACCTGCGCCAACTTGCTGTCGTTGCCGACATGCAGGACGATCAGCACCGGCGCGGGCAGGCCCACCGGAAGCGCGTGCACCAGCTTGAGCAGCACGTCCACCCCGCCCGCCGAGGCGCCCACGACCACCATGTCGTATTTGCCCCTCATCGCCGTCAGCAAGGTGGGTCCCGGCGCGGCAGCCGGCTGCCAGGGGGATACCCACGGCTCTGATCGCGGACCCTGAACATCCCAGCCGACCGGCGGTAGAATCTCCCCTCGAACGCATGAAGAACCCGGGACGGTGGCTAACGCGCGCGGAGCGCCCCCGCGCGCGCCTCGCATCGGGCAGCACGCCTGACCGCGCGCTGGCTACCGAGCGCGATGCGTTGCATCAGACCCTGCACTTCCTCAGCAACAACATTCACTCGCTGAGCCTGCGCCTGTTCATCGCCTCCAGCGCCAACCCCAACCCCGAGTTGCGCACCCACCTCGAAGCCGCCCAGCGCCTCGCCGACGAATCCGCCAGCCTCCTCGAACGCATCCACACCCTCCTGCCTCCATCCGCGCCGCCTCCGCCGCCGCCAGAACGCCGCCGGCGAAACAAATAGCCGCTCGCGTCAGTGCATATGTAGCGCGGCTGACGGATTCCCTGGGCGGTCTGGGCGGTCCATGTGCACTACTATGTGTACAGGTCGTAGACGCGATGCGTCCAGGCGACCGTCAATCATCTCAGCCGGAGGCCTCACCGTCCCATGTCGTTCGCCCGTTCTCTGCTGCTCGCTGTCCCCCTGCTCCTGCTGGCCCGCACCGAGGCCGCAGCGCACATGAAGCTGACCTACCCCCCGGATCGGATCACGACGAACGGGCAGGGTGATCCCCAGAAGGGCGCCGGGCCGTGCGCCGATGGCACCAGAAGCGGGATGCGAACCGTGCTCAAGGCCGGGCAGGAGGTGATGATCCAGTGGACCGAGACCATCTCGCACCCGGGCCACTTCCGGATCTCGTTCGATCCCACGGGCGTGGACAACTTCCGAGATCCGGCGAGCGTCACGGACATCGCGGATCCGCCGACCTTGCCGATCCTGGCTGATGGGCTCTTCAAGAACGGGCACGCTGGCGGACGCAAGCTGATGTACCCGGTGCGCATGCCGAACATCGCTTGCAAGACCTGCTCGATCCAGGTCCTGCAGATCATGAGCGACAACGAGGACGTCATTTACCGCCACTGCGCGGACATCGAGCTGCAGATGGACGGCGGGGGCGGCGGCGCGCCCGACGGTGGATCGCGCCCCGACGCCGCGGCCCCGCGTGATGGCCGCGCCCCCGACAGCGCGGGCGCCGCAGGTGCCGGCGGCGGTGGCGGTAC
>JBKPRZ010000185.1:0-14706 GCA_046734815.1 Myxococcota bacterium | reverse complement strand
GCCTGGGCCTGTCCGAGCAGGCGGCCGGCGAGGTCGCGCAGCAGGCGGCGGCCTGGCCGGCGCGCTCGCGCCAGGCCGCGTTCCTGCGGCGGAGCCTGACCTGGCAGGCGCCCGAATGGCTGGCGCTCAGCCCCGCGCGGCACCTGGCGCTGTTCGCCCAGGCGCGGCCCTACGCCGCCGACCCGCAGGCGATGGAACGCCTGGTGCTGGCCATCGTCGACGCCCTGATCGAGCGCGCGGCGGGCGAGGAGGTCGAGTCCTGGATCGGCTTTCTGCCGGACAGCGACCGCGTCCGGCGCGCGCTCACCGGCGGCGCGCGCGGCCGGCGGCTGCTCGAGCTTCCGCCGGCCTCCGGCTTCCGCGAGCGCGCGACCGTGGCCCTGCACCGGGGCGTGGCGTTCCTCGAGGAGGGCCGCCGGCAGGAGGCCCTGGGCTCGTTCGGCTACGCCGTGGCCCACGCCGACAGCGGGCGCGAGCCGCCCCCCACCCTGGCGCTGGCCCGCCGCTGGATGTCTTACGTCCTGTCCCGCTACGAGACCGGCGAGGAGGTGATCGCCACCCTCGAGACGTTGCTCCCGCGCCCGGAATACGAGCTGGTGCTGGAGGACCTGGCCTGGCGGGCCGCCTTCCGCGCCGACCGCCGTTCGTTCGAGCGCGCGCTGCGGAGCGCCCGGCCCGGCAGCGGCTTCCAGACGCGCGCGGCGCGGCTGCGCCCGCTGGCCGAGGGCAATTCCGGGCAGCTGGCCACCGAGCTGCGCAGCGCCGCCGGCGAGGAGCCCCAGCTGACCTTGCGGTTCGTGCGCCAGATCTTCGAGCGGCTGGAGGCCGAAGACGGCGAGGTGCGGTCCGCGAACCTGCCGCTGCTGCGGCAGCTGGTGGATCTGCTGGACGCGCTGGCTGCACCGCGGGAGGGTACCTCCGCGACACAGGCCCGCCTCGCCCGCGAGCTGGCCGATCGCGCCCGGGGCCAGCTCGAGGGCCTGGGCCAGCTGGACACCTCCGCCGCCGGCAAGGTCCGGCCCCTGTCGCCCCGGCGCGAGGCGTTCGCCGGCAACATCCGCCTGCCGCCCGCCGACCCGCTGCCCTGGCCGTTCCCGCTGCCCGAGCCGCGGGCCCCCTCCGCCTTCGCTCCGCTGGTCCTGCAGCCGGTCGAGTGGCGCGACAGCCGCGGCGCCCTGGTGTTCGGCTGGAGGCTGACCGAATGAAGCCCGGCGAGGTCCGCCGGGCCCTGCGCCTGCGCCGTCAGGAGCTGCGCCGCGACCTGGCCCGCCTGCGAGAAGAAGCGCGCGCCCGGGTGCGGGCCCTGCCCCGCCGCCCCGGCCGCGGACGCCGCCGCCTGCTGGCCGCCCTGCCGCTCTTGCTTCTGCTGCTGCTGCTCCGCTGTCCTGCCGAGCCGCCGCCGGCGGTCGGGGTGCAGACCAGGGCCGCGCCCAGGCCGGCAGCGGAAAAGCCGCCCCGGCCGATCCCTCTGCGCAAGCCCGCCCGCCCGCTGCTGGCCGGTCACCTCCAGACGCGCCCGCGCGCTCCCTACGAGGCCCCCGCGCAGCGGCCGCCCGCCTGGATCGACCAGCTGAGGCTGCAGGCCGCCGCCCGCAGCGCCCGCCTGGCCGCATGTTTTTCCGGCAGCGACCGCCCCGGCGCGATCCGCTGGAACGCCGCCCTGAACCCCGACACCGGCACCGTGTCGGACCACGAGCTCGAGCCGCTGGGCCCGCGCTCGGCGCTGACGGCCGAGCAACGCACGTGCGTCGTCCAGGCCCTCTCGACCCCGCGGTACCAGCTGACCACCCCGCCGACCCAGCCGTTCCCCGAGCGGGTCACCCTGGTCATCGAGTTCTGACACTCCGACATCACGTTGTTACTCATTGTCCATCTGGATTCGGCATAGTGGAGAGGCATGCCCCCACTTCCGGGATTGCAGGTGGTTCGCTCCAAGATTCACGGCTACGGCGTCATCGCCACGCGCCCCTTCGCCGCGGGCGAGGTGATCGCCGAGGTCGACGGCGTGGTCCGGCGTCTGGAAGACCTGGACGACGACGACGACTATTGCCTGTGGGTGACCGACCAGCTGTATTTCGACATGGTCGACCAGACGCGCTGGATCAATCACTCGTGCACCCCCAACGGTGAGGTCGAGACCGAGCTCGACCAGCAGGGCAACGTCAGCGCCCGCATCGTCGCCGCGCGCGACATCGCCGTGGGCGAGGAGATCACCTACGACTACGAGTTCCCGGCCCACCTCGCCATCCCCTGCAACTGCGCCTCCCCCGACTGCCGCGGCCTGATCATCAACCCCGACGCCCGCGTCTGACCGCCGCAGGCGGTCGATGGAGGTGACGGTGGGTGGGTGAGGGATCGTGGTAGACATCCCCACCGAGGGGCCAGTAGACAGCACATGAAGCACGATCTTTGGGGTCACCGCCGGTCACTGATGGTGGCGCTGGGCGTCTGCCTGCTCGCGCAGCCGCTGGCGGCGCAGCCGGGCGGCGGTCGGGGCACGCCGACCGCGGCAGACGGCTGTCCGCCGGGGATGACCGAGGTGCGGCCGGGGAACTGCGAGGCGCCGGAGGTGGCGCCGCCCAACATCCTGGACTACCGCCCGCGCTCGACCCTGGTCGCCCCGGCCCACGTCATCCAGAAGGCGAAGTTCCCGGTGATCGATTTCCACGGCCATCCCCAGGGTCGGATCGGCTCGGCCGAGGGGCTCGACGGGCTGGGCACGGCCCTCGATGGCATCAACGTCCGGCTGATGGTGGTGGCGAACAACGTGTCGGGGGACGAGCTGAAACGCGTGGTCGCCGCGGTCCGCGAATCGCCGCGGATGAAAGATCGGGTCCGCGTGCTGACCGGCATCAGCTTCCAGAACGTGGGGCCGGGGTGGGCCGAGCGCGCGATCGCCCAGCTGGAAGCGGACGTGGCCGCCGGAGCGGTGGGGGTCGGCGAGATCGGCAAGGGCTTCGGCCAGAACACGCGCAAGCCGGACGGCACCCGCTTGACGGTGGACGATCCATCGCTCAAGCCGATCTGGGACGCCTGCGCCCGGCTCAAGCTGCCGGTGTTCATCCACACCGGCGATCCGCAGGAGTTCTACCAGCCGTTCGACATGAAGAACGAGCGCTGGCTGGAGATGGCCCTCTATCCGCGCCGCCGCGTTCCGCCGGACAAGCACCCGAACTTCGAAGAGCTGATGAAGGAGCGCGACAACCTCTTTCGCAGCAATCCCAAGACCACGTTCGTCATGGCCCACATGGGCTGGCACGCCAACGACCTGGGCCGCCTGGGCAAGATGCTGACCGAGATGCCGAACCTGTACACCGAGGTGGGCGCGGTGCTGTACGACATCGGCCGGCAGCCGCGGGCGGCCCGTGACTTCTTCATGAAGTTCCAGGACCGCATCCTGTTCGGAAAGGACTCGTTCCAGCCCGAGGAGTACCCGTACTACTGGCGGGTGTTCGAGACGCGGGACGACTACTTCGACTATTACCGCCACTACCACGCGTTCTGGAAGCTGTACGGAATCGAGCTGCCCGACTCGGTGCTGAAGAAGGTCTATTACCAGAACGCGCTGCGGATCACGCCCGGTCTGCCACAGACCGGCTGGCCGCGCTGAAGCACCAGCGCGCTGGCGCCGCCCCGGCGGTAAACTGCGGGCATGAGGACCGTGTTCCGGACCTGTCCGCTGTGCGAGGCGACCTGTGGGCTGGCCATCGAGGTCGAGGGGGACGAGGTGCGGGGGATCCGGGGCGATGCGCAGGACCCGTTCTCGCGCGGGTTCCTCTGCCCCAAGGCCTACGGGCTCAGGGCGCTGCAGGAGGACCCCGAGCGGCTGCGCGAGCCGCTGGTGCGGCGGGGCGGCCAGCTGGTGGCGGCCAGCTGGGACGAGGCGCTGGCCACCGCCATCGATCGGCTGGCCGACGTGCGCCGCCGGCACGGCAACGATGCGGTCGCGGTTTATCTGGGCAACCCCAACGTGCACAACCTGGACGGGATGCTGTACGGGCGGGCGCTGATCAAGGCGCTGGGGACCCGCCAGGTGTACAGCGCCAGCACCGTCGATCAGATGCCCGCGCAGGTGGTGGCGGCGATCCTGTTCGGCGGCAGTCTCAGCATCCCGATCCCGGACCTGGACCGCACCGATCGGTTGATGATCCTGGGCGGCAACCCGGCGGTCTCCAACGGCAGCCTGATGACCGCGCCCGACCTGCCCGCCCGGCTGGAGGCCATCCGGCGCCGCGGGGGCAAGGTGGTGGTGATCGATCCACGGCGGACCGAGACGGCCGCGCGCGCCGACGAGCACCACTTCATCCGCCCGGGCAGCGACGCCTTCCTGCTGCTGGCCATGGTCCAGGTGCTGTTCGCCGAGGGGCTGGTGCGACCGGGGGCGGCGGCGCCGCTGCTGCGCGGGCTGGACCGGGTGCGGGAGATCGTGGCCGCGTTCGATCCCGAACGGGTGGCGGCCCGCACCGGCCTTGCGCCCGAGACCATCCGCCGGCTGGCGCGCGAGCAGGCGGCGGCGGGCAGCGCCGCCTGTTACGGCCGGGTCGGCACCACCTGCCAGGAGTTCGGCACCCTGGCGAGCTGGGCGGTGGCGCTGGTCAACATCCTCACCGGGAACCTCGATCGGCCCGGCGGCGTCATGTTCACCACGCCCGCCGTCCAGCCCGGCCGGTTGCGCGCCCGCCACGAGGGGACCTTCGGCCGCTTCCGCAGCCGGGCGCTGGGCCTGCCCGAGACCTTCGGCGAGCTGCCGGTGACCACGCTGGCCGACGAGATCTTGACCCCCGGAGAAGGGCGGGTGCGCGCGGTGGTCACCATCGCCGGCAATCCACTGGTCAGCGTCCCCGATGCGGGCCGCCTGGGGCAGGCGTTCGAGGACCTGGAGCTGCGGGTGGCGGTCGACTTCTACGTCAACGAGACCACGCGTCTCGCCGACGTGATCATGCCGCCGCCGTCGCCGCTGGAGCGCCCCGCCTACGACGTCGCGCTTTATCAGCTGGCCATCCGCAACGTGACCCGCTGGTCACCGGCCGCGCTGGCGGCGCCGGCGGGACGGCCGGCGGAGTGGGAGATCCTCCTCACCCTGGCCAAGGCGCTGATGGGTTACAGCGCCGCGCCGCTGGCGCTGGCCGACGACGAGGTGGCCCGGCAGGTGGCCGAGCGCGAGCTGCCCGCCGAGCACCGGGCCGCGGCGCTGGCCGCGGTCGCGCACCGGCGCGGGCCCGAACGGGTGGTGGACCTGCTGTTGCGCGCGGGACCGCACGCCCTCACCCTGGACCAGGTCGCCGCCGCCGAGCACGGGCTGGATCTGGGGCCGCTGCAGCCCGGGCTGCCGGCGCTGCTGCGCACGCCGGACCGGACCATCGACCTGGCCGCCGCGCCCATCCTGGCCGACCTGCCGCGGCTGCAAGCCGCCCTCGAGCGGACCCCGCCCGAGCTGGTGCTGATCAACCGCCGGCACCTGCGCTCGAACAACTCCTGGATGCACAACCTCACGCCGCTGATCAAGGGGCCCGAGCGCTGCACCCTGCTGGTCCATCCCATCGACGCCGCCCGTCTGGGCCTGACCGACGGCACCCCGGCGCGCGTCCGCAGCCGGGTCGGTGAGGTGGTGGCGCCGGTGCAGATCTCCGACGACATCATGGCGGGCGTGGTCTCGCTGCCCCACGGCTTCGGCCACGATCGCCCCGGCGCGCGGCTGACCGTCGCCGGCGCGCACGCCGGAGCCAACGTCAACCTGCTGTCGGATGCCAGCGCCCGCGACGCGCCGTCGGGAAACGCCGTCCTCAACGCCGTCCCGGTGACCGTGTCACCGGCATGACGAGACCCGAGGGTCGAGCGCCGCCCTGGCGCCCGGCCCCCGGGTCGTGCGCGGCCGCCTACTTGCGGGTCAGCTGACCGCGGATCTCTCCCAGCGGGAACCTCCGCGAGTGCACGTTCACGTAGAAGCCGGCGGCGTCCAGGGTGGCGACGTCCGCCGCGGGCACGGCGGTGGGGCCCAGCAGCAGATTGCCCGATGTCCTTGCCTCGGGGACGATGGCCAGCGGGAAGCGAATCGCACCGTTGATCCCGCGCGGGGCCTGGTGGATGTGCGCGACGGTCGAGGGGGTGGTCAGGTTGAAGAAAGCCCCCTCGGCGCGGATCTGGTTCCGGTCGCGGTTCAGGATGACGGCCAGCGCGCCGTTGCCGCCGGAGACCACCCGCGGGTCCTGCACCTCTTCCGCGCTCGACATCAGGCCGGTGTACAGGGTCTCGCCCAGCCGCAACAGCTGGCCTCTGACTTCCCCGTTGGGGTGGGCCTGCGAGTGCACGTTCATGTAAAGGCGCCCAGCCCGCAGGTTCGACACGTCCTCGTCGCTCAGCCGCGCCCGCCCGATGCTGAACGTGCGCCGGTGATCCAGGGTCACCACCACGTCCCCGTTCAACCCGCCGGGCGCGAAGTGGATGTGCGCGGCGGTCGCCCGGCGGACGTTGTGCTCGAGCGCGAACTGGATGTCGCCGTTGTTCGGGTTCAGGATCAGGGCCATCAGCGCGGTGGCGCGGGTGTCGACCGGAGGGACCTCCTCCTGGCCGTCGGCGATGGCCACGAAGATGCGATCCCAGGATGTGCTGGTCTCGGTGCGGTTGGCGATCGGCGTCTCGCCTTCGGTCAGCCTCGGCAGGCCGGTGTGATCGAGCTGCTCGAGGTGACGGATCACGCCTTCCAGCTCTGGTTGCACGTCGACGGGGTCGGGCTCCGGCGTTGCGGCCGGGTCTTCGTAGGCCCCGCAGGATGCGGCCAGAAGTGCGGTTGCGATCACTGCCAACGTTTGCGGTCGCGAACAACGGTGTTTGATCATGCGTCCTCTAGTCGCGGACCCAGCCGCGAGTTGCGCGCTCGAGCGGACCGGAACCGGTTGACCCGGCGCGGTTCGATTTCGAGCCCTCCGCAACATGAGTTGGCGAAGACGGCACCCGCGGGGATTGAGGGGCGGGCCCACACGACCAACTTCTGTCGTGTCCCGGATTCCACATCGATCCCCGGGCAATCAGTGACGGGCCTCAGGGTGTCGTGACTCTGGATTTCGTGCCACGATCGGCCTGCCATGGCCTGGGCCCTACGCTGGTCGACAAGCAAGCTCCCTCATGCCCCCGACCGGATCCGCGCGTCGCTGGCGGTGCTGGCGGCGGCGCTGATCGCCAGCGATCCGGCGGGGGCGCAGGAGACGGTGCCACCCACGAGCTTTCCCGCCCACGAACAGGCGGCCAAGCTGCATTACGAGAAAGGGACGGCCGCTTATGCGCTGGGGGATTTCGTCGAAGCAGCACGGCAATACGAGGCTGCCTTTCGATTGAAGCTCGATCCCGCGCTGCTGTTCGACGCTGCCCAGGCGCACCGTCGCGCCGGCAATCGCGTGCGGGCCATCGAGCTTTACGAGAACCTGTTGCAGGTATTTCCGACAGCCACCGGCCATGAGGTCGCGGAACAGCACCTGACGGCCCTGCGCAAGTCGGTGGCCACCGAGAAGGGGCTGCAGAGCGAATCCCCGACCGCGGCTCCGCCCGGCCCCCTGGGGGTCGACGAGAGGAACGGTCCCGGCGGTCCGGCGCGCCCACTTTACCGCCGGACCTGGTTCCTGGCGACCGTGGCGTCGCTGGTGGTGGGCGCGGTCGTCACCGTGGCCGTGCTGTCCGCCGGTGCCCGCGAGGTCCGGCCGAGCTGGGGACGGGTGGGCCAGTGACGATCTTCCCGCGGGCGGTGGCGGCCGCCCTGGTGATCAGCGCGGCGGCAGGGTGTCGCGGCGAGCGCCGCTGCAACGAGGGGACGGTCCTGCTGACGGTCACCCTGGCGGGCAAGGCGGGGACCGCCGACGAGATCGAGATCCGGCCCAGCGTCGAGGGCCACTTCCTGGCCGGCGGCCCGGTGTCACGACGTGCCGGTGAGACCAGCGGGACCATCGAGGTGGTGCTGGGCGACCGATACCAGACCGACGCCGTGGTGACCATCGTGGTCATCGCGCGGGCCAACGGGATGGTGCTGGCCGAGGGGCAGGTGGTCGAGCGTCTGGAGGCGGTCTGCTCGCGGCTGTCGATCACCCTGGGCCTGACCGCCGACGGCGGCCCGGGGGATGCCGCCCCCGCGTTCGATGCGGGGACGCCGCCCGCGGACACGATGATGCCGGTCCCGGACGCCCCGCCCGGCGCTGACCTGGCACCGGTCACCGACGCTCCGCCGTCGGACGCGATCACGCCGGACCTGCCGCCGGATCGGGCGCCGGATGTGGCTCCCGATCTGGCGCCCGACACCGCCCCGCCGATCACGCCCCGGCACATCTTCGTCACCCGGGACGCTTACACCGGCAGCTTCGGCCGCCTGACCGGCGCGCACGCGCTATGCACGCAGCTGGCCAACGCCGCCGGACTGACCGGCGCCTACAAGGCCTGGCTCAGCACGGCGGTGGCGGGGCCGGAATCATTCATGACCCACAATCCCGGACCGTACATTCTGCCCGACGGTCAGATGGTGGCGCGCGACTGGGACGACCTGGTCGACGGCAGCCTCCTGCGCCCCATCGACCGCGACCAGAATGGCCAGTTCGCCCAGACGCCGGGGGTCTGTGAAGGCGGTGAGGTCTGGACCAACACGACCGCGGCCGGCACGCCCATTGGGCCCGCCGACTGCGCGGGCTGGACCAGCCAGGCCATCGACATCGCCCTGGCTTCGGCCGCGGGCAACCTGCACGAGGCCAATGCGCGCTGGACCAACTCGGGCTGCGTGTCCATCGGCTGCAACTCCACCTTGCCGATCTATTGCGTCGAGCAGTGATCGCGCCGCCGATCGGTCCGCGCGCGCGGTCCCATGCCGGTCAGTGGCCGGCGGGGGCCTTCGCGTCGGCGGCGACGGCGGCCTGTCCCTCCAGGGCGTGGCGGTGGAAGGCGACCACGTCCGCGATGACGATGTCCGCCACCTCGGCGCGCGGATCCAGGTAGTCGGTCAGGCTGCCGCTGCTCGCGCTGGCGAACGCGTGCGTCAGCTCGGGGTAGATCTTGGTGGTGACCTGCTTGTTGCCGCCCTTCTCCAGGGCGTCGCGCACGATCTCGACGTCCTTGCTCTGCAGGCGCATGTCCTTGCCCCCGGCCGCCAGCAACACCGGCATCCGATTCAGGCCCGCCACCAGCGCGGCCGGGTCCCGGCCCAGGTGGCTGCGCAGCCAGGCCGAGCCGGCTCGCAGCGCCTTGCGCTCGGCGGGCGACAGGGTCGCGGGGACCGGCTTGCTCGCCCGCAGGGCTTCGTAGACCGCCTTCTCCTCGGCCAGCGCCGCGGAGATCTCCGGCTCGGGGTAGCCGAAACGCCGCATGGTGGTCTCGCTCTGCTCCAGGATCACCTTGTCCAGAGGTCGGCCGGGCATGGCCAGCAGGCCCAGCGACCGCACCTTGCTGTCCCGCCCGGCCACCAGCACGGCGATCAGCGCGCCCTCGCCGTGGCCCACCAGCGACACACGCTCGGGATCGACGGCCAGCTCCTTGCGGAGCGCGGCCACCAGCGCCCGCGCATCCGACGCCCCCGCATCCAGGGTCGGCTTGGGCCCCGTCCCCGCCCCCCGTGCGGCGGTGCCGCGGGCGTCGCAGCGGAGCGAAGCCACGCCCGCCTGACCGAGCCCGATGGCCAGCCGCTTGAGCAGGGACAGACCCGGATCGCCGGGGCCCACGGGATCGCCGTCCCGGTCGTGCAGGTCGGCGTCGCCCAGCAAGACCACCGCGGGCAACGAATGAGCCAGGGTGGCCGCCTCCGACCCTGCCTTGGCCTTGACCGGCATCTTCTTGATCTCGGCGTGCGTGATCGGGACGGTCAGAAGGCACGAGACCGTGGCGCCGGGGGAGCCGGCCGCCGCGGGCAGCGCGAGCTTGCGCGGCAGCTCGGCCAGCGTGTCGGGCAGCGGCGGCTTGGAACGCTCGAACGCCTCCAGCGCCGACGACACCCCCTCGTAGGACGCGCGCACCGCGGTCAGCCGGCGACCGGCCTGGCGCAGGGCGATCAGGCGGGTACCGTCACAGACCAGCTCGAAACGCGCCGACTGCGCCAGATCGACGATGAACGAGCTGAGCTCGAGCGCGGGGGCGCCCATCTTGGTCTGCGGGAAGGTCTTGCGGGTGACCGGTGACAGCCGCAGCGGCGCCGCCGGGAAGGCGGTCAAGGTGCGCTCGCGCGGGCCCGCCTGGGCGCACAGCGGGTAAAGGTGGCCCAGGATGGTCGGGTTGCTGAGAAAATAGAGGTCCGAGGCGCGCTGCGGGCGGGTGTAGACCAGCGACCGCAACGAGCTCTCGGTGGTCAGCTCGGGGAACTGACCCGGCTTCTTCAGCACCAGCAGCCGCCGGGAGTGTCGCCCCTGCAGCCACTCGAAGCGCCCGTCCACCGGCCGCCAGCGCTCGTCGGTCTGCAGCTGCCCGCGCACGATGGTGGGGGCCGTGGGACCGGCGACCTGGCTCTGGGTGCGGATCTGATGTCCGCCGACGACGTCGAGGACCTGGAAGAACTCCTGCCCCGCGCGCTTGCCGGCCACCGTGATCACGAACGTCCCCTGGTCGATGAGCTTCTCGTTCGGCGGGGCGGGCCGGCGGATGGCCTGGGCGGTGGGGGCTGCCAGGCACGTCACCGCCCCGATCAGGCAGGCGATGGCGCCGCGAAGCGGGAGGGGGGCCCCCCGGCCAATGAATTCCTGAAGATCCCGCATGATCGGCGGATCGACGGGACGGGCCGAAGCTTGAGGATCGGGTGCGTACCGGTAGGAGGTCGGCCCGGATCTGAGTACAATGCGCCTGCATGCGTCAACAGCGGGTCGGACGAGGGAGAAGCTGATGCCTGCCTGGATCACGGGTGCAGTCGCCGTCCAGCTGCTCGCCGGCCCGACGCCGGTGATCGAGCACGGCGACCGGGCGGACAACCGGATCGCCTTCACCTTCGATGCCTGCTCGACCGAGGCTCCCGCCGAATTCGACGAGCGCATCATCGAGGTGCTGGTCGACCAGCAGGTGCCCGCCACCATCTTCGTGGGCGGGCGGTGGGCGAAGGACCAGGCGGCCCACGTGCGCGCGCTGGCGGCCAACCCGCTGTTCGAGATCGGCAACCACACCTTCAGCCACCCGCACCTGCCGAAGCTGGCCAGCGAGGCAGAGATCCGCGCGGAGATCGAACGCGCGCAGGTCGAGCTTGCCTCCATCACCGGCGCCTGGCCCACGCTGTTCCGCCCGCCGTTCGGCGAATACGACCAGCGGGTCGTGCGGGTGGCCGACAGCCTGGGCCTGCGCACGGTCATGTTCGACGTGGCCTCCGGCGATCCCGGGCGGCAGGTGACCCGGCAGGCGCTGGTGCGCTGGGTGCTGCACCAGGCCCAGGGGGGATCGATCATCGTCATGCACATCAACCACCTGCGCTTCGTCACCGCCGACGCCCTGCCCGAGATCGTCGCCGGCCTGCGCGCGCGTGGCTTCACCTTCGTCACGGTCAGCGACCTGGTCGCGCCGCGGCCGGTAGCCGCCGTGGTTCACTGACGCGCGCCCGGGCCGCCGCCCGCCAAACCTGACAAGAAGCTGTCAAACGGACTGGCTACTGTCCTTCTCGAGGAGGACGGAGCATGGCCAGGACACAGACATTTTCGCTGACGCGACCGCGCGGCTTCCGGGTGCAGGCGGCGGTCGACTTCTTCCGGGGCTTCACCCCGGGCAGCGGCATGGCGGCGGCGGACACCGACACGGGGCTCACCTTCGCCTTCGGCCTGGACCGGAGCTTCGAGCCGGTGGCGCTGCGCCTGCGCGAGGAGGGCGAGCGGCTGCAGGTGACCTACGTGGGGACCCGGGACGAGCACACGCTTCGAGCGCAGCTGGCCCGCATCCTGGGGCTGGATGCCGATGCGGCAGCCTGGTGGGCGCTGGGTGAGCGCGAGCCGGTGGTCGGCCGGCTGCAGCGCATGTTCCCGGGGTTCCTGACGGCCTGCCCGGCGTCCCCGTACGACGCCGCCATCTGGGGGATGATCTCGCCGCGGCTCGGGGCCACGCAGGCGGCGCGCATCAAGATGGCGATCGCGCAGCAGCACGGGGCGGCGGTGTCCCTCGACGGACGGGCGCACCACGTGTTCCCGGCGCCGGCCGCGGTGCTGGACATCGACCGGGTGCCCGGGCTGTCGGACGAGAAGCTGCAGCGGTGCAAGGCGGTGGCCCGGGCGGCGCTGGCCGGGTGGCTGGATGCCGGGCGGCTGCGGGGCACGAAGGAAGCGGAGGCCCTGGAACAGCTGCAGACCGTGCACGGGGTGGGCCCCTGGTCGGCGGGGCACATCCTGTATCGTGGGGCTGCCCTGGTCGACGGGCTGCCGCTGACCGAGCCGCGCGTCCTGCATGCGGCGGGCGCCGCCTACGGAATCGCGCCACCGTCGATCGAGGCGTTCGAGCGGCTGGCCGAGCGCTGGCGCCCGTTCCGGACGTGGGTCTGCGTGCTGGCGATGCGCCACCTGGCCCGGATCGGCGGCTGGAACGCGCCCGGTCTGAGCCGCGAGCGGGCGGCCGCGGGCCGCCGCGCGAGCAGTCACACGGCGGCGGCCGGCCGCTGAAGTAGTATCCGCGGGATGTTCGATCCCGCCTGCCTGCGCCCGCTGATCCTGGTCGCGATCGTCGGGGCGCCGTCCGCCGCCCGGGCACAGCCCGCCGCCCCGGCTCAGCCCGCCGCCTACCCCAGCGAGATCCCCGCCAGCTTCGCGGCCAGCCACGACGGCTGGGACTACACCCGCCGCACGGCCGAGATCCCCATGCGCGACGGGGTCAAGCTGCACACGGTGATCCTGGTGCCCCGGGGCGCCCGGGGCGCGCCCATCCTGCTGACCCGCACGCCCTACAACGCCGACACCCTGACCTCGCGCAACCAGAGCACCCACCTGCGGATGGCGCTGGACGGATACGACAACCCGGTCGAGACCATCGTCGAGGGCGGGTACATCCGCGTCGTCCAGGACGTGCGCGGCAAGTACGGGTCCGAGGGCGACTACGTCATGAACCGGCCGCTGCGCGGACCGCTGAATCCCACCGCCGTCGACCACGCCACCGACACCTACGACACCATCGACTGGCTGGTGAAGAACGTGCCCGAGTGCAACGGCCGGGTGGGCATCCTGGGGATCTCCTACGACGGCTTCACGCCGCTGATGGCGCTGGTCAACCCCCACCCCGCCCTCAAGGTGTCGGTGCCGATCAACCCGATGGTGGATGGCTGGCGCGGCGACGACTGGTTTCACAACGGCGCCTTCCGCCAGGTGGGCCTGTCGTACATCCACAACCAGGAGGCCACCCGCAAGTCCTCGGTGCAGTGGCCGACCGCCCATTTCGACGACTACGACACGTTCCTGGAGGCGGGATCGGCCGGCGAGCTGGCGCGCCGGCGCGGCCTGGAGCAGCTGGGCTTCTGGAAGAAGATCGTCGAGCACCCCGCCTACGATTCGTTCTGGCGCGACCAGGCGGTCGACCGCCTGCTGGCCGCGCAGCCGCTGAAGGTGCCGGTGATGCTGGTCCACAGCCTGTGGGACCAGGAGGACATCTACGGCGCGCCGGCGGTGTACCGGGCCCTGGAGCCGAAGGACCGCAAGAACGATCGCGTCTTCCTGGTGCTGGGACCCTGGCGCCACGGCGGGGTGCTGGGCGATGGCAGCGCGCTGGGACCGATCCCGTTCGACAGCGACACCGCCCTCACCTTCCGGCGCGAGATCCTGCTTCCCTTCCTGGACCAGTACCTGAAGGAGGGGGCGCGCCGGGCCGACGTGGCCCCGGTGATGGCGTTCGAGACCGGCACCAACCGGTGGCGGCGCTTGAACGCCTGGCCCTCGGGATGCGTGAAGGGCTGCACCATCAAGCCGACGCCGCTGTACCTGGCGGCCGGATCGAAGCTGAGCTTCGCCGCGCCCACCGCCCCCGGATACGACGAGTACCTGTCCGATCCGAACAAGCCGGTGCCGTACATCCCGCGGCCGGTGCCTCCCGGCGGCTACGAGAACGGCAGGGCCTGGCGCGAATGGCTGGTCACCGACCAGCGCAACGCCGCCAGCCGACCGGACGTGGCCGTGTTCACGACCGAGGTGCTGACCACCCCGATCAAGATCAGCGGCGAGCCGATGGTCAACCTGATCGCCTCCACCACCGGCACGGACGCGGACTGGGTGGTCAAGCTGATCGACGTCTACCCGCCCGAGGTCAACGCCCGCCCGGCCCTGGGCGGCTACCAGCTGGCGGTGGCGATGGACATCCTGCGCGGCCGTTACCGCGAGAGCCTGGAGACCGCCCGGCCGATCGCCGCGGGCAAGCCGCTGCTGTACAGGTTCGCGCTACCCGACAGCAACCACGTCTTTCTGCCCGGGCACCGGATCATGGTGCAGGTGCAATCCAGCTGGTTCCCGCTCTACGACCGTAACCCGCAGGCGTTCGTGCCCAGCATCTTCTTCGCGCGCCCCTCGGACTTCCAGAAGGCCACCCAGCGCATTCACCACGAGCCCGAACGGGCCAGCTTCATCCAGCTGCCGATCGTCACCGGCGGGCCGTGACGGACGGACGGGGGCGCAGCCCGCGCTGACGAAGCGGAGCACCGGCGTGTTTGCCACGCACGCGCTTTGGCGCAGCGGCGCGCGGCCGATGCGCCGACGCGAGCGGCGCGGAGGCCTGCCGGGGTGCGGGCGCCGCCGCAGCGGCCTGCCGGGG
>JBKPRZ010000184.1:0-3162 GCA_046734815.1 Myxococcota bacterium | reverse complement strand
GGCTAGCGGCGCTTCTATTGGGGCCGGTTTGGCGCTTCTCTCGTCCACAGCCCAACGGTGCCCGCGCCGAGGACCGCGCCGGCGTAGCCCTCGGGCCGCCGGCCGACCGCCGGCGGCGGCCCGCTGGCGAAGGCGATGGTCGCCACCGGTTCGCCCGAACGGTCACATCCCAGCTCGCAGCTGGCCACCTTGATCAACACGTGTGACGGCGGCAGCGTCTGGCTCTCGCGCAGCAGCTCCTCGCACAGGCGCAGGCAGTAGTCGCCGCGTTCGTGACAGGCCTCGTACAGATCCGCTACCCGCCGGTCGTCGCGCGAAAAGCCGATGCCAGTCGGCTTCGCGCCCGGTATCACCGCGCCGTGCACCACCCGCGGCTGACAGGCCTGGGTGAGCGGGCCCGGCGTCGGTCCGGGCGGTTCCCCCGTGCCGGGCAGATCGCAGCCCGCGCCCAGCAGGGGCAGTCCCGCCAGCACCAGCCGTCGCAGATGAGCGCCGATGTCGATGATCATGGTCTTCCTCCGGGCTACAGCGATTCCAGGTAGGCCTGCAGGTCGGCCGCCTGTTGCGGGGTCAAGGTGGCGGTGACGCCGTGATTGGCGCCGCCGCAGGCCGGGTCGAAGCGGCCGGCGGCGGTGGCGGCGCAACCCGTGTGCATGTAGGGCGCCCGCGCGCTCAGCCCCAGCAGCGCGGGCACCTGCAGCGCCCGCCCGGTGCCCACGTCGGCGTTCTGGTTGTTGGTCAGATGCGGGCCGTTGTGGCAGGCGGCGCAGCCGGTCTGGCCCGACTCGAACAGCGCGCGCCCGCGCTCGACCGCTGCGGCGTCGCCGGGGGCCGAGACCGGCAGCAGCGGAATGCTGTCCAGCCACGCCGACAGCGCCGTCACTTCCGACGGCTGCAGGGGCGGACCGCCCATCCGGCGCCGGTACACCTCGCGGGCGATGTCGCCCAGGTCGTGCATGTCACCGTCCCAGTGCAGGGGCGCGGTGGCGGTGATCCCACCGCGCAGCGACTGCGTCCGGCGCGGGCCCAGACTGGAGAAGCGCCACACCCGACCGTCCTCGGCGCCTTCGGGGTGGCAGGAGGCGCAGGCGATCCCGGCGCCGCTGTTGGCGTGGAAGATCTCGTGCCCGGTGTCCGCGCGGACCTCGGTGGACAGCACCACCACCCCGGGCGCCGGCTCGGCCGGCGGTGGAGGCGGCACCGGAGTCGGCGGCAGCCCACCCGGCGACGGGGACGGCGGTGCAGTCGGCACCGGCGCCGGCAGCCCCGGGGGCACCAGCACCAGCTGCGGTGGGTTGCGCATCTGCACCACCAGCTTGTCGCCCGGACCGAAGGCCACCGCCACCGCCTCGCCGGGCAGGCGCGAGCGTACCAGCGTGCTGCCGTTGCCCAGCCACCAGGCGCCGTCGCCGCGCGCGGTCAGGATCGCCTGCTGGCAGCCGCTCTGGTCGGACGATTCGGTGGCCTGCGCCAGCGGGCCCGCCAGCAGGGCGCTGCCGGTGGCGTGGGCGTTGCCGGGACCGACCAGGGCGATGTTCTTCCCGTCCGCCGACAGCGCCAGGTCCACCATCAGCACGGCGTCGTTCAGCTCGGGCGAGGGCAGGCGCGGGGCCGACGGGCCCACGGTGCTCACCACCGACTGCACGGGACCGCCTCCGCAATTGTCGCCGCCGTAACCGCTCCCGCCGCTCTGCGGGTCGACCGGCAGCTCGCCGGTGAAGGCGCGCTGGTGCAACATCAACACCCCGCCCCCCGGCGCAGCGACGGTCCGCCAGGCGACGCTGGGCTGAAAGCGCGTGGACGCCGGGCCTTCCGGTCCCGAGCGCGACCGCCGGGTCAAGTTCAGCGAGACAGGCGGACCGGTGCGCGCGCGCTCGTGCCCCTGCAGGTCGGTGACGATCGCACGGGCGCTGCGGAAGGTGGTCACCACCAGGGTGCTCCCGTCCACCACCACGTCGCGCAGGTCGCGCTCCAGCGTGCTCGTCCACAGGGCGGGGCCGCCCGTGACCGGCCAGGCGGTGAGCTCGCCGCCCGCGCAGGCCACCACCACGCCACCGCCGTCGGGCAGCACCGCCAGCCCGCGCGGCGCCGGGCAGACCGGCCGCTGCTCGGTCAGCTCGAACGTGTCGGGGGCCAGCGTCACCAGCGCGCCGCCGCTGCGCAGGACCGCGAACACGCGGCCGCTGGCATCCGAGGCCAGCCGCCCGGGCTCGCTGCCGGCCGGCAGCACGATCTCGTGCATCAGCGCGGGCCCACCTCCGGGCAAGGTGCGCTGGTCCGGATCCACCCGCGCGAGGTCGGCCACGTACAGGCGATCGCGGTCGGGATCGGACGCCACCGCGATCCATCTTCCCGGCAGCACCAGCAGGGTGCCGCCCGAGATGGGCCGCGGCGGCGGCTGCGCGGCGTAGGTGCCGAACAGCGGATGATTGGGCGTGCGAAAGAAGTCGCCGGCGGGTGGTCGCGGCGGATCGGGCATCGGCGGTGGCAGCCGCACGTCCGCGGTCCGGTAGCCGTCCTCGGTGGGCGGGGAAGACCTCGTGACCGCGGGGGCCGGCAGGCCGGCGGGGCCTTCCTCCATCTGTCCCTGGCAACCGGACAGCAGCAGCAGCAGGCCGATGGTGGCGCGCAACGTTTGACGCATGGGTGGTGTCTCCTCGGGCGCGAGCGACGCTCTCCACGCACCAGCACGTCCCTTGCCAGCCGCGCGCGGCCAGAAAAACGACGGGAGCCGCCGTCGAAAAGCGCGCGCCATCGTCTTTGATGGAGGCGGTCACGAATTTCGCGCGGGGACCGCGACGCCGGCGTCGCGATCGGGTCGCCACGCGCGTGGACGCGCCCGCGCGATCGCCCGCGCCGCGCAGGTCGCCCGCCGCGACCGTGACCGGGCATACCCTTTGCCTCGTATACCTGCCCATGAGGGCACGTGCGTGGTCGTGTTCGCTGTCCATCCCCGCGCTGGCCGTCGCGCTGCTCGGGTGCTCGTTCGATCGCGCCAACCTCCCCGCGTCCCCGGCGGTGGTCCCCCCGGGCGATGCCGCGGCCACCGGTCCGGCCTCCCTCGACGCGGGCACGCCCGATCCCGACGCCGCGCCCGCGGCCCCCGACACGCGGCCGCCTCCCCGCCCGGACGCGCGCGACACCGCGACGATGACCCCCGAC
>JBKPRZ010000183.1:0-3987 GCA_046734815.1 Myxococcota bacterium | reverse complement strand
CTCCAGCAGCCGGTGGGCGTCGTCGCGGGCCAGCGACAGCAGCTGCGCCCGCTCCTGCGCCGACCACAGCTCCAGCCAGGCCACGGTGGCGTTCCAGCGGGCGGTCAGGCGCGCCACCTCCCGCTCCAGCCCGACGGCGGTCAGGTCGGCGGCGGCGGCGTCGATCGCCTTGCCGCGCTGGCCGAACAGCGGCAGCGGCAGGCTGATCGCCGCGCTCAGGCGGGCGGTCTCGCGCGCCGTGGTCAGGCTGACGGCCGGGTTGGCCAGCGCGCCCGCGGCGTCCACCTCGGCGCGCGCCACCTCCTGCTGGCCCTCGGCCAGCACCACCGGCGCGGCGACCCGTTCGGCCCGGGCGCGCGCCGCCAGCAAGGACACCGTCTGCGCCCGGGCCACCGGCACGGCCAGGATCAGCGCCAGCGGCGCCGTGCAGAAGCGGAGGCCGAGCGGACCTGACACGCCGCCGGTCTACCCCCGCAATCTGAACGGCACCTAAACACCGCCGCCCGCCCGGATGTACCCTTGCAGAGGCCATGCGTATCCTGGTCGTCGATGATCACGACGAGGTGCGCGCGCTGTTGCGGCGCGCGCTCGCGCGGGACGGGCACGTGGTGCGCACGGTGGGCACCCTGAACGGAGCCCGGGACATCCTGGCGGCGCGCGAGGTGGACCTGGTGGTCCTGGACCTGGGGCTGCCCGACGGACAGGGGCTGGATCTCTGCCGCGAGGTGCGGCGCGCCGGTGGGGGCTTGCCGATCCTGGTGCTGACCGCCCAGTCGCAGATGAGCCGCCGGCTGGAGGGCTTCGAGGCCGGGGCCGACGACTTCCTGGCCAAGCCGTTCGCCGTGACCGAGCTGCGCGCGCGGGTGCGGGCGCTGGGGCGGCGAGGAGCGCTGCCGCAGGGGACGCGGGTGCGCGCGGGCAGAGCCGAGCTGGATCTGGCGGCACGCCGGGCGACCGCCAACGGGCAGGAGGTGCCGGTGACCGCGCGCGAGTGGTCGATCCTGGACCTGCTGGTGCGGCGGGGCGGGCGCCTGGTCAGCCGCGAGGAGATCCTGGACATCGTGTGGGGCGAGGCCAGCGCGGGCAACAACGCCAGTCTGGACGTGCTGATCGGCCGCATCCGTCGCAAGCTGGGCGAGGATCTGATCCGCACCGTGCGCGGCGAGGGCTATGCGCTGGGCACGGCCTGACCGGGGCGGCGGCAGCTTCGTCGCGCGGGTGGCGCGGGTGACCACCATCGTCGCGGCGCTGAGCGCGGCGCTGACCGCGGGCGTGTCGACCGTGGTGGCGGGGCGGCTGATCCGCAGCGGGATGGACCGGCGGCTGCGGGGAGCGGCGGTGGCGCTGGCCGACGAGATCCGGGTCGACCCCGCGCCCGCCGAGATCCAGCGCGACGTCGACGAGGACGCGCGCGAGCTGGCCTACTCGGGCCTGCGCCTGGCGGTCTTCCGGGGCTCGCGGTTGCAGGCCGGCAGCGCCTCGGTGCCCCCGGCGCCCGCGCCCGGGTGCCAGAGTGCCCCCGGGCTCCGGCTGTGTGCGGTCCCGGCGGGCGATTTCGTGGTGGTGGTGGCGGGCGCGGAAGGGGCGGCCGAGCTCGGGCGCTTCGCCCAGGCCGCGCTGCTGGCCTTGCTGATCACCGTGGCGGTGGCCTTGCTGACCGGCCGCCGTCTGGCGACGCGGGTGGTGGGGCCGCTGACCCGGCTGGCGGCGTCGGTGGACACCGTCTCCGAGCGCGCCCCCGGCCGCGCCGCGCTCGGCCCCGACGAGGGCTGGGCCGAGGTGGATGCCCTGCGCGGGACGCTGGCCCAGCTGCTGACCCGGCTGGACCGGGCGCTGGCCCAGGCCCGCCGCTTCGCCGCCGACGCCGCCCACGAGCTGCGCACCCCGGTGGCCACCATGCGCGCCGAGCTGGAGCTGCTGGCCGAGGACCCCGGCGACCTCGCCGCCGCCCGCGCCGCCATCGCGCGCGTGCACCGGACCCTGCTGGCGATGTCCGCGCTGATCGAACGGCTGCTGATCCTGGCCCTGCCCGCCGACGAGGAGGGCAACCAGGGGCAAGCGGTGGCGATGGCGGATCTGGTCCGCGAGGCGACCGCCGCCCTGCCCCCCGATCGCCGCGCCCGGGTGCAACCGGCCCTCGACAGCGACGGGATGGTGCGCGGCGATCCCACCCTGCTGCGGGCGATGGTGGACAACGCGCTCGACAACGCCCTGAAGTTCGGCGCGGCTGGCGCCGTGCAGATCGGGGTGAACGGGTCGGGCGACAGCGTGGTCACCTGGGTGCAGGACAGCGGGCCCGGCATCCCGCCCGCCGAGCGCACCCGCGTGTTCGAACCGTTCTACCGCACACCCGAGGCCCGGGCCGGTGCGGTGCGGGGCCACGGCATCGGGCTGGCGCTCATCGCCCACGTCGCCGCCGGCCACGGCGGGCGGGCCTCCTTCACCGACAGCGCGGCCGGCGCGCGGCTGGAGATCTCCTTGCCAGCCTGGCGGGCCCGCCCCGCCGGCGACCCGGCCAGCCCGGCCGCCGGCTGACTGCGCCGCCGCCCCGACTGTGCCATCGTACGGGCGTGACCGAGCCGCCCCCGACCTCGACCCCGACCCCGAACCCGACCTCGACGGAAGAATGGCGCCCCGACCTGCACCCGGATCGGCGCGAGGCCGAGCTGGACATGCTGGCCGAGGTGCTGCGCGCTGTGGTGTACGACGGGGCCGGGGTCAGCTTCGTGGTGCCGTTCTCGCCCGACGATTCGCGCGCCTTCTGGCGGGACAAGGTGCTTCCGGGCGTGCTGGCGCGGACGCGCCGGGTGCTGGTGGCCCGCCTGCGTGGGCAGATCGTCGGCACCGTCCAGCTGGACCTGGCCATGCCTCCCAACCAGCAGCACCGGGCCGAGGTGGCCAAGCTGCTGGTCCACCCGGACGCCCGCCGCCGCGGCATCGCCCGCGCGCTGATGCTGGCCCTGGAGGCGCTCGCCCGCGCCGAGGAGCGCACTCTGCTGACCCTGGACACCTGGACCGGCCGCGCGGGCGAGGCGCTGTACCGATCCCTGGGCTACGCCGTCGCCGGGATCATCCCGCGCTTCGCCCGCGGCTCGCTGACGCCCGAGCTCGAGCCAACCACCATCATGTACAAGGACCTGTCCGGCTGACGGTCAGCGCGCCAGCGCGCGGATCTCCGCCTCGCCCAGCGCGCGCTCGTAGACCCGCAGCTCGTCCATGGCCCCGTCGAAGCGCTGTGCGATCTGGGCCAGGTCGCGTCCGCGCGACCCCGCGCCCACGCGCAGGGGCGCCTGCACCGGCGCAAAGGCGCGCGGGGTCGTCCGCCGCCGGGCCACCTCCCCGCCGTCGACATACAGCCGCAGCAGGTGGCTGCCGTCGTGGGTGAAGGCCACGTGCACCCAGCGGCCCAGCGGCAAGGTGGACGGCGCGGTCAACCCGCCGCCCCAGCCCGCGCTGGAGACGAACAGCTGGTCCCCCGCGAACCCGAAGAAGAAGTAATTGCCGCGCGCCCCCTCCATCGGGCGCATGGCCAGCGCCCGGTGCATCGTCGCGTGCCCCTCGCGCTTGACCCAGGCCGCGACCGTGATGGCGGCGGTCCGCCGCGCCGGCAGCTCGGGCTGCGGGCACTCCAGCCAGCCCTGGTAGCCCAGCTCCAGCGCGCCTCCGCGCGCGCCCGGCACGAACGCGCGCGCCGGATCCAGCCCGCGCAGCTGACAGGCGTGGCCGCCGGGCGACAGGTCGGCGACGGTCAGGCTGCCAGGAGCGTCGTCGAACGGCCAGAAGCCGGTGAGGTCGCGCGCCAGGTCCTCGGCGGACGCCGGGCGCGCCTCCGCCGAGGCCACCGGCGTGATCAGGCGGACCGGGCGCAGCCCCCGGCGCAGGCCGCGGTGGACGCTGAGCACGTCGGCGACGGCTGGTTCCGCCGCGGCCTCGGCGGCCTGTCTCTTATACACATCTGACGCTGCCGACGAAGATTAAGTGGTGGGG
>JBKPRZ010000182.1:0-17163 GCA_046734815.1 Myxococcota bacterium | reverse complement strand
GAGTCGTAGTTATCGATGACGAGCAGCATGCGGGATCACCTCGGCGAAGCTTGCGCGGCGGCGGCGCGGGAGGCACGGGCCATCTCCACCGCTTGGATGACGGCGCGGGCCTTGGAGACACATTCCTGGTGTTCGGCGGTGGGCACGCTGTCGGCGACGATGCCGGCGCCGGCCTGCACGTGGATGGTGTCGCCCCGGGTGACCAGGGTGCGGATGGCGATGGCCAGGTCGGCGTTGCCCGAATAGGACAGATAACCCACCGCCCCGCCGTACAGCCCCCGGCGGGCCGGCTCCAGCTCCTCGATGATCTCCATGGCCCGGATCTTGGGAGCGCCCGACAGCGTGCCGGCCGGGAAAGCGGCCCGCACCACGTCCACCGCGTTCTTGCCCTCGGCCAGGGTGCCGCTGACGTTCGAGACCAGGTGCATGACGTGCGAGTAGCGCTCGACCACCATGGTCTCGTCGACCTTCACGGTGGCGGGCGCCGCCACCCGGCCCACGTCGTTGCGACCCAGGTCGATCAGCATGACGTGTTCGGCCCGCTCCTTCTCGTCGGCGCGCAGCTCGGCCTCGAAGGCGGCGTCCTCCTGAGGCGTGCGCCCACGGCGCCGGGTGCCGGCGATGGGGCGCACCTCGATGCGCCGGCCGTCGAGACGCACCAGGGTCTCGGGCGAAGCGCCGGTGACCACCGCTTCGGGGAACTCGAGGTGGAACATGTAAGGAGACGGGTTGGTCACGCGCAGCAGCCGATAGACGTCGAACGGGTCGACGCCCTTGCGGGGCACGTCGAACCGCTGCGAGAGCACCACCTGGAAGGCATCACCGGCGCGGATGTACTCCTGCACCCGCTCGACCCCCGCTTCGTAGGCGGCGCGCGGCGTGCGCGAGGTGGGCTCGGGGAGGCGGGCGGGATCGATGGGTGCCACGTCCAGCGGGGGCAGCGGCGGCGAGGGAGCGGCCAGCCTGGCCAGCACCGCATCGATCCGGCCGCAGGCCTCGTCGTAGGCGCGGCTGGGATCGCCCGCGCCGGCGTCGACGCTGGCCACCACCTTGATGGTGCCGCGCAGGTTGTCGAAGATGACCACCGTGTCGGTGAGGACGAAGCAGGCTTCGGGGACCGACAGCTCGTCGGGGGTGCGGCTGGGCAGCCGTTCGAACCAGCGAACAGCGTCGTAACCCAGCCAGCCGACCGCGCCGCCGAAGAAGCGCGGCAGTCCGGGCGGCACCGCCACCGGCAGCGCGGTCACCAGCGCGCCCAGGGCCGCGAACGGGTCGGCCTCCTCGCGCCGCTCGGCCACCACGAAATCCGCGCCTTCGGGGCGTAAGATCTCGACGCTGTGGCCGCGCGCGCGGAACACCGCCCGGGGACGGACACCCAGGAAGCTGTAGGCCGCCCATTTCTCGCCGCCCACCACGCTCTCCAGCAGGAACGAGTAGGGTCCGCGACCCAGCCGCGCGAAGGCGGACACCGGCGTCAACGAATCGGCGAGCTCTTCGCGGTAGACGAACCCCAGCCGTCCTCCCCGCAGGAGATCCACGAATCCCTCCCGATCCGGAACGAAGCCACCCATGGAGGGGGCCAGATTAGCCTTCCTGAATCCGTCGCGCGAGCGGTTCCGACGGGCAGCCGCAACGCAGCGGCGACGGAGTGCGATCGTTTCGTGCCGGTGAAGCTTGCGCGTGCGGCGGCCGTCGCAGAGCCCGATGGTTCATCTTCACGATTCGCGATCCGAATTGACTCCGAGCGACGCGCTTGCTAAGAGCCGCGGCAACATGGTGTTTCCGAAGACTCGTTTGCTGCTGTCGCTGGGGTTGGCCGCGGTCGGCCTGGTGATGTCGGGGCAGGCGTGGGCAGGGGCCGTGAAGGGCACGGTCAAGCTGGTGGGCAAGGCGCCCGACCCAGTCACCATCAACATGAAAGCGGACCCCTACTGCGCCAAGCAGCCGCCCACCAAGGAAGAGGAGGTGGCGGTCAGCGCCGCCGGGGGTCTGAAGAACGTGGTCGTGCGCATCGCCAAGGGCGTGGCCAATCCCCCCGCTCCCCCCGCCAGCCCGGCGGTGATCGACCAGCACGGCTGTCAGTACCGCCCGCGCGTCGTCGTGGTGCAGGCCGGTCAGAGCCTCGAGATCCGCAACAGCGATTCGACCCTCCACAACGTCCACACCTACAAGGGCCCGGCCACGCTGTTCAATCAGGCGCACATCCAGGGCATGCCCCCGATCAAGAAGAAGTTCGTCACCGTGGGTGACGTGGTCAAGTTCAAGTGCGACGTCCACCCCTGGATGACCGCTTACCTGCTGGTCACCGACAACCCTTACTTCGCCGTCAGCGGCGAGGACGGCAGCTTCTCGATCAACGACCTTCCCCCCGGGAAATACACCGTCGAGATCTGGCACGAACGGCTCGGCACCCAGACCAAGGAAGTGACGGTGGCCGAGGGTGCGCCGGTCGATCTCAAGCTCGAGTTCTCGGCGAAGTAAGTAAACTGTTGGTGTGAAAGTCACCGGTACCGACACCGCCAGCGCCGTCCTCCAGGGGGCGGCGGCCTTCTTCCGGGACCTGGTCCAGCTGGCCAAGCTCCGGCTGACCGGGCTGGTGGTGTTCACCTTCGGCGCCGGCGTGCTGTTCGCGCCGGTGGAGGTGTCGCTGGATCGGGCTGCCCTGGCGCTGCTGGGGACCACCTTCCTGGTGGCGGCGGCCAACGCCATCAACATGTACCTCGAGCGCGACGTGGACGGTCTGATGCGCCGGACACGCCGCCGGCCGCTGCCCGAGGGGCGGATCGCTCCCTTCGTGGCGCTGTCGTTCGGGGCCATGCTGGCCTCGGCGGCCATCCCGCTGGTGGTGATGGGCGGCGGCATGCTGGTGGCCGCGCTGGGGCTGCTCGCTTTTTACGTCTACGTGTGGGGCTACACGCCGCTCAAGCGGCGGTCCAGCCTGGCGCTGTACGTGGGCGCCATCCCGGGCGCGCTGCCGCCGCTGATGGGCTGGGTGACCGCCACCGGCCGCATCGATGCCGGGGGCCTGGCGCTGTTCGCGATCCTGTTCGTCTGGCAGGTGCCCCACTTCGCCGCCATCGCCGCCTACCGGGGCGAGGAGTACGCCAGCGCCGGACTGAAGGTGCTGTCGTTCTCGCGCGCGCCCGGGGTGGCGCGCGCCACCGTGATTCTTTCCAGCCTGGCCCTGCTGGTGGTGTCGCTGACCTTGCTGCCGCTGCACCTGGCCGGGTCGCTGTACGGCGCGGCCGCGCTGGTCCTGGGTCTGATCTTCCTGTGGCGGTCGCTGCGGGTGCTGCGGCTGAAGGTCGACGACGCGCGCGGCACCCGGCTGTGGGCGCGGTCGGTGTTTCTCTATTCGCTGATCTACCTGACCGTCCTGTTCGCCGCGCTCGGGCTCGACCGGGTGCTGCGTCTGCGCTGGTGAGGGCTATTCGCGTTCGGGGCCCGACTCGCGGGCCAGCAGGTTGGCCACCGCTTCGCGGGGCGTGAGCTCGCCGGCGAGCACGGCGGCCACCTGGGCGGTGATGGGCATGCGCACGTTCAGCTCGCCGGCCAGCTGGTCGGCGATGCGGGCGGTGTAGACGCCCTCGGCCACGTGGCCCAGGCGGGCCAGGATGTCGGCCAGCGGGTCACCGGCGGCCAGGGCCAGGCCCACCCGGCGGTTGCGCGACAGCTCGCCGGTGCAGGTCAGCACCAGGTCGCCCAGCCCGGCCAGCCCGGCCAGGGTCAGCGGATTGCCGCCCAGGCGCATGGCCAGCCGGCCCATCTCGTTCAGGCCGCGGGTGATCAGCGCCGCCCGGGCGTTGTGTCCGAAGCCCAGCCCGTCCGAGCAGCCGGCGGCGATGGCGATCACGTTCTTGAGCGCGCCACCCACCGCCACGCCGGTGACGTCCTCGGTGCTGTAGACGCGGAAGGAGTCGGGCGAGAACAGCCGCTGAACCGCCTCGGCGGCCTGCGGGTCGTGCGAGGCCACCACCGCCGCTGCGGGCAGGCCCCGGGCGATCTCCACCGCGAAGGTCGGCCCCGACAGCAGCACGACGCGCGCGCGGGGCAGCGCCTGGGCCAGCACCGCGTCCAGGGTCGACCGGGAGGACTGCTCCAGCCCCTTGGCCGCCGACACCACGATGGCGCGCGCGGCGCCGGTGTCGCGCAACTGGCTGGCGACGGACCGGACCGAGGCCGTGGGCACCGCCAGGATCACCACCTCGGCGTCACCGGCGGCGCCGACCAGGTCGGCGGTCGGGCGGATCTCCGGGCCCAGCTGCCGGCCGGGCAGGTAACGACGGTTCTCGCGGCTGGCCAGCAGGTCGGCGATCAGCGTGGAGTCGCGTCCCCACAGCTCCACTTCGTGGCCCGCGTCGGCCACGGCCGCGGCCAGCGCCGTTCCCCAGGCGCCCGCCCCCAGCACCGCGATCTTCACGGCAGCGGCCTCGTGAGGATGACGGCGGCGCTGCTCTGGCGCCCGCCGGGCAGGCGGATCCGGATCTCGCTCTGCTCCAGCGGATCCACCCGGCGCAGCTCGCCCGCCACGGCCGGGTAGTCGGCCGGTTGCACCCGCACCAGCGGGAGGGCGGCCTGGCGCCGGATCAGGATCCGCACCCCGGCCACCCGGGCGTCGGCCAGGGTCTGCCGCCGCTCGGAGAAGCGGAGGACCTGCCCGGGACCGGTGGCCACCTCGCCTTCCCGACCCGGGTCCAGCACCGCGGCGCCCGCCGGCAGCAACAGGTCGGCCTGCAAGTCCAGGTTGGGATCGGTCCCCACCATCAGGCCGGTGTGGCGGCTGCCCTCGGTGGCGAAGCGCCGGCCGGGCTGGGTGCGGAAGAAGCCGGGCTGCAGCCGCAGCTCGTCCGCCTGCCGGGAGGCCAGCGAGGCGCTCGAGAAGCTGTAGCGCAGCTCGGCCTCTCCTTCGCGGGCCTTGTCGATGGTGATGGTCAGCGCGTCCAGGCGCGCGCCCGGGAAGTGGTGGTTCAGCCAGCGCTGCTCGAACTCCTGGCGCAGCTTCCCCTCGTCGCCGCGCAGGCGTTCGTACACCGCCGCCCACTCGATCGCCGGCCAGCCCCGCAGGCTCTCGCGCACCTCGCCGCTGCCGCCCCCGTCGGCGTGCAGCCGCAAGGTCATGCGCACCACCCGGCTCTCGGCCGAGCGGCTGCGCGCGGTCTCCAGGCGGCCGTTACCCAGCACCAGGCAGCGGGCCCCGTCCAGGCCCGGGGGCAGGTAGCCGAGCGGCGCGTGTTTCCAGCGGGGATCCACGTAAACCGGCGGCTGCCCCGGTCCCGCGCCCGGAAAACGGACCAGCACCTCGGTGAAGTCGTCCAGCTCCTGCGCCACCGCCGGCTGTTCGGCGGCGGCCTCGGTCAGCGGGCGGGCCAGCACCAGCTGCGCATCCAGGCCCAGCGATCGGGCCAGGCCCAGGATGACCGCGGCCCGGCTGCCGCGCCCCCGCGCCACCGAGGCGGTGGCCGATTCGGCCAGGCCGGCCTCGGCCTCGATGTTCTCCCGGGTCCAGCGGACGATCGCCGCCGCCCAGCCGTTGTCCCTGGGATCGGCGTGCAGCACCACCTGCCGGGCCAGACGGTTGAGCGCCGGCGACCGGCGCGCCACTCCGTACAGGCCGTCGGCCAGCATGCGAGACCAGCGCTCGGCGGTGATGCCGCTGGAGGCCCGGACCGAGGGGATCCACTCGATGTGGCCGACGGCGGCGGGCTCGGCGAACAGCTGGGGCATCTTGTGGGCGACGAAGCGGTAAAGGCGCGTGCCCGCTGGCCCGTCGGTGGCCTGCACCTCCGGCGCGCCCGAGCGGCGGTCGAAGTCGATCGCCAGGGTGGCGGGCGCCAGGATCAGGTATTCGGACAGGTGCAGAGGCAGCTCCAGCGACTGGAAGAAGAAGCGATCACCGACGAAACCGGGGGCAAAGCTGCCCTCTGGCTCGCGGTATTCCACCGTCTCCCACTCGACGAAGTCGCCCACCCCCAGGTCGGGCGCGGAGATGGTCTCCTTGCCGACGATCTCCTCCGGCTCTCGCACCCGCCCGTCTGCCTTGTGGGTGCGCAGGGCCAGGATCTCGGCGTTGTCCGGCACCTCGACCTCGCCCCAGCGGGCGATGCCGTCCTTGGTCTTCACGTTGACGATGTTGTGGGTGAGGATCACCTGGGTGCCGTCGTCGAGCACCCGGGCCACGGTCCGGTCGAGCACCATCACCGCCGGCGCCTGGTAGTCGAGGCCCGATTCGCGGTACTCGCGGATGACGTCCTTGGCGTCCAGCCGGAAGTCGTCGAGCGGCAGCGGCAGCCCCATCACCCGGGCGGCCTGCCGCACCTGGCTCTGTCCCGGGAAGCGGGCCGCCGTCTCGGCAACCACCGCACGCGCCCGGTCGGCCCGACCGGCGGCACGCTCGGCGTCGGCCAGACGCAGCCGCAAAGAGCTGTCCCGCGGGGACATCTCCACCAGTCCGGTCAGCTCGCGGACCGCTGCGCCGGCGTCGCCCTGGGCCAGGCGGGCGGCGGCCAGCTCGGCGCGGGCGTTGTTCCGGTCGGCCACGAACGACAGGCGCGCCTGCAGCTCGGCGGCGGCGGCGGTCAAGTCGCCCCGCCGCCGCATCCAGTCCAGCGGCACCGTCGAGCGGGCATCGCAGCGGCGCAGGCGATCGGTGAGGGTCTTCTCCGTCTCGGTCTGGTAGCGCAGCTGCGCCCGCTGGTGGGCCAGCAGCAGCAGCTCGCAGGCTCCGCCGGCCCGGGCCAGCCGGGCCATCATCTGGGCCAGGACCGCGTCGGCGTGGCGCTCGAGCCCGCGGGCGCGCAGGGCCTCGACCTGGGTGGTGGCCGCGGGCCAGAAGCCGGGAGTGGCCTCCAGCGCCTGTCGGGACAGCTCGGCGGCCTCCAGGCTGCGCTCGCGCTGCAGCTCGCCCCGGGCCAGCGCCAGGAAGACCCGGGCCAGCCGCGCATCGCTGGCGACCGCCGCGCGGTACAGCGATTCCGACTCGTCGCGGGCCAGCGCGGGTGGGCGGCTGGGATCGCGCGCGAGGAAGGTGGCTGCCGCGGCCAGCCCCGCGCCGAAGCGCCGGTGTCCGCGCAGCTTCTCGGCCGCGAGCAGGGTCGCCTCGGTCTCGCCGGTGGCCTCGGCGATCAGCCCGCCGGCCAGCTCGACCAGCGCGGCCTGCTCGGGCCGGGACGCGGTCGGCGCGGCCGTCTCGGGCGGAGCCGGATCGAACACGAACGCGCGCAGCTGCGCGGCGCCGCCGTAACTGCCCAGCCGCAGCTGCAGGGTGTGCCGGCCCGGTGGCAACGTGACCGCCACCCCGGTAGCGCGCGGGCCGAAGGCCTGGTCCGAACCGTGGCTGGCCAGCTCCCGCCCGTCCATCTCGATCAGCGCCGGCCCGCCGTAGTCCAGGACCACCTGCACGCGGCCGGCGGTGGTGGTCAGCGTCGCCTGCACCAGCCGCACGCCCGGCAGCCCGTCGCGCTCGGGCACCGTGAGCAAGCAGCCCGACGCATCCAGCGCGCGCGGCGCGGGCAGCGGCGTGCTGGTCGCGGCGGTCAGGTCCAGGTTGGGCAGCCGCCCGGCGGTGGCCGTCCAGGTCATCTTCTGCAGGCAGCCCTGGCGCAGCGAGGGCTGCAGCAGCAGGTGGCCGTCTCCGCGGCGCCGCGCGATGATGTCGCTGGCCTCCTCGACCAGCAGCCGCGCGCGCCAGGGCAGCGCCCCGGTGTGCAGCGCGAGCAGCCGCTCCTCGAACGGGCGCGGCTCGGCCGCCTCGGACAGCAGATCGCCCACCCGGGTGGCCGCCGCCGCCGCGGTCAGCGCGACCCAGGGATCGCCCGGGTGCCGCTCGGGCATCTCCAGCAGGGTCAGGCTGGCCTCCAGCGCGGCCTCGGTCTCGCCGCGCTCGTACGCCAGCGCCGCCAGGCCGAACAGCGTGATCGGGTCGTCGGGGGCCCGCCGGCGGGCGTCGGCCAGCTGCGCCTCCGCCCGGGCCGTGGCTCCCTCGATCAGGCTGCTCCACCCAGCCCAGCCGGGCGCCCGATCGCCGATCGTGTCGCCCCGCCGCAGGCTGGCCACGCCCGCGCAGCCGCTGGCCAGCGCCGCCAGCAGTCCGAAAGCCGCGGCCGTCCTCACGGCTGGCTCTCCGCCTGTTCCTGCTTCCGGATGGTCACCGTGTCCCGGAAGGCTCCGTCGAGGCCCGAGAGGAAGGAGCGGAACCCCGGGTACTCGGCGGGCAAGATCCGGTGCCGCGAGACCTCCAGGGTCGAACGCACGGTCATCTCCCGACCGTCGTCCGAGGCGGTGACCTCCTGGCGGAAGCGGCCGAAGTCCGAGTCCACCCGCCGCGGCGCCGGCAGCTGCTCGATCCGCCAGCCCGCCGGGATGTGGAACCGCAGCTCCTGCTCCTGCTGCCAGGGATAGGCCAGCACCAGATCGTGATGCCGCTGCGACAGCCGGGCGTAGGAACGGACGAAGTCCTCCTCGCGCGCGCTCAGCGGCAGCCGCAGACGGTTGTCTCCGGCGGGCTCGGCCAGCTTGGGCACCACCGCCACCGAGCGCGCGACCACCGGCACGTTCCGGTCGGGCGGCCCGGTCAGCTCCAGCTTCTGCAGCGTGGCGCCCGGGAAGCGGCCGCTCCAGACCTTGCCGAATCGCTCCAGACGCTCGCCGGGCGTCTGGTAGTGCTCGCGCCACTCGGGTGCGGCCTGGCCGGTCACGGCGATCTCCTCTTGCACCCGGCCGGTGCCGTTCTGGTCCACCTCCACCTGCCACCGGCGCACCGCCCGGTTGGTTGCCGGCGGCAACACCGGCGTCTCGACCAGGGTCACCGACCGCGGCCCCACCCGCAGCGCCGTCACCCCCTGGTCCTCGAAGGGCAGCTCGCCCAGACCGGCGAACTCGGCGGTGCCGTCGAGATACAGCGACAGCGATGGCACGTAGACGATCGCGTGATCGAACACCGCCAGCGAGGCCGGACTCACCTCCACCCGACCGCCCCGGCGCGTCCGCAGCAGCACCAGCTCGCTGTCCACCCCCACCTCGCGCAGCAGCGCCAGCAGCAGCGAGGCCTTGTCCTTGCAATCGCCGAACCGCCGCGCCAGCACCTGGCTGACCCGGTAGGGCTTGTAGCCGTGGATCCCGAACTCCAGCGCCACGTAGCGGGTGTTCTCGAGGACGTAGCGATGGACCGCCCGCACCTTGTCCAGGGTGCTGGTCGCCCCCGCGGTCGCCGCCGCCGCCGCCCGCACCAGCGTCTGGTCGCTGGCCAGCTGATCCTCCACCAGCCGCCAGTACCAGCGCCCCATGTCCTCCCAGCCCGCGTAGGTGCTGATGTGCAGGTAGGGCGAGATCTCCGCCCAGCCAGGCATCCCCGGCTCGGCCACCACCCGGGGGATGTCGCGGGCGGCGAAGGTGTACTGGATCTCCTGTCCGCGCTGCTCCTCCTTGTATTCCAGGCCCGGCAACTTCGGCCGGTTGAAGAAGAAGCGTCGCCCGCTCGGCCCGATCAGGACGTAGCGCCAGCGCCGCCGCGGCACCGTCTCGGACACGAAGTCGATGTCCCCGAAGTACCCGAGCAGGGCATTTTCCGACGACACATCCGACAGGGTGTACTGGATCTCCAGCACGTCGCCGGACTTGAGCCCCTCGAACACCACCACGTCCGCGCGCAGGTCGTAATACAGCCCGTACCAGGGCTCGGATAGGTCCCGGTCGTCGCGGCCGGTGGCCTGCAGCACCTCGATCTCGCCGGTGGGCCCGCGCCGGTAGATCTGCGCCCGCCGGATCTCCACCTCCTGGGTGCCGGGCGTGTAGCGGACCTGGAACTCCATCTGCTCGCGCGCCGCCTGCTCGGACTGCACCTGCACCACCCGCTGGGCGAAGCGCTCGGCCGATCCGTTGGGATGAACCCGCACCACCTGCTGGTCCAGCAGCACCACCGCCCCGGCACCATCTCGCTTGCGATCGGCGGCCGGGGCTGCTCCGCCCAGCGCCGCGGCGGCCATGGCCCGCCCGTCCTCGATCCACGGCCGCGCCCAGTCCCCCGCCGGATCGCCGGTGCCCGCGCCGCCCGCGTCAGCGGCCAGGCGGGCCAGGTAGCGGCGCAGGACCGGGTTCTGGGGCCGCAGCGCCAGCGCCTGGCGCAGGTGCTCGATGCCGGCGCTGGTGTCCTCGGCGCGCACCAGCAGGCGCCCCAGCTCCTCGTGCAAGATCGGCTCGTCCGGCAGGCGGGCCAGCGCCTGGTCCAGCACCCGACGCGCCGCCGGCAAGTCCCCACTGCCCTCCAGCAGACGGGCCCATTCCGTGGAGATGAAGCTCAGGTCGGGCCGCAGCTGGGCCAGCTTGCCGTGCAGCTCCAGCGCCGTCCGCGCGTCGCCGCGCAGGCGCGCCGCCCGGGCGACCTCCAGCCCCAGCTCCACGTCGCTCTGGCGGGTCTGGTACACGGCGGCGCTCTCGCCGTCGGCGTCGGTGCGCCGCCCCAGTGCCTCCAGGATCCGCGCACGCGTCAGGCGCACCGTCGGCAGGGCCCGCAGGCTCTCGGGCAGGGCCTCCAGCCGGGCCAGCGCGCTCGCCGGCAGCCCCGCCGCCTGTTCCTCGCTGGCCAGCGCCAGCACCGCCGGCACGCAGTTCGGATCGCTGGCCAGGGCCGCGTGCAGCAGCAGGAAGGCCGCGCTCTCGCGCCGGCTGGCCCGCACCAGCACACCCAGCTGGGCCTGGGCCAGCGCCCGCTCGCCCGGGTCCTGGCTCTCGGTCACCGCTCGCTCCAGCGCCCGCCGCCGGTCGTCCTCCTCGCTGGCCACCTCGCCGATCAGTCGCAGCGCCGGCGGACCGGCGCCGGAATCGACCGCCTGGTCCAGCGCGCGCTCGAGCTCCTTGACGTCCCGATCAGCGGCCCGGGAGAAGGCCAGATAACGGCCGTAGTCCAGCCAGGCGCCCGCCCGGGTCTTGCCACGGCTGGCCTCGGCCCGCTGGCGCAAGATCGCGCCCAGTTCGTGCGGGCGGCGGGCCAGCGGCCGGCCGCCCTCGATCTTCGGCAGGTATCCCTTGCCGGTGGCCGTGATCTTCAGATCCGGCAGCGGCCGCCCTGCTTCGTCGGTGAATCGCGCGAACAGCCGCCAGGCGCCCGTGGTGATGACCGACTTGATCAGCACCGGGTTCTCGCCCGCCTCCAGCATCACCGCGGCCGCGTCCTGATCGAGGCGCGCCTCGCGCACGACGTTCTTCTCCAGCACCACCCGACCGCCCACCCAGGCCTTGAGCGGCCCCGGGCTCCCCAGGCGCAGCACCGCCGGTCGCCGCCGGTCGCTGTGCACGTAGGTCAGCAGGTAGGCCACGGCGTCGCTGTCGGGCCGGAGCAAGCCGTCGAGCGCGACCGCCCCTTCGCGCCGCACGTCCGAGACCTCGCGCCAGGAGACCTCCCGTTCCTTGCCGGGAAAGTGCCGATCCGGCGCCGGACCGGCGTCGACCGCCTCGGGCGGGAAGGCGCGCTCGACCGCGCCGCGGCCCTGGGCATCGAAGGGGCCCACGATCTGGTAGTCGAAGATCAGACCCAGGCCGCGGTAGCGGCGGACCGCCGCCTCGCCCTCCCCGCGCCGGGATTCCAGCAACGCCAGCCGATACTCGACGTGCGCGGCCACCAGCGGATCCAGCTTCTTCTCCGTGGCCAGCCCCCGCAGCAGCTCGTCCAGGCGACCGGGAGGCAGGTCGTCCTCCATCGCCAGGATCGCGGCCAGGGGGGCGATCGCCTCGGGCCGGCCCAGCCGCTGTCGCAGCGAGGCCTGCTCGCGCGCCAGCAGGCGCTCGTGGACACTAGGTCCAGGCGCACCGTCGGCGGCGGCCGGCGCGGGCCCCGGCGTGAGCAGCAGCCCGACAAGGAGTAGAGTCGGCGGCGAGATGTGGGCGGCGCCCATGTCCGGTCCGGCTTCAGTATAGAGGGCCTGGGCCCGGGCTGGCGCGGCTCAGTTTCTCTCGAAGTAGTCGTTGATCGACTGGCGCAGGGCCAGGCGCGCCCGGTGCAGCCGCGTCTTGACCGTCGGAACGGTGACGTTCAGCATGTCGGCGGTCTCCTCGGTCGAGAGACCTTCCACGTCCCTCAGCAGGAACACCAGGCGCAGGATCTCGGGCAGGCGATCCAGCGCCTCCTGGATGTGCGCCTTCAGCTCGCCCGACTGCAGCTGCTCGTCGGGGCGCTTGGACCAGTCGCCGCCGCTCGAGGCCATGCTCTCGTCCACCGCCTCGTCCAGATCGGCGGCGGTCATGTCCTCGACCGAGACGGTCGGCCGCCGCCGCCGCGAGCGCAGCAACATCAGCGCGCCGTTGACCGTCACCCGGTAGATCCAGGTGCCGAACTGCGCCCGCCCGGCGAAGCCGTCCAGGTTCTGCCAGGCCGAGAGCAGCGCGTCCTGCAGCACCTCGCGCGCATCGTTCTCGTTGCGCAGAAGCCGCATGGCCACCCGGTACAGCCGCTCCTCGTGCCGCCCCACCAGCTCCTCGAACGCCGCCAGGTCGCGGGCGCGCGCCCGTTCGACCAGCTGGTCGTCCGACAGGTTGGCCGGCGGCGGCTGATCACCCCCCTCCAGCGCGGGCGCACCGGGCCCCGTCCACCCCGGGGGGGCTGACCCGCTGGGGGCCCCCGGCCCGGGCGGCGAAGCAGGGTTCATCCCCCTCAGCCTATCAGGGTTTGAGGAGTTTATGGAGTACACTGCCGCGACTTTCATCCCCTTTTGCCCCGGGATCTGGTAATCCGCCTTGCCGACCGAGTTTCGAGGACGTTGATGACAGCTGGCCGCCGCACCTTCGCCCTCGTGAGGGCCGTTCGCCCCCACCAGTGGGTGAAGAACTTGTTCTTCGTGGGCGCACCGCTCGTGTTCGCCCAGCGCATGGATGATGCGATTGCGCTCACACGTACCGCCGTCGCCGTGCTCTGCTTCTGCCTCCTGGCGAGCTCGGTCTATCTCCTCAATGACATCCTCGATGTCGAGAAGGATCGGGTACATCCACTCAAGCGTTTCCGCCCCATCGCGTCCGGTGCGCTCTCGATACCCGCCGCCCGCGTCGCGGCCCTGGTGCTGGCCACGGTGTCCCTGGGGGCGGGCTACTGGCTCAGCCCCCCCTTCGCCGCCGTCGAGGCCGCCTACCTGGCGCTCAATGTCGCCTATTCCTTCGGGCTCAAGCGGGTGGCGTTCCTGGACGTGGCCTGCCTGGCGCTGTCCTTCCTGCTGCGCGTGGTGGGCGGGGCCTTCGCCATCCCGGTGCCGATCTCCGGATGGTTGCTCGCCTGCACCACCCTTCTGTCGGCGCTGCTGGGCTTCGGCAAGCGCGCACACGAGCTGCGCACGGCCGGCGACAAGGGCGCCAGCCAGAGGGACGCCCTCAAGGCCTACGATCCGGCCGTGCTCAAGGTGCTGCTGTACGTGCTGGCGGTGTTCACCACCGCGGCCTATGCCGCCTACACCCAGGCCCCCCATGCGTTGCGGATGTTTCACACCCGCAGCCTGATCTTGACTGTCCCGTTCGTCGCCTTCGGCATCTTTCGTTTCCTCTGGCTCGTTCATCGCAAGAGCGACGAGGAGAGCCCGACCGATTCGATGCTCAAGGACCGCCTGTTCCTGCTGAACCTGCTCCTTTACGCCGCGTCCATCGTCGGAATCATCTACTACCGCTGATCACGGTCCGACGCAGTACCCGACCTTGCCGCCGCTGCCGAGGAAGGGCCGGCAGTTCTGCAGCGCCGGGCAGCTGACCGGCGGCAGCGGCGACGCCGGGGGTGTGCACAGCCGGCGGCAGCGCACGTCGGTGCCCACCTTCACGCATTCATTGCCGGGCACACATTCGTAGGTGCGCTCGCACGGCCGACCTTCCTGGATGGTGCCCGCGCACTCGCACACCGATTCGTCGGGGTGATCGGGCGAAACGATGTAACAGGCGAACCTGGGGAAGGTCCGGTCCGGCGGGGGGCTATCGGTGCAGGTGGGCATGGTCCCGGTCGGGTTGCAGTTGCCCCCGCGCGGGCTGCAGGTCTTGTACAGGGTTTTGGTGCCATCGGACACCTCGCCCACGCAGCGCGAGCCCGCGCCGCAATCCTGGTCCTCGCGGCAGAACCGATAGCAGTGGGCGCCGCACTCGTCGGTGAACTCGCCCAGACAGACCAGGCCGGGGCGGCAGGTATCCTGGCCAGCGTCGCAGGTGCCGTACAGCACCTGGGCCGGCGTGGTGGTGGCGCGACACATGTTCGCGGTGGCGTCGTTCGAGCACTGCTCGCCGGCGCGGCAGCCGCTCTGGCAGACCGGATCACAGGCGCCGGTGGGCCCACTGGGGGTCGAGCAGGTGCGCGGTTCGGTGTCGGCGCCGCCGCCGTCTCCCGGCGAGCCGGACTTGAAGCAGCGCATGTCCACGCAGTGAAAGCCGTCCGGGCAGGTGCCGCCCGATCCACACAGGAAGGCGCCTTCCTCGATCTTGGGGTTGTAACAGCTGGTCCCCGCCGTCAGGGCGGTCAGCAGCAGCAGGGTGCGCATCGAGGAGACTTTGGTGCAAGCAGGTGTCCGCATCGTGTGGTGGTCCCTGTCAGGCAATCAGAACTGGACGTGCAGCCCGGCCCCGGCCAGGCCCGGACCGGCCAGAGGAAACAGCGAGGCCGACGCCGCCTCGGCGGGTCCCGGAGCGAACCGGAACCAGAGGTAAGCGCCGGTGGCGCCCGCGGCCAGCCCGACCAGGCCGGTGAGGACGGCGAGCGCGCTGGCCTTCTTGCCGCTGCTCTGCAGCTGCTCGAGCGAGTTGTCGAAGCGGGCACCGGCCTTGCCCTTCTCCTCGACCTTCTTGGCCTTGGATCCGGCGACGGCAGCGAAGGCCATCGAGGTCACCACCAGCGCCCCGCCGCCGATCATCAGGGACAGCGGGAACACGCGGCTGCGCGGAGGAGGCGGCGGCGGCAGGCTCTGCTGCACGTTCGCGTCGGGTCCGGGCGGGGGCGGGGTCGGGGTGACTTGCGGCGGGGTCGTGCCGGTGCCGGTCTGGTTGTCAGGCGGCGGCGGCTGATTGTTCGGTGGCGGAGGAGCAGCCGATTGCTGCTTGCGTTCTTCCACCAGCCGCTCCATGTCCGCGATGTTCTTCTCCACCTGGGCCCGGTTGACGGCATTGGGGGCGTTGCGCAGGTAGTTCTTGTAAAACCGGATCGCCTCCTCCGGCTGGCTGTTGTTGCGGTGGCACTGGGCGATGTTGAACAGCATCACCGGATCCGCGGACACCAGGTAGGCGGCCTGATATTCGGCGATGGCATCGGTGAACTTGCCCAGGTTGTACAGCTTGGTCGCTTTGTCGTAGTGCTCCCGGGTCTCGCGTTTCTGCGACTCCGTGAGCTTCTGCGGCGGGACGTCCTGGGCCCTCGCCGCCCCCGCACCAGCCAGGACCACCGCCAGCACCACCAACTGACCGCACCACCGAGCGTTCCGTGACGTCATGAAAGCCTTCCCACTCGGCCCTTTGAACAGCACTGAACAGAGCGCGAGCGGCTCATAGTACCTTGAATCGTTGCGTGCCGTCAAAAGGCCCGACGGGGTTTGCGCCCCGGTTTTTGCGATTGGCAGCGCCGCAGGTGGTGGCGCACACACACACGTCGTAGACTCACCCTCCACGTCGGCAGACCGTCGCGGGGACACTCAGCCCCCACGCCGGTAGACCGGCGCGCGAACCCCTTTTATTCATGGCCACCGGTAGCAACACCTCGTTTCGGGAGATCCGCGCACAACGGCTGCGCGACGAGGTCGGGACCATCCACAAGCAGTCGGCGCTGCCGGTGGCGCTGGTGTATCCGAGTCCCTACACGGTCGGAATGTCTTCGCTGGGTTTCCAGACCGTCTACCGACAGATCAACCAGCTGCCCGGGCATTCGGCCGAGCGCGCCTTCCTGCCCGACGACGTGCCCGCGGCCCGCCGCCGGCGCGAGGGGCTGGCCACCTACGAGTCGGGGCGGCCGGTGGCAGATTTCCCGGTGCTCGCCTTCTCCGTCGCCTACGAGCTGGAGCTGGCCGGGCTGGTCGACTGCCTGGACCTGGCCGGCATCCCCGCGTTCGCCAGCGAGCGGGCCGAATCGACCCGCCGCCACCCGCTGGTGGTGGTGGGAGGACCGCTCACCTTCTCCAACCCCGTCCCCGCCGGACCGTACGCGGACGTGATCGTGATGGGCGAGGCCGAGGAGCTGATCCCGGTGCTGCTGGAGTCGCTGGCCGGGCACGACGACCGCCGCGCGCTGCTGGCCGAGCTGGCCCGTCACCACGGCTTCTACGTTCCCAGCGTGCACGGCGAGCTGCCGCCGGCCATCGCCGCCGCCGACAATGCCCTGCTGCCCGCCTACTCGCAGGTGCGCACGCCCCACACCGAGCTGTCGAACATGTTCCTGATCGAGCCGGAACGGGGCTGTCACCGCGGCTGCACTTACTGCGTGATGCGCCGGTCGACCAACGGGGGCATGCGGCTGGTGCCGCCCGAGACCGTGCTCGCCCGCGTGCCCGCCGACGCCCGCCGCGTCGGGCTGGTGGGCGCTGCCGTCACGGACCACCCCAAGCTGCCGGTGATCCTGCGCGCGCTGGTCGAGGCCGGCCGCGAGGTGGGCATCTCCAGCTTGCGCGCGGACCGCCTGAACGACGAGATCGTCGGGCTGCTCAAGCGCGGCGGCTACCGCACCCTCACCACCGCCTCGGACGGCGCCTCCGAGCGCCTGCGCGGCGAGATCGAGCGCAAGACCAACGAGAAGCAGCTGCTGCGCGCGGCCGAGCTGTGCCGGCGCCATCAACTGGTGCAGTTGAAGCTTTACATGATGGTCGGCCTGCCCGGTGAAACCGAGGCCGACATCGAGGAGCTGGCCCGCTTCAGCCTGGAGCTGGCCCAGGTGGCTCCCCGGCTGGTGCTGGGGATCGCCCCCTTCGTTTCCAAGCGCAACACGCCCCTGGACCGCCAGCCGTTCGCCGACGTGCGCGAGGTCGAGTCCCGGCTGGCGCTGCTGCGGGCGCGGGTGGCCGGGCGGGTCGAGCTGCGCCCCACCCCGCCCAAGTGGGCCTGGGTGGAATACCGGCTGGCCCAGGGCGGGTTCGCCGCCGGCCGTGCCGTCGCGGCCGCCACCCGCGCCGGCGGCCGCTTCGCCGACTGGAAGGCCGCCTTCGCCGAGGTCCCCGCGCCCGCCGTCGAACTTCAGCC
>JBKPRZ010000181.1:0-12077 GCA_046734815.1 Myxococcota bacterium | reverse complement strand
GGGTGGGGGCGGGGGCGTTCACGACCGGTGTCGTTCCTCCCAGCGGGACGCCGGGCGCGGGCGGCCCCGGCGCGACGGCGGGGATGGGGGCCGCGGCGGGCGTCGGGACGACGTCGTCGAGGGCGGGGACGGGGACGGGGACGCATACGGGTACGGGTACGGTCGGAGGCGCGAGCATCGGGATGGGCTCGGGCATTGGCGCGACCGCGGGCATCGGCGCGGCTGCCGGGATGGGCGCGACGGCGACCAACGGGGCGGCGGCGGCGTTCGAGCTGCCGCCCATGCTGAAGAAGTTCGCGCGGGATCTGACTGCGCTGGCGGCGGCGGGGAAGCTGGACCCGGTGGTGGGGCGGGACGAGGAGACGCGGCGGTTGATGCAGATCCTGGGGCGGAGGGGCAAGAGCAATCCCATCCTCATCGGCGACCCGGGTGTGGGAAAGACGGCGGTGGTCGAGGGGCTGGCGGCGCGCATCGCCGCCGGCGACGTGCCCAGCGGGCTGGCGGACAAGAAGATCCTGGCCCTGGACGTGGGCGCGCTGATTGCCGGGGCGAAGTTCCGGGGCGAGTTCGAGGACCGCGTGCGCGGGCTGCTGACCGAGGTGCGGGACGCGGGTGGCCGGGTGCTGCTGTTCTTCGACGAGATCCACACCCTGGTGGGCGCGGGCGGCGAGGGCGCGCTGGACGCGGCCGACCTGCTGAAGCCGGCGCTGGCGCGCGGCGAGCTGACCTGCATCGGCGCCACCACCGTCGACGAGTACCGCCTGCACATCGAGAAGGATCCCGCCTTCGAGCGGCGCTTCTTGCCGGTGATGATCGAGGAGCCCAGCGAGGAGGTGGGCATCGCCATGCTGCGCGGGATCAAGCTCCGCTACGAGACCAAGCACCGCGTGCGCGTGCAGGACGCGGCCCTGGTGGCGGCGGTGAAGATGGCCCGGCGCTATGTCCCCGGGCGGGCACTGCCCGACAAGGCCATCGATCTGATCGACGAGGCGGGCAGCCGCCTGCGGCTGGAGCTGGACTCGCTGCCCGACGAGGTGGACTCGCTGGCCCGGCGTGAACGGGCGGTGGCGCTGGAGCTGGAGGCGGTCAACCGCGAGCACGATCCCGACAGCCTCGAGCGGCGGCAGCGGCTGCTGTCGGCGCTGGCCGAGCTGCGCGCCGGTCTGGTCCCGCTGCGGACCAAGTGGCAGGCCGAGCTGGCCGCCATCAACACCTTGACCCAGGCGCTGGCCGACCTGCAGCAGGGGCGGGCCGAGGCCGACGCCGCCGAGAAGGCCGGCGACCTGTCGCGTGCGGCGGAGCTGCGCTACGGCCGGGTGGCGACCCAGGAGCGCAACCTGGCAGCCGCCGAGGCGAACCTGCGCGACGTGCAAGGCCCCGAGCGGCTGCTGGAGGACGCGGTCGAGCCGGTGCACGTGGCGCGGGTGGTGGCGGACTGGACCGGCATCCCGGTGGCTCGCATGCTCCAAGGCGAGCGCCAGAAGATCCTGGGCATCGAGGACCGGCTGCGCCAGCGGGTCATCGGCCAGGACGAGGCCGTGCGCCTGGTGGGCCACGCCATCAAGCGGGCGCGGGCGGGGCTGGCCGATCCGGGCCGGCCCATCGGCTCGTTCCTGTTCCTGGGGCCCACCGGCGTGGGCAAGACCGAGCTGAGCAAGGCGCTGGCCGAGTTCCTGTTCGACGACGAGCGCGCGCTGATCCGGCTGGACATGTCGGAGTACATGGAGAAGCACACCGTGGCCCGCCTGGCCGGCGCCCCGCCCGGCTACGTGGGGTACGAGGAGGGCGGCCAGCTGACCGAGGCGGTCCGCCGGCGACCGTACGCGGTGGTGCTGTTCGACGAGGTCGAGAAGGCCCACCCCGACGTCTGGAACGTGCTGCTGGCGGTGCTGGACGACGGCCGGTTGACCGACAGCCGCGGCCGCACGGTCTCGTTCGCCAACACCGTGCTGATCTTGACCTCCAATCTGGGCGCGGCCGCGATCCTGAACGCCGCCGGCGACCGCGAGGCGATCCGCCGCGAAGTGAAGGCTGCTCTGCACGGCCACTTCCGCCCCGAGTTCCTCAACCGCATCGACGAGACCGTGATCTTCAATCCGCTGGGGCCCAAGGAGATCGAGTCGATCGTCGACCTGCAGCTCAAGCGTCTGTACGCCGCGCTGGCCGAGCAGAAGCTGTCGATGGAGCTGACCCCCGAGGCGCGCGCGCTGCTGGCCCGCGAGAGCTACGAGCCGGCCTTCGGCGCCCGCCCGGTCAAGCGCTGCCTGCAGCGCCGCCTGCGCGACCCCCTGTCCGAGGCCATCCTCGCCGGCCAGTTCTCCCCCGGCGACAAGATCCGCATCACCGCCGCCGACGACGCCCTCCAGCTGGCCAAGGCGACCTGACGCCACCGCTCTTCCTTCTCCGGGGGCACTTTGGACCCGGGGGCTGCTAGATTGCGCCGCGCATGCAGGGGCGCGCACCGGATCGCATCGGCCCGCGGGGCAAGGCAGCCCTGTTCCTGGCGGTGTTTTCCTTCTTCCTGCTGACCGGCAGCCGGGAACGTCCGTTCGCGGACGCCACGCCGATCTGGGAGGTGGCCGAGTCGATCGTGCGGCGCATGTCGGTGTCGATCCGCACGCCCTGGCCGCCGGAGATGCCGCGCGGGCGGGGCGGGCGCATCTACGCGGTCGCGCCGCTGATGCAGTCGCTGGTGCACGTGCCCGGCGCCTGGGGCCGCTGGGCGCTGGGGAAGGTGGCCCCCGCCAGCGCGCCGTACACCGTTCCTTTCTTCAGCCACCTCGCCCCCGCGGCCCTGGGGGCGCTCACCTGCCTGGCGTTCTTTCTGCTGGCCGGCGGCTTCGTGCAGCTGCCCATCGCCGCGGGCGCCACCGGCGTCCTGGCGGTGGGGACCTACCTCTGGGTGTACGCGCGCTCGCCCTATTCGGAGGTGCTGCAGACGGCCTGCTTCGTCCTTTTCTTCCTCGCTCTGCTGCGCACCCGCGCGCAACCCGATCGGCGCCACGCCGTCTGGCTGGGCGTCGCCGCCGGCGCGCTGGCGGCGACCAAGCTGGTGTACATCGCGGCCGTTCTCGGCGGCGCCGCCTGGCTGGCCTGGTATCTCCTCCGCCGCGGGGTCCCCTCGACCGATTCCCCGGCCGCGCAATCATCCGACCAGCGAATAGCGCCGCCCGAGCAGCAGACACCGACACCCGACCAGCGAACACGGCATCCAATGGCCCATCGGGAGATTCTCCGTCTGTTCGGCTGGGCCGCCGCCGGGGTGGCGCCGTTCGCGCTGATGGTGCTGGCGCACAACTGGGCGCGCTGGGGATCGCCGTTGTCGTCAGGCTACGCCTTCAAGCCCACCCCGGGCGTGATCCGCCTGCCGCCGTTCGGGGAAAACGTGCTGGTGGGGTTGTGGGGGCTGTTCCTGTCGCCCGGCAAGAGCCTGTTCCTGTACAGCCCGCCGCTGTTGCTGGGCGTACTGGGTCTGCCCCGGCTGTACCGGCGCGCGCCCGAGGTGGTGACCGCCCTGGCCCTGACCGTCCTGCCCGTGGTCCTGGTCTACAGCCGCCTGCTGTTCTGGGCGGGCGACTACGCCTGGGGCCCGCGCTACCTGGTGTTCCTCACCCCGGTGCTGCTGTTGCCCGCCGCCGTGCTGGTCGAGGACCTGCTGGCCGCCGCGCGCACCTGGTGGCGCCGCCTGGCGCTCGCCTCGGTGGCGCTGGTGATCGTGCTGGGTGTGGCGGTGCAGGCGCTGGGCATCAGCTTCATCTGGGACCATCACATCCGCATCACCCGCGAAGCCGGCGAGGCGTGGCTGGGCACCCCCAACCGCTCCGGCGCCGCTGTCCCCGAGCGCGAGGGCCTGTGCGGCGCCTGCTTCGAGGACATGCACCGCCAGCAATGGCTGCCCCCGTTTTCCCCCATCGACATCCACCGCTGGCTCCTGCGCCACATCCGCCGCGGCGACGACTGGCAAACCGCCGAAGCCGACGCCCCCTGGCACCGCTACACCACCCTCACGCTCGACGCCTCCCACGCCTACCACGACGTCCGCCTGGACTGGTGGTTCTACGAGATCCGCCTCATCGCCCCGGCCCTGGCCGTGATCTCGCTTCTCCTCCTCTGCGCCGCCACCGCCTGGGCGGCCTGGCGCTTCCTCCGCGCCCTCGTCCGCCCCTCCACCGCGGGGGTGGCGCGTATCAACGGCGGCTGAACAGCCGCAGCAGGTACCAGAACAGCATCACCACGGAGGCGAAGAGCTCGAGCGAGGCGCCGACGTACCGGTCGTGCGGGTAGTGGTGAAGGATGTTCGAGGTGTCGTAGAGGATCGAGGCCCCCGCCAGGGTCACCATCGCTGCCGAGAACACCGTGCCCAGACTGAAGCCGAACAGCACGGCGGAGACGATCAGGGCCAGCGCACAGAAGCCGCCCCACTTCAGCAACGCCCCGAGGAACGAGAAGTCCTGTCGGGTGGTGAAGACGATGGCCGTCAGGCCGGCGAAGCCGAGGATGGTGGCGAAGGCCGCCGAGCCGATGACCCCGCCCCCGACGGTGGCGTGAGCGATCATGAGCAACGGCACGAGCAGCAGTCCCTGAGCGACGACGTAGCCCGCGAGCGCGGCGTACTGCAGGGCTCTCGACTCGGCTCCGTGGGCCACCCGCCGGGCCAGCCACCCGGCCAGCATGAACCCGCCCAGGATCAGCAGCCAGCTCGTGCTCATCATCGTCTGGGCGATGGGCACGGCGGCTCCGCTGTGGAACAGATACACCTCGAACGCCACCAGCGCGAGCACCGCGCCCAGGAGGTGCACGTAGGTCCTGCGGATGAAGGTGACCTTCGAAGCATCGAGCGCGACGGACCCGGAGACGGCGGGAGAGACCAGCATCGGGAGGGGCTCCTTTCGAAGTGCCATCAAGGCTAACACGCGCGCACCTCTCGCGGCGGAAACGGGCGTCTGCCTGCGGCACGGCTCCGTCGGTCGAACCCGCGTCGGCCGACAGGCTGCGGCCGATACGCGAGGCGCCTTGCAGACTTCGCCCGGCCTCTGCCCGACCGCGATGTCCGACGACGCCGGTCGCGTCTCACCTGGAAGCTGTACGGATCAGTCGGATGCAACCGACAAGGTACCCACGACCCTTCGCGACCGCCTAGCGGCGGGCGAAGCAGTAGAAGCGGCCGTTGCCGCCGTTGGCGGCGACGCCGGTCATGGTGCAGCCCATGGTGAGGTGGGATTCGGTCCAGGAGAAGGGGCCGCGGTTGTCGGCGTGGCCGACCTGGGCGTCGCCGGTGGTGCTCTTCCAGTCGCCGCAGGTGTGGCCGGCGGCCAGCAGGCCGGAGGCGAGGGTGCCGGTCAGGATGTCGTGCTCGGTGGGGCTCTTGGGGACCGGCGCGCCGGTCTCGTCGAGCAGGTCGTCCACGGCGGCGGCCTCGCCTCGCGGGCGCTGGTCGGGTCCAGGCAACAGGTCGGAGAGGGAGGCGGCGATCAGACGGCCCTTCGAGTCGTGCCAGGGGCCGGTGCCCACCCGGTCCCGCGCGTGGACGGGATTGCCGTCGGGGCCGCGCTCGGCGCTGAGCCAGGCGACCCAGGTCCGGTCCCCGGCGCCCACCGCGCTGGCCAGCTGCCGGCACCTGGCGTCGGCGCCATCGAGGCCACCCAGGTTGCCCCCCTGGGCGCCGCTGCCGGTGCTGGTGACGAAGAAGGTCATCACCGGCGGACCATCGCTGGCGCCATCGGGGGAAGCGTCGCGGCCCGCGCCGCCATCGGGCGCCACGGTCCCGCCGGCGTCGGAGCAAGCGGCCGCCACGGCGATGGCGACAGAAGAAAGTAGATGGCGAAGGGGCATGGCGGTCGCCATGTCTAACACGTGTCGTTCGACGAGGTGAGCGCGGGCCTTCGGGTGTCCGTGGTCAGAAGGTGTACAGGTGGAGCAGTGGCGCGAGCATGGCCTGCAGGGCGGTGGGGTCGCCGGCCAGGGCAGCGGTGAGACGGGCGGGGGGGACGGCGCGCCGGGGGTCGCGCGCCAGGAGCGCGGAGGAGACCGAGGCGGGCTGGTCGAGGCCCACTCCCAGGCGGAAGGTGGTGAGCTGGTCCGGTTCGAGGGTGTCGGTGCAGTGGCTGCGGCCGATGATGGCGAAGGGGACCATCAGGTTGCCGTCCATCTCGCGGTGGACCAGGCCGGCGGTGTGGCCGAATTCGTGGGCGGCGATCAGGTCCCGCACCTCCGGATCGATCGACGACAGCTGCCCGATCAGGACGCCGTGGAGAAAGAGCATGGGGGTGAAGTCCGGTGGGAAATCGACCTGCGACCAGAGGGCCGCGCCGTCGCCGCCCTGGGCGGCGAACGACGCGATCAGGGCGGGGGAGATGGCGATGCCGGCCGGGGAGGCGCCCGGCGGCCCCAGGGCCGCTCCTCCCGGCCGCAGGAGATCCCGCAGCACGACCAGGTTGGTGACTGCGCCGCGATCGGCGCCGTGTGCGCGTGCGAACTCGACCATGGGCCGCATCATGAAGTTGCCGACGCGATCGAGGACCCGGCCGTATAGCTCGGGGTCGTGCATCAGGGTGGCTTCGTCGTTCAGGTCGACGCCGGGGAACTCCTTCTCCAGCAGCGCGTTCAGGTCGTCCAGGTTGGTGTCGATCGCGTAGGGCATGTCGGTCACCACCGCCGGGCGATCGGTGTGGAAGGTGAAACCCCAGCGCTTGTAGTAGCGGGCCAGCGGGCGGCTGCCGTCGATGATGTCGACGGAGCTGTTGGTGAAGAGGTGGATGAGGCGCTGGCCCTGCAGCTTGGGGTCGGGCCGGTCGCAGGCGGGGTTGCCGTACGGCGGGGCGCTGAAATAAAAGCTCAGGTCCTCGCCCTCGTCACAGGAGGCGGCGGCGAGCAGGGCGCACGCTATGAGTGACAGACGGCCGGCAGTGACCATGCATCCAGCATAACGCCAGCGCCCGGGAAATATTCGGCCGAACCTCTGTCACGATCGAGGACACCGGACACCCATGCCGGGGAACCAGGTTCGCTCCAGGGGCCCGGTGCGTTCGCTCACGCCCGCGGACGGCGGGGCGAACCGGTTCGCCGACCTAGGCCGGGGGCGCCTCGCCGGGGTCGAAGTCCAGCTCGACGCGGGCGCCGTTGGGGTCGAACAGGAACAGCTGCCACACGCCCGAGCCGGGCTGGCGGCGCAGGTCGTGGGTCATGTTCTGCGCGCGCAGGCGTTCCACCAGACCCGCCAGTCCGCGGGCGCTGAAGGCCATGTGGTCGAGGACGCCCGCCGGCTGCGCGGGCAGCGGCCGGCCCGCCACGATGTGCAGCACCGGGCGTCCATCTGCGTACAGCCAGGCCCCCGGGAACCCGAGCGGCGGCCGCTCGCCCGGCTGCAGCCCCAGCAGCGCGTAGAACGCGAGCGTGCGATCGAGGTCGTCGGTGAGCACGGTAAAGTGGTTCATCCCGGTGATGGCCGCGTCCGTCGCATCCATGGCCCGGAATGTTACCGCGGCGGCGGGCCGCCCGAGGCGTCAGTTACACCGGTCGAGCGCGGCCCAGGCGGACCACCAGCCGCTCTGGTTGCTGCCGGGGCGCAGGTTGCAGAAGGTGGGGGCGTCGCAGCGCCAGGCGTACAGGGCGCCGACGTTGTTGAAGCAGACGGTGCCGGTGGTCGAAACCTGGCAGTCGGCGGTGACGATGGCGCCGGCGCTGTAGGTGACGCCCGAGGCCCAGGCGGGGGCGCCGCAGTTGCCGCTGCCGCCGCCGCCGCAGACGTTCGGCACGCCGCCGCCGCCGCAGGTCTGCGGGGCCGAGCAGGTGCCGCACGACGAGACGGTGCGCGGGTTGTTGCAGTTGTCGGTTCCGCTGACCTGGCCACAGTTCTTGCCCAGGCGGGAGCAGAAGGTGGCGTTGCTCTCCGGCGTGCAGACGCCGCCGGCGAACATCTGGATCTCGCCCAGCTGCGTCCGGCTGGTGCTGCCGTTGTTGGCGGTGATGCGCAGCCGGTACTTCTGGTAGGCGGTGGTGTTGCTGATGTTGTACGAGTTGGTCTGAATGCGCGCGGCGCCGGAGAACTGGTTGGTGCGCGTGTCCAGGGTGACCCAGCCGGTGTCGCTGCTGGCGGTGCACGACGAGGTCGGGCAGCCCTGGAAGGTCCAGTTCTTGGGATCGCGGCTGGCGTTGTCGTTGCCGTTGGTGATGGTGTAGCGATTGACGGCGACCGTGCTCGAGCCGGCAAAGTCGTAGACCGTGCGCACCGGGCTGCTGGTGCTGGGCACGGCGTTCACGCACCACTTGGTGTAGTTGCCGCTGGTCATCAGGTTGTCGTAGGCCTTGCCGGCGGTCTGGTCCGAGGCGCAGGTGCTGCCCGAGGGCACCGCGCTGACCGAGCCGCCTTCGGTCTGGTCGCCGTTGCCGGGGCTGCCGCAGACGTTGAGCACGCCGCCGCCGCCGCAGGTCTGGGGGGCGCTGCAGCTGCCGCAGGAGGTGACGGTGCGGTCGTTGTTGCAGTTGTCCTTGCCCGTGACCTGGCCGCAGTTCTTGCCCAGCCGGGAACAGAAGGTGCTGTCGGACTCGGGGTTGCAGCCGCCGCCACCGCCCAGCGCCACCGGGTTGCGCATCCACTTGATCACGTTCCTGGCGGTCACGAAGCGCACCTGCGGCTTGCTGAGGGCGTAGGTGACGAACTCCTCGATGGTCTCGCGCCGCGACTGCGGGGTGCTGTTGGGCACGCTGGTGTCGTCGGTGTAGATGGCGGTGTGGGCGCCCACGAACAGCGGGGCGCGGTTGCTGGCCAGCCGCTGGTCCAGCGTGTATTTCAGGATCGCCAGCGCCTGGGCCTTGGTCAGGTTGGCCGAGACGAACATGTTGTAGTCCAGGCCGGTCACCTTGGTGAGGCCGATCTGCGAGCGCAGGCTGGGCGGGATCACGAAGGGCGCGGCGCCCAGCTCCCACAGGCCAGACTGGTTGCCCGACGGCTTGCCCACGGCCGTTCCGCCGGGGCTGCCGCTGTCCAGGGTGTAGGGCCAGTTGAAGTCGATGCCGTCGTCGGACAGCTGCCAGCCCTCCTCGATGCTGATGTCGTAGGTGAAGCCGGTCTGCTTGGCGGCGGCGAGGGTGTTGGTGTTGTAGTCGAGGAAGGGGGTGCGAAAACCCTCGATGTTGGCCAGCTGCGCGCCGATGCCCGATCCGACGCTGAAGGCGGGCTCGTTGGCGACGAAGGCGCGGGTCAGCCAGTCGTTGCACAGATCCATCTCCGCGCGCCACTGCGCCACCGAGAACGAGCCGCCGTCGGGATGGGTGTGGGTGTGGTTGCCGATCTCGTGACCGTCGGTCAGGGCGGTCCGCCACGACTTTTTCACCTTGACCGGGTCCTCGACGAAGCCGTCCGAGATGTAGGTCGTGTTGCTGTAGAAGCTGACCCGCACGTCGCTGCCGTCGAAGGTGTCGGCGTTGCCGCTGCCGCCGGGGTTCTTCAGGTTCTTGAAGAGATTGGTGGCCCAGGTCATGCCCGACGCCGGGGTGGTGGTCAGGCCCGAGCGCTGGTTGTCGTCGAACCCGATCTGCACGAACTGCGGGACCTGCGACGGGCTCAGGCCGCCGGGCGGGTTCTGCGACCAGGCCACGTGGTCGGTGAAGTTGTAGTTGCCGATGGCCTGCTGGACCTGTTCCACCTCGTCGCCGGGCGCGCGCGAGCCGCTGGCGTCACAGGCCAGGCTCGCAGCCACCAGCAGAAGGCCCGCCAGCTGCCATCCGATCCACGGCCGCGCGATCCGGCATCCGATCCGGCATCCGATCCGGCATCCGATCCGCCTTGCAGGCCAGCTCGCTCCGATCCAGCACCGTCCACTCCGGTCATCCGTCCGTTTCGTCATGGCCCTACCCCCGCCCGATAGTACGGCTGGGGGTCGGCCCGTTTTCGCTCATTGCCGTGGCCGTTTGTGGCGGCCGCGCGGGCGGATCGTCTCCGTCAGGAGCGACGTCGAAGGCGCGGTGAGCGTCGCCGCACAGGCGGATGTTCGCTGGCACTGCCTACCGCGCGCAACATGGGCTGCCGGCGCTCGGGCGCGGTGGTTCCCGTTGCGCGGCTGTCACGGCTGCGGCGCAGGCGTGCCAGAAGCGCAGCGAAGGCGTTGTCGGGATCGGCGCTCTCTCCCTGGCGGGCGAGGACCCGCTTCTCGGGCTGGCCCAGCCAGTCCAGCCCCGCGCGCAGCTCGCTCGCGTGCTCGGGCAGGATGTCGGCGGCGAACTCGAGCGCGAGGATCAGCGCCTGCAAGGAATCCTCGCCGGCGATCGGGCGGAACAGGTCCAGGCCGCTGCCCACGATGCGCACGGGGCACCACCAGCCATCGCCCGCTTCGGGGCGGGGGGCGCGCACCGGACGGCCGAAGGTGAGGGTCACCCGCCCGACCTTCCGGCCGCCACGCCGCAGGTCGCACACCCGTTCGGCAATCACCTCGCCCATGGATTCAGGTCGCCACATCGCTGCACCGGAGTCTGGAACCACCCGATCGAATACCACTACAGTTTGTTCTCGTATGTGGCCTGTAACGCAAATGACGGCCACAAAACCTCCTTCCATCGTTGGGTCCGCGTGCGGCGGGCGGCAAGAAACGTTTTCTGCCGACATGCGCCCACCCGATCGGTCAGGTCCTGCGCGTCTTGCGGAGGTGCGCAGCCGGCTCGATCATGCCTCGGTGCGAAGGGCGCTCGATCGCGGACTGGCCGTGGGGGCGGCGCTGGCCTGCCTTGCCCCGGCGGTGCGTGTCGATGCGGCGGCGCGCGCCGAGCCGGGGGCGCGCGCCGGGGACCGGCTGTGCCTGGTCGGCGGGACGGTGATCGATCCCGATCAGCGCAAGATCTTCCGGGCGGACGTGGTGATCGACGGCCCGCGCATCCAGGCGGTGGGCCCGGGGGCGGCCTGTGGGGACGGGCGTGCCCTGGACGTGAAGGGCCGGTTCGTGATGCCCGGGCTGATCGACCTGCACGTGCACCCGTGGGGCAACCCGTCGCCGGACGAGTCACCCGACGAGGAGCCGGGCACCGAGCAGGTGCTGCGGCTGGTGCTGCGCGCGGGGGTGATGGGGATGCTGGACCTGGTGGGCAGCCACCAGCGGCTCGAGCTGCGCGAGCGCCTGCGCGATTCGCCCGATCACGCCGCCCTGTTCGAGGGCCTGGTGGCGGGCGGCTGGCGCGGCGGCCGCGACCCCGAGTCGCTGCGGGCGCGCGTGCGGGCCGCCCAGCAGTCGGGCTTCGACGTGATCAAGGTGTTCGCGCAGTCGTCCGGCATGGAGGTGGTGCTGGGCGAGGCGCGCCGGGTGGGCATCACCACGGTCGTGCACATCAGCACCTGGGACGAGGCACGCACGGCGGTGCAGGCGGGCGCCGCCGCCATCACCCACTTCGAGGACGAGGAGGTCATCCCCGCCGATCTGGTCAAGGCCATGGCCGGGCGCGGGGTGCGCAGCATCCCCACCATGGCCGTGCAGTGCGATCTGGCTCGGCTGGTCGACCGGCCGGCGCTGCTGGACGACCCGCTGCTGGCGCGCGTGACCGGGCCGGCCCTGCGCGACGCCTACCGCGTGCCCGCCCGGTTCATCGAGAAGGCGCGCGACTGGCTGGACTGGCAGCGCCCCGGCTGCGTGCCCCACGACTACGTGTCGGTGAGGCGGCTGCACGCGGCGGGCGTGTCCATCCTGGCCGGCTCGGACACCGGGAACCTGGGCACGTTCCAGGGCTTCTCGATCCACCGCGAGATCGAGCTGCTGGCCGAGGCGGGGCTGCCGGCCTGGGAGGCGCTGCGGGCGGGCACCACCGAGGCGGCGCGTTTCCTCCGCCGCCCCTGGGGCGTGCGCGCCGGCGCGCCCGCGAACCTGATCGTCGTGGACGGCTCGCCGCTGGACCGGATGGCCAACACCCGCCGCATCCGCCACGTCATTCACCTGGGGCGGCTGCTCGACGGCGGCTGAGCCCTCGCCGCGCGCCCATACCACTTTCTCTGGTCGGTCGAATCGACCCGGGAGAAATAGAATGTATCTTACGCGCCCCCCGCGATCGTGGTCCCTGGCCCTGACGCTCGCCTGCGCCGCCGCCGCCTGTGGATCCGG
>JBKPRZ010000180.1:0-19813 GCA_046734815.1 Myxococcota bacterium | reverse complement strand
GTGGTGCTGCTGGTGCTCGAGCCGACGTCCACCGTCGGCCTCACCGTCAGCACGATCTCCTCCTGCTTCTGCGTGGAGGGGACCATCAGGGCGTTCACCCGCAAGGTGGCGTCCGAGCGCAGGGCGATCCCGCCCTGCTCGAACGGGAAGAAGCCGTCTCGCTCGAGACTGACGCTGTAGATACCGGGTGGCAGGTTCGCCAGGCGGTAGAAGCCCGCATCGTCGGTGGCGGCGATCTGAGCTTCCTGCAGGGCCGGCGACTTCACCATCACGACCACGCCAGACAGAGGCTGCCGGGTGGTGCTGTCGGTGACCACGCCGGTCAGAGCGCCTGCGCCCTGCTGCGCTCGAGCTGTGCCTGCGAATAGGCACAGGACGAGGGACGCGAGCAGAGGCAGCCAGCCTCGGCAACGTTTACACTTTAAAACGGTCTCGTGGCTGGTATGTGCGCCGGCACGAAGTGGCATGTTCTGGCCTCCTAGTTCAAGTCGAGTTCGAACAGTTCGCGGTGGGCCTTCGGGAGAAAGGCAGGCACCGCGTGGGTTCCGGTCGTCTCGAGCGACGGCGACCTTACGCTCTACCTGGATCTAGGGTCAAGTCAGGTGGGGTGAGACTCACAGCGGCGGCCATGGCGCGCTGTTCAGTCAATCGGCGCGATTCAAACTGTACACTCCGAAACGCTATAGTACGCGGCCATGGCTTTCGATTCGTTCCTGGGGCAGGAAAAGGCACGCCCCAAGGCCTGGCGCCGGGTCACCTACTCACTCTCTCTCGGCCTGCACGGCGCGCTGCTCGTGGCCGGGGCTGTCTATTCCTTCTGGAACGTGGACGAGCTATCGCCTCCGGCGGTGTCGGTAACGTTTTTAACGGCGACCCCACCACCGCCTCCTCCGCCTCCGCCGCCCAAGAAGAAGAAAACGATCGTCAAACCGCGGACGGAGATCGTCCAGCCGAACCCGAGCCAGATCGTCCAGCCGAAGGAACAGCCTCCGCCCGAGGAGGAAGAGGACGACGGCGTCGAGGGCGGCGTCGAGGGCGGCGTGCCCGGCGGCGTGATTGGCAGCACCGGCCCGGCCACGGCGCCGGTGATGGTCGCGCCCAACGTCGGCACCGGCCAGCGGATCACCGACATCACCGACCCGCGCTACAAGCCCGGCCTGCCACCGCAGCTGAACCGGGCCGGCATGATGATGTGGGGGATGTTCAAGATCTGCGTCTCGGCCGAGGGCCACGTCAGCGACGTGAAGATCATCAAGGCCGCCGACCCGCTGGTGGACAACGAGTGGATCGCCAAGATCAAGCTGTGGCAATACCGCCCGTACACCGTCAACGGCCGCGCGGTCCCCTTCTGCCATCCCGCCCGCATCGAAGTCCGCTCGCAGGGCTGACCCGCTCCCCGCCGCGTACGCGGTACAGTCGTCGACCGGCGATGCCTCTCGCCTCCACCCCCCAGCGTCCCGAGCCCGTCACGGGCGTGACCGCTGCCGCCACACCCCTCGATCAGCAACGTTCGGGGGCCGACGCCGTCGTTCGCCGGGCGCTGGTGGTCGGGTCGCTGCTGATGGGGGCCGGAAGTGTGGCGGTGGGCTCGGCGCTCTCGCCGGCGCAGGGAGGGCGGTGGGCGGCGGCGGCGTTGCCGGTGTGGTGGTTCGTGGTCGGTGTGCTGCGCTGGTTGCGGCGGTCGGAGCGGCAGACCACCGCGCTGGGGCTGGCCACCGGGCTCACCCTCGCGCGCGCCTGGATGGTGAGCGCGCTGACCGGGTTCGTGCTGGTCCCGCCGCGTGCGGGGCTGCTGGCCTGGATGCCCGCCGTCCTCTACACCACGGCGGCGCTGATGGATCTGGTCGACGGGTACGTGGCGCGGCGGCTGCGGCAGGAGTCCGCGGTGGGCGGGCGGCTGGACGTCATCACCGATGCGCTGGGGCTGCTGGTGGGGCCGCTGGCCGCGATTGCGCTCGGCCGGCTGCCGCCCTGGTACCTGCTGGTGGGCGCGGCCTACTACCTGTTCCACCTCGGTCTGTGGCTGCGCCGCCGGCGCGGGATCCCGGTGTACCTCGAGCGGCTCAAGCCGAACCTCTACACGCGCATGTACGCCGGCTACCAGATGGGGCTGGTGGCCACCACGCTGTTCCCGGTGCTGGGACCGCCGGGCACCACCGTCGCCGCGACCCTGTTCATGGTGCCGAACCTGTTCCTGTTCGCCCGCGACTACCTGGTCACCACCGGCCGGCTCGACAGCGACGGCGCCGGCCACCAGCGGCTGCTGCGGGCCATCGGCGGCACCGCCCGGGTGGCGCTGCCGCTGGTGCGGGCCGCTGCTGCCGGGGCGGTGACCTGGCTGGTGGTGCGCGGGCAGCTGCCGACGCCCGTGCTGGCGCTCGCCCTGCTGATCCTTCTGGGTGTGGCCACGCGGGTGGTGGCCTTCGCCGCCGCCATCGCCGTCACCTGGCTGCTGGCCCGCGATGGGTCCGCTCTGGTGTGGGCCGCCGAGTTGCTGACCCTGGTCACCCTCCTCGGCGGCGGCGGCCGCGCGCAGCTGTGGAACCTGGAAGAACGCTGGATGCTGAGCCGCGCCGGGACGCGATCTCGGGCGGACTGAAACGCGGCCGCGGAATCGCTACCACCGCGGGGGCAGTTGAGCTCAAATGCGCCCATGAAGCTCGCGGCGCTGCTGCTGTTCGTGCTCACCGCGGTTGCCTGCCGGAAGACCCAGCCTCCGGCGGCGGCGTCGCCCCCGGCCGGGAAGCTGCTGGGCATCGCCCACATGGCCCTGTTCGTCAGCGACCTCGACAAGGCGCGGGGCTTTTACCGCGATCTGCTCGGCTTCGAGGAGGCGTTCAAGCTGCCCAAGCCCGACGGCAGCGACCGCATCTCGTTCATCAAGGTCAACGAGCAGCAATACATCGAGCTGTTCGCCGAACCGCCCCGCGACGACGGCCGCGTCTACCACATCTCCCTTTACACCGACGACGTCCAGGCCCTGCGCGCCCGCCTGCTGGCCGCCGGCGTGTCCGCCTCGCCCATCGGCGTCGGCAAGATCAAGAACACCCAGTTCGGGATCGTCGACCCGGACAAGCACAACATCGAGCTGGTGCAGTACCTGCCGGGCGGCTGGTCGATGCAGAACGCGGGCAAGTTCATGCCCGAAAGCCGCGTCTCCACCCGCATCGCCCACCTGGGTGTGCTGGTCGGCAAGCTGGAGCCGTCGCTGAAGTTCTACCGCGACACCCTCGGCTTCCGCGAGATCTGGCGGGGCGGCCCCTCGGACAAGGTGCTCAGCTGGGTGAACATGCGGCTGCCCGAAGGCGACGACTACCTCGAGCTGATGCTGTACGACACCTTGCCCCCGCCCGACCAGCGCGGCGGCAAGAACCACATCTGCCTGGTGGTCCCCGACATCGCCAAGGCGGTGGCCCAGCTGGAGGCCCGCCCCGCGCGCAAGAGCTACCCCCACAAGATCGAGATCAAGGTGGGTGTGAACCGCAAGCGCCAGGCCAACCTGTTCGACCCCGACGGCACGCGCGTCGAGCTGATGGAGCCGAACACCATCGACGGCAAGCCCACGCCCCCGTCGAAGGCGCCGCCCCCGCACTAGGTCGCCGCTACTTCTTGAAATACAAAACGCTGGACCGATTGCGGGTAGGCTGGCGACTGTCATGACGAAATCCACCTCGAGAGCGCTCGGGCCCATCCTGTCTGTCGCCCTCTGCTCGCTCGCGCCGGCTGCTGCCGCCCAGTCGCCGGCGGACGCACAGGCGCCGTCGGATGCCTTCACCGTCGGCACCGCCGTGGCGGCCCGGGGTGCGACGGCTTACGGGGAGCTGAAGATCCCCTCCGGCGCCGACCCGGCCGTCGCGGTGGCGGTGGCGGTGGTCAATGGCGCCAAGCCCGGGCCGGTGGTGGCGTTCGTGGCCGGCAGCCACGGCACCGAATACGCCTCCATCGTGGCGCTCACGCGCCTGGTGGCGCGCATCGATCCCCGCGCGCTCTCCGGGACCGTCATCGTGGTGCCGCTGCTGAACGTGGCCTCGTTCGAGCAGATGACGGTGCACCTGAATCCGATCGACAAGAAGGGGATGAACGCGGGGTACCCCGGAAACCCCACCGGGACCCAGACCGAGCGCGTCCTGGCGCTGGTCGCCGATCGGATCGTCAAGCCCGCCAGCGTGGTCGTGGATCTGCACGGGGGGGACCTCGACGAGGATCTCCGGCCGTACAGCTACTGGATCCGCACCGGCAACGAAGCCCAGGACCGGGCCTCGCGGACCCTGGCGCTGGCCTTCGGGCTCGACCACGTCATCCTGCGCGACATCGACGTCACCAATCCCGCGAGCACGCGCAGTCTCGGTGGCTACGCCCTCGCCCAGGGCAAGACCTTGATCGTCGCCGAGGCGGGCCGCAGCGGCACCGTCCTTCCGGCCGACGTCGACGCTTTGATCGCGGGATGCCTCAACGTGGTCGGGTCGCTGAAGATGATCGGGCGTTCCGTCCGCCCGGTCGCGCGGCCCGTGTGGGTGGCCGCCGGTAGCAGGGTGCAGGCGGAGGCGCCGGGGATGTTCTTCGCCACCGCCAAGCGAGACACCGTGGTCAAGCAGGGCCAGGTCATCGGCCGCACCACCGACTACGTCGGCCAGCCCACCGGAGAGGTACGCGCGCCCGTCGCCGGCCTCGTCACCTTCATTCGCGGCGTGCCCTCGATGTGGCAGGGCGCAACCCTCGCCAACGTGTCACCGGTGCTGAGCAACGTGCCGCCGTACCAGAAGCCGTAGTCACCCGGACGCCGACCTGACCACGCCTCTGCGCTCTTGCCGCCGAGCGAGTGCTGTCACTTCGACGGCGCCGGCGCCGGGGCGTCGCGGGCGCAGCGGACACCGACGTCCTCCAGCGCGTGGGTCTGCGGACCCTGGCAGATGCGCCTCTGGCGCAGCTCGACCCCCGCGTAACCGCCGGCACCGCCCTTGGTGATGTGCCGCCGCCCGGTCGGGCAGGCGTCGCTCTCCTCCTTTTCCTTCGCGCAGGCGGCGGGTGGCCGCGGTGGTCGCGTCAGCGGGTCGAACCAGTCCGACACCCACTCGGCCACGTTGCCGACCAGATCGCAGATCCCTTCCTTGCTGTTGCCGCGCGGTCGGCTGCACACGGGCAGCGTGCGCGATCCCGCATCGGTCACGCACAGCCGCTGGTCGGGCTCCGGCACCGTCTCGGAGCTGGCGCGGGTGCCGGCCACGTGCTCGCAATCGGGCGGCTCGTTGCCCCACACGTACCGGTCGGCGTTCGGTGCCGGGCCCTGGGCGGCGCGGTCCCACTCCAGCTCGGTCGGCAGGCGCTTGCCCACGAAGCGGCAGTAGGCATCCGCCTGTTTCCAGCTGATCCCGTCGATCGGGTGCTGCTCACGGCCGGCCAGCGAGTAGTTCGAGCGCTCGGGCCGGGCCGGGGGCGTGCAGGTTCCCGCCTGCACGCAGGCCCGGTACGCCGCTACTGTCACCTCGGTGCGATCGAGAAAAAAATCCCGCGAGCGCGCCATGTGCACCCCGCGACGTGGGTGCTGCCAGGCCGGTTTACCTCCGGTCAATGGCCCGCACCCGGTCTCGACCTGCGCGGCCGGCAACAAGACCATGTCCGCCGCGGCCGCCTGCGGGGCCGCCACCCCCAGGGCCGCGAGCCAGGTCAGGCCGGACACCATCGGGCGATCTTAGCGCTCCGGCGGGTGCGTGATTGGAAACAGTGCGCTCTTGAGACTTTGTAGCCGCGCGCGGAGGTCGTCGGGCAGGTTGGCGGCATTGACCGCCTGGGAGACCTGGATGTACGCCCGCCGCGCCTCTGCGTCGCCGAGCGCCGCCCCCTGCTGCCGCCCGGGGTAGCGGGCCAGCACCGTGTCCGCGCGGTCAGCGATCTGCCGGCAGGCGGCGGCATCCAGCTTGGGCACGTTCTGGTCGTTGTCGACCCGGTTCCAGGTGGCGCTGCCCTTGCGGGTGGGGTCGACATTCTCGGGGTGATTCCCCTTGCTCATCTGGTCCCAGGCCCGCAGATCGCCCGGCGCGCCCCCGTCGGCGGCGGGCGAGAACTCGGCGTAGCCGTACAGGCTGTCCAGGTTGGGGAACACCTGCTTCCAGGCCTCCCACTCGCGTGGGTTGGTGCCGCTGAAACAGGAGGAGAAGGCCAGGTCCCGGATCTTGCCCGCCCCCTCCGGGAACAGCTTCACCACGTCGCGGATGCTTTCGTGGTTCAGCCAGGTGCCGTTGTCATCGACCAGGTTCTGCCCGTCGCCGTGACCGGACAGCACCAGGCGGCTGGCGTGCAGCTGGCCGCTGCCCACGTCTTTCAGCGCCAGGGCCAGCCGGCCCAGCTCGTCGCGACCCGCCGGCGGCGCATTCCGCAGCGCCTCGACCAGCTTGGTGGTGTCGGCGCCGTTCAGCCCGAATGTCCGGGCGAACGGCTCGATCTGGGCCCGGTCGGTCAGGTCGAAGCTGCGGCCGCCCACCTCGATGGGGCGGTTCTCGTAGGCCCGGATCTCGTGCACCCCGCCCTGCTTTCCCGAGGTGGTCGAGCGCAGCGCCTCGGCCTCGCGCGAGGACTGCGGGCGCATGCCCAGGTGGATGATCCCCTCCTGGCCGGCGCCGGCGCGCTTGCGCTGGATCTCCGCGCGCAGCTCGTCCACCGCGGCGCCAGCGGGGGTGGTCTGACCCGAGTCGGTCCGCAGCGCGATGGTGCTGCCGTCGCCGTCGTGGTCGCCCACGTCCAGACGATCGAACAGCTTCCCGAATTCGGCCCCGGCGATCTCGCCGTCTTTGCCGGCGATCCCGGCCAGTTGCTGGTCGCTGACGCCGGCCCGGTGCAGAGCCTCGCGCACGTCGGGGTCCATGTGCTTGACGTCGAGGTACCCACCTCCCTCGGCCAGCTCGCGCGAGAAATCGGTGCGACTGATGGAATTGCTCATGGACCTCCCCGGGGACAGCGAAGCTCGGACCCTTATCGGAGGGGGGCGAAGGGAAGTTGCGTCGATTCCGCGCCCGACGAGCGCCCCAGTGGACTCTTGACCAGTTGCATAAGACCGGGCTGGAGCTGCAGGTGAGTGCCGGCGCCGGCTTGGAGGCGCCTCCGGCGCGAAATTCGGGTTGCCGCCAGCGGGCAAAACCGGGAAAGACTTCGCTGCTCGATGGCCGCCACCCTGTCCCGTTACCTCGGCGCGAAGAAGACGGTCGACGACCGCGCGCTCAACCGGTTCGTGCTCGACCGCCTGCGCGCCGAGATCGCCGCGCGCGGCGAAGCGCCGCTGCGGGTGCTGGAGGTGGGCGCGGGGCTGGGCAACATGCTGGCGCGCCTGATCGAATGGCGGGTGTTCCAGCGCGCTGAATACATCCTGCTGGACGTCGATCCCCAGCTGCTCGACGACGCCCGGGCCTGGCTGCGCGCCTGGGCGGCGGGCCGGCAGCTGACCGCCTCGGGCAGCGACGACCTGCACATCACGGGCGGCGGGGTCGAGCTGAAGGTCCGCTTCGTGGCCGCCGAGATCGGCGCTTTCGTCGAAGCGCAGGCGCCGCCCGCGCTGCCGCGGGCGGATCTGCTGATCGCCAACGCGGTGCTGGACCTGGTGGAGGTGCCGCGGCTGCTGCCGCCGATGTTCCAGCTGGCCGCGCCGGGCGCGCTGTACTGGTTCTCGGTCAACTACGACGGCGAGACCATCTTCCAGCCCGAGCACCCGGCCGACGAGGCCTTCATGCGCCTGTTTCACCGGAGCATGGACGAGCGGGTGCGCTACGGCCGTCCCGCCGGCGAGAGCCGCACCGGCCGCCACCTGTTCGGCCACCTGCGCGCGGCCGGCGCCAGCATCCTGGCGGCGGGCCCCTCGGACTGGGTGGTGCACGGGGACGGCGCCGGCGGCTATCCCGCCGACGAGGCCGAGTTCCTGCGCATCATCCTCGACTTCGTCGAGCAGGCGCTGCGCGCGTACCCCGAGGCGGCCCCGGCGACCGTCGCCGACTGGATGGCCACCCGGCGCGCCCAGATCGACCGCGGCGAGCTCGTGTACCTCGCGCACCAGCTGGATTTCCTGGGCCGCTGTCCGTAACCGGGGCGCTGTCCCCAACTGGGCCGCTGTTCGTAAGCGGACAGTGCCCTGTCCGGGCGCGGACGCGCTGCACGAGCGGCGGTCGGCGATCGGCTGTCCGGCGGTCGAAGATCCGCGCTCCCGGCGGTCGGCATCGCCGTTGCAGTCGGTCGGGATCGCGTCATGGACCGAGCCCTCCCGATTGCCCACCGGCGTTCTCGCGTCGCCCGTCAGGTCGCCGTTGCAGCGGCGATCCTCGCCGGACTCATCACGGTGGTGGCGCTCGCCTCGGCCTGGCTGCGTCCCTCGGTCAGCCGCAGCCGGATCCGCACCGCCCGGGTGGAGCTGGGGGCCATCGAGGCGATGATCACCGCCTCGGGGACGGTGCTGCCCGAGGTGGAGCAGGTGGTGCCCAGTCCGGTGGACGCGCGCGTGCTGAAGATCCGCAAGCGCCCGGGCGACCCCCTCCAGCCGGGCGAGCCGCTGCTGGAGCTGGACCTGCACGCCTCGCGCCTGGCGCTCGATCGCCTGGAGCACGACCTGGCGCTCAAGGAGAATCAGCAGGCGCGCACCCGCATGGACCTGGAGGCGCGCCTGGACGAGCTGGCCGGCCAGCAGGAGCTGCGGCGCCTGCAGCTGGCCTCGGCCCGCGCCCAGCTGGCCCGCGACCGGCAGCTGCACGACCGCGGCTTCCTGTCGCCCGACGAGCTGAACCGGTCCGAGCTGGGCGAGGCGCAGGCGGCGGTGGAGCTGCGCAAGACCGAGAGCGAGACCCGCCACGCCGAGCGCTCGACCCGCGCGCAGATCGAGGGGCTGCGGCTGGAGACCGCCACCTTGCGCGGCGAGCGCGACGAGGCCCGCCGGCAGCTGGAGCTGGCCACCACCAAGGCCGACCGCCGCGGGGTGCTCACCTGGATCGTCACCGAGGAGGGCGCCGAGGTGAAGAAGGGCGAGGTGATCGCCCGGATCGCCGACCTGGGCTCGTTCCGGGTGGACGCCACCACCTCGGACGTGCACGCCCAGAGCCTGACCGCCGGCCTGCCGGTGGTGGTGCAGATCAACGACCGGCAGCAGCTGCGCGGGCAGATCAGCCAGGTGCAGCCTGCCATCAAGCAGGGGGTGTTGACCTTCTCGGTGGCGCTGGCCGACCGGTCCAGCTCGTGGCTGCGGGCCAACCTGCGCGTCGACGTGCGGGTGGTGACCGGCCACCGCGACCGCACCGTGCGGGTGGCCCGCGGCCCCTTCGCCGACGGCGAGGGCAACCGCGAGGTGTTCGTGGTGCGCGGCGACCGGGCGGTGCGCACCACCGCGCGCTTCGGGCTGTCCAGCGCCGACCACTTCGAGGTGCTGGCCGGCCTGCAGCCGGGCGACGAGGTGATCATCTCGGACATGACCGACCGCCTGGACCTGCGCGAGCTGGCCATCCGCTGACCGACCGATCGACAACCGACCCGACCCGACCGACACCGACGACCAACGAGGAGCCAACGATGATACGCCTGACCGGAGTCGAGAAGCTGTATCGCACCGACCGCATCGAGACCGTGGCCCTGGCCGAGGTCAACCTGGCGGTGCGGCAGGGGGAGTTCATCTCCATCATGGGCCCCTCCGGCTGCGGCAAGAGCACGCTCCTGAACATCATGGGCCTGCTGGACGCCCCCAGCCGCGGCTCGGTCGAGCTGGCCGGCGCGCCGGTCGAGTCGTACGACGACCGCCACCTGGCCCGGCTGCGCAACCAGACCATCGGCTTCATCTTCCAGAGCTTTCACCTGATCCCGGACCTCAGCGTGCTGGACAACGTGACGATCCCGCTGCTGTACCGGCGTCTGTCCAGCGCCGAGCGGAAGGAACGCGCCACCGCCGCGCTCGAACGGGTGGGCCTGCGCGCGCGGCTCCATCACTTCCCCACCCAGCTGTCGGGCGGGCAGCAGCAGCGGGTGGCGGTGGCCCGGGCCATCGTCGGCAGCCCGCGGGTGCTGCTGGCCGACGAGCCCACCGGCAACCTCGACAGCCAGATGGGCGACGAGATCATGGCCATCCTCGAGGGCCTGCACCGCGACGGCACCACCATCGTGATGGTGACCCACGACCCGCGCCTGGCCGGAAAGACCGAACGGATCGTGCGCCTGTTCGACGGAAGGCAGGTGAGCTGATGTTCGCCAGCACCCTCAAGCTCGCCTGGAAGGTCCTGCTGCGGCGGAAGTTCTTCACCGGCATCAGCCTGTTCGGCATCGCCTTCACCCTCACGGTGCTGATGCTGGCGGCAGCGGAGCTGGACCAGATCCAGGCCGCCACCCCGCCCGAGAGCCGTCGCGACCGGATCATGACAATCAGCAGCGCCGTCCTGAGCGGCCCGGGCAACGACAGCGCCAGCGGCGTGGGCTACCAGGTGCTCGACCGCTTCGCCCGGGACCTGCCCGGCGCCGAACGCATGTCGATCATCCTGCGCGACGGCGTGGTGCGGTCCTACCGGGGCGACAACCGGATCACCTCGGCGCTCCGCCGCACCGACGCCGACCTCTGGAAGATCCTCGACTTCCGCTTTCTGGAGGGTGCCCCCTTCTCCGACCAGGACGTGCGCGAGGCGCGTTTCGTGGCGGTCATCAACCAGCGCACGAAAGAGCGGCTGCTGCCTGCTGGACCGGCGGTCGGCCGCAGCCTGGCGCTCGGTGACCAGACCTTCCAGGTCATCGGCGTGGTGCCCGACGTACCGCGCGGCCGCCAGAACGCCAGCGCCGATGTCTGGGTCCCCATCACCACCGCCCGCGACACCGGCTGGCGCGAGGACCTGCAGGGCACTTGCCTGGGGCTGGTGCTGGCCCGCACCCGCGCCGACATGCCCGGCATCAAGGAGGAGCTGCGCTCGCGGCTGCAACGTCGCTTCCAGTCGCCCGACCCCAAGCGCTGGAATCGCCTCATATCCCCCATCGAGACCACCTTCGAGAAGATGTCCCGCGAGCTGTTCGACGACCGCAGCCAGCAGGAAAGCCACCCCGAGCGGCTGGCCGCGGTGCTGGCCCTGACGGCGCTGCTGTTCATGCTGCTACCGACGGTGAACCTGGTGAACCTCAACGTCAGCCGCATCCTCGAGCGCGCCTCGGAGATCGGAGTGCGCAAGGCCTTCGGCGCCTCCGCCCGCAACCTGGTCGGGCAGTTCCTGATCGAGAACCTCCTGCTGACCCTGCTGGGCGGCGCGATCGGGCTCTTCGCTTCGCTGCTGACCTTGCACGCGCTGAACGCTTCGGGGCTGTTTCCCTACGGCCCGCTGCAGCTGCACCTGGGGCTGTTCCTGCAGGCGCTGGTCATTGCCCTGCTGTTCGGGGTGGTCTCGGGCGTCTACCCGGCCTGGCGCATGTCCCGCCTGAACCCCGCCCTCGCCCTCCAGGGAGGTGCGCGATGATCCGGCACCTGCTCAAGCTGATCTGGAACCGCCGCCGCGCCAACCTGCTGCTGATGATCGAAGTGATGTTGTCTTTCCTCGTGCTGTTCGCGGTCGGCACCCTGGCGGCCCACGCCCTGGCCAATCACCGCCGGACCCTGGGCTTTTCCATCACCGACGTCTGGTCGGTGCGCCTCGGGGGCTACGGCATCAAGCAGGAGGATGCGCCCCCCGAGGTGCAGGAGACCACCCGCCGCCTGCTCGCGGCGGTGGCGGAGCTGCCCCAGGTGGCGGCGGTGGCCGGCTCGGACGTGGCCCCCTACGCCCAGACCCACCGCGGGTACATCGGCCGCAACGGCATCCGTTTCGAGGTCTGCGACGCCACCGACGATCTGGCGGCCGCCCTGGGCATCGAGATCAGCGCCGGCCGCTGGTTCAGCAAGCAGGACGACGGGGCCGCCTACTCGCCGGTGGTGATCAACCAGCACCTGGCCCAGGTGGTGTTCGGCGGCGAGAACCCGGTCGGTCGCAACCTCTGGCGCGACTGGCAGCCCGAAGACGGCGGCGGGCCACCGCCTCGGGTGGTGGGGGTGATACGGGACTTCCGCCGCGATGGCGAGTTCTCCTCCCCGCAGAGCTACCAGTTCCGCCGCCGCACCCTGGATCAGCCCGGCCTGTGGCCGCCCAACCACCTGCTGGTCAAGCTGCGGCCCGGGACCACGGTCGCCTTCGAGCAGACGCTGGTCAAGGCCATGCAGACCGCGGCTCCGGAGTGGACCTTCGAGGTCGAGGCGCTGAGCGACCTGCGCCAGCGCACGCTCGAGAGTCAGCGCCAGACCTTCGTGCTGATCTGCCTGGTGGCTGGCTTCTTGATGTTGATGGTGGCGCTGGGGCTGACCGGTGTACTGTGGCAAAACGTCACCCAACGGACGAAGGAGATGGGCCTGCGCCGGGCGAAGGGCGCCACCCGCGCGGCGGTGCAGCGCCAGATCCTGGGCGAGCTCCTGGTCATGACCACGTTCGCCCTGGCCGCCGGGACCGTGCTGGTCTCCCACCTGCCGATGTTCGACCTCATCACCAACGTCACGCCGGCGGCGTACCTGCAGGGGCTTCTGGCGGCGGTTGCGGCGATCTACCTCCTGACCCTCCTGTGCGGCTGGTATCCCGCGCGTCTGGCCACCCGGGTGCAGCCGGCGGTGGCCTTGCACCACGAGTGAACGCCGTGGCAACCAGCAGCCTCATCCTCATCGTCGACGACGACCCCTCGGTGACCGCGTCGCTGTCCCTGTTGCTCAAGCAGGCCGGGTATCGCAGCGCCCAGGCGGGCTCGCCGGCCCAGGCGCTGGCCTGGCTGGCCGAGAACGACGCGTGCGCCCTGGTGTTGCAGGACATGAACTACTCCCGCCAGACCACCGGCGAGGAGGGGCTGGCCCTGCTGCGCGAGCTGCGCGCCCGCCACCCCACCCTGCCGGTGATCTTGATGACCGCCTGGGGCTCCATCTCCCTGGCGGTCGAGGGGATGAAGGCGGGCGCCTCGGACTTCGTCACCAAGCCCTGGACCAACGCCCAGCTGCTGTCAACGGTCGAGACCGCGCTGGGGCTGGCGGCGACGCCGGCCGACGACACGCTCGCCACCCGCGACGCCCTCGACACCACCTGCGACTTCGGCAACCTGGTGGGCAGCGACCCGCGGCTGCTGCGCGTGCTGCAGCTGGTGGCCCGGGTGGCGCCCACCGACGCCTCGGTGCTGATCACCGGCGAGAGCGGCACCGGCAAGGAGCTGGTGGCCGAGGCCATCCACCGCAACAGCCAGCGCCGGGCGGGTCCGTTCGTGAAGGTGAACCTGGGCGGCATCTCGGCCTCGCTGTTCGAGAGCGAGATGTTCGGGCACGTCAAGGGCGCCTTCACCGACGCCCGCCAGGACCGCAAGGGACGCTTCGAGATGGCCCACAAGGGGACCATCTTCCTCGACGAGATCGGCGAGCTGGACCCGGCCTCGCAGGTCAAGCTGCTGCGGGTGCTGCAGGACCGGACCTACGAGGTGCTGGGCTCGTCCACCTCGCGGACCGTCGACGTACGGGTCGTCTCGGCCACCAACCGCAACCTGGCCGAGCTGGTCGGCCGCGGCCAGTTCCGCGAGGACCTGCTGTACCGGCTGAACCTCATCGCCATCCACCTGCCCCCGCTGCGCGAGCGACGCGCGGACATCCCGCAGCTGGCCAGCCGCTTTCTGCACACGGTGGCCTCGGTCTACCGGCGCGAGAACCTGGGCCTCACCCCGGCGGCGCTGCGCTGGCTGGAGGGGATGCCCTGGCCGGGCAACGTGCGCCAGCTGCGCCAGCTGATCGAGCGCACCGTGCTGGTCCACCCCGCGCAGGAGCTGCTGGACGTCTCCCACCTGCACGCCGCCGCCCAGATGGAGGCCAGCGGCGAGCCGGCCGCCCGCCCCGCCGACGATCTGCCCGCGGTGGGCAGCATGACCCTGGACGAGCTGGAAAAGGCGATGATCCTCAAGTCGCTGAGACACCACACCGGCAACATCAGCCGGGTGGCCGAGTCGCTGGGCATGAGCCGGGCGGCGCTGTACCGGCGGCTGGAGAAATACGGGATCGCGCCGTGAACGTGCGCCGGCGCCTGCTGGTCTACCTGCTGGCGGTGCAGCTTGCCGCGGCGGCCGCCGCCGGCTGGGTCCTGTTCCGCGTCCTTGCCGCGCCCCGGGGCTGGCTGCTGGCGGTCGAGGCGGCGTTCGCACTGGCGCTGCTCTACGGCTGGCGGCTGCTCCGCCGGGCCTTCCTGCCGCTGGAGCTGATCGAGCGCGGCACCCAGTTCCTGGAGGACGGCGAGCTGACCGCCCGCCTGCACGACGTCTCGCAGCCCGAGCTGGGCCGCCTGGTGCGGGTCTACAACCGGATGGCCGACCACCTGCGCGACCAGCGCACCCGGCTGGCCGAGCGCCACCACTTCCTCAGCCAGATCCTGCAGGTCACCACCACCGGCATCGTGATCCTGGACTTCGACGGCAAGGTCGAGGCGGTCAACCCGGCCGCGCGCGCGCTGGTCCGGGACCTGGACCCGGGGCAGAAGCCCGAGGCCGTCGCCGCCCCGCTGGGCCCGGCCATGGCCGCGCTGGCGGTGGGCGAAGCGAAGGTGGTGACCCTGGGCGGGGCGCGCCGGGTGCGCTGCCGGCGCGAGTCGTTCATGGACCGGGGTTTCTCTCGCAGCTTCTTCCTCCTGGAAGAGCTGACCGAGGAGCTGCGCCAGGCCGAGAAGGCGGCCTACGAGAAGCTGATCCGGATGATGTCGCACGAGGTGAACAACTCGGTGGGGGCCACCAACTCGCTGCTGCACTCGTGCCTGGCCTACGTGCCCCTGGTCCCGGCCGACCAGCGCGCCGATCTCGAGAAGGCGCTGACGGTGGTGATCGCGCGGACCGATCAGCTGAGCGGGCTGATGCGCGGGTTTGCCGACGTGGTCCGGCTGCCCCCACCGCAGCTGCGCCCCTGCGACCTGCAGCAGCTGCTGGCCGACATCGCCGTGCTGATGCGGGCCGAATGCGACCGCCGCCAGGTGGCCTGGCGCTGGGACGTGCAGCCGCCCGCGCCCGAGGTGGCGCTGGACCGGGTGCAGATGGAGCAGGTGTTCGTGAACATCGTGAAGAACGCGCTGGAGGCCATCGGCACGGGCGGCACCCTCACCGTGCGCCTGGGCCGCCGCGGCTCGCGCCCCTTCGTGACCATCGAGGACAGCGGCCCGGGGCTGACGCCCGAGGTCTCGGCCCAGCTGTTCACCCCCTTCTTCACCACCAAGGAGAACGGCCAGGGCATCGGCCTGACCCTGGTGCAGCAGATCCTCACGCAGCACCACTTCGATTATTCGCTGGAGTCGCCGCCCGGCGGCCCCACCCAGTTCACGATCCTGTTGTGACCTGCGCTGGCGTTTTCCAAGCTGCGCTAAGCTATCGTCGATGCGGCTGTGGTGGTGCGCGGGCGCCTGCCTGCTGCTGGGGCTGGCCTGCGGAGACGAGGGCTTCGGGCCGCCGCCGCCCGAGCCCCCCTGCGCGCCGCTGCCGGCGATCGACGGCTTCGTCAGCCGCGACCGGGCCGTCCTGATGGCGGGTGGCCGCCCGCTGCGCGCGCTGGGCGCGAACCTCTATTACCTGCAGCAGCTGTTCACCTACGCGCTGGGCGGCGACGACAGCTACGCCGCACCCGCGCTGGCGGCGCTGGACCGGGCGGTGTGTCTGGGGATGACCGTGATCCGCACCAACGCCTTCAACGACGGCACCGACCGCGCCGCCATCCGCACCCAGCCGGGCGTGTACCGCGAAGAGGGCCTGCGCGGCCTGGACCGCACCATCGCCGAGGCCCGGCGGCGCGGCCTGCGCCTGATCCTGGTGCTGACCAATTACCACGAGGCCTACGGCGGCCTTGCCGCCTACGCCCGCTGGGCCGGCCGCAGCGGGCCCGACGACTTCTTCTCCGATCCGACCATGCAGGGCTACTGGAAGGACCACGTCACCGCCCTGCTCGACCGCGTGAACCCCGAGACCGGCCTGCGCTACCGCGACGACCCGGCCATCTTCGCCTGGGAGATAGCCAACGAGCTGCGCTGCCCCTCCTGCCGCGGCACCACCCGCACCACCGACACCATCGCCGCCCTGGCCCACCACCTGCGCGCCGCCGGCGCCCGCCAGCTGATCGGCGACGGCAGCGAGGGGTTCGACGACGCTCCCGAGTTGCACCCGGGGCTGTCCAACAGCTACGCCGTCCGCGGCGAGGACGGGATGAGCTTCTCGCGCCTCGTGCAGGTGCCCGACCTCGATCTGGTGAGCTTCCACCTTTACCCGGAGAGCTGGGGCCTCAATCCAGAATCGGACGCCGCGCTGTGGATCGACCGCCACGTCCAGATGGCCCGCCTGGCCGGCAAGGTGGCCTACCTGGGCGAGTTTGGCTACCCGTCCAGCCCCGCGCGCGACCGCTCGCGCGCGGCGGTGTACGACATCTGGCTGGATCGCCTGTTCCGCGAGCGCGCCGGCAAGCTGGGATTGCTGTGGCAATTGATCGCGCCCGCCCGCCGCGAGGGCGGGCACGACGACGGCTACGGCGTGGTGCCCGACGAGGACCGCGACACCGCCGCGGCCCTGTATGCCGCCTCCCGCGGGCTGCAGCCGACGCCCGATTGAGGCCGTCGGTCAGAGACTGGCGTCGCGGAAGGTGTCGCAGGCCTTGACCTGCCCGCTCTCGAACCCGCGGCGGAACCACTGCACCCGCTGGGCCGAGCTGCCGTGGGTGAAGCTCTCGGGCACCACCTGGCCACGGGCCTTGCGCTGGAGGGTGTCGTCGCCGATGGCCGCCGCCGCCCGCAACCCCTCCTCGATGTCACCGGCGTCGAGGCGGTTCTGGCTGGCCAGCCCCTCCTTGGCCCAGATGCCCGCGTAGCAGTCGGCCTGCAGCTCCATGCGCACCGACAGCTGGTTCGCCTCCACCTCCGACGCCGACCGTCGCTGCGCATCCACCCGCTCGGCGATGCCGGTCAGGTTCTGCACGTGGTGTCCCACCTCGTGAGCCACCACGTAGCCCTGCGCGAAGTCGCCGGGCGCACCGAAGCGGCGGTCCAGCTCGTCGAAGAAGGTGAGGTCGATGTACACCTTGCGGTCCGGCGGGCAGTAGAACGGCCCCACCGCCGCCCCGGCCAGGCCGCAGGCCGACCGCGCCGCCCCGTTGAACATCTGCAAGGTGGGCGGCTGGTAGCGGCTGTTGTTGCGCTGGAAGATCGCCGACCAGGTGTCCTCGGTCGTGGCCAGCACCTTCTTGACCCGCGAGGCCGCCGGGGCCTGCGCCGGATCGATGGGCACCTGCTCCTCCTGGGCACTCTGCCCGCCCTGCAAAACCTGCTGGACCAGCTCGCGCGGAGCGCCGAGCAAGGCCAGCACCAGAGCCACCACCGCGGCGCCGCCGCCGATGGCCGCGCCCCGCCCCACCCGGATGCCCCGGCGGTCCTCAACATTGGTGCTTTCCCGGACGTCGTCGAGTCTCATCCTCGTCAGGCCTCCTGGCATTTTGAAAGGGACCCTCAAAGCGTCCCTTAAACCCCCCGCGGGGAGTGCCGTCAGGCAAAGCCTGTCGGCACAACGCGTGTAAGGAGACCATAGGTCCGCCCGCGGCCGGATTCCAGGCCCCGGCGGCCGCGCCCCGGCAAGAGGGCTACTTGCTGAGGGCGAGATCCCCGGAAACGCTCTGGAACTCGATGCGGCCCTCGCCCTTTCCCGCCCGGGCGCGCACGTGGTTCGGGTGGTTCTCCCGGTCACTCACGGTGGTCCCGATGTCGTCCTGGAAGTCGCCCGAGCGCGACTGGTAGTCCAGATCGAACGAGGCCGACGGCCCCACCGCCACCCGCAGGTCGCCGGACGTCGTCTCGGCATCGATCCGGCAGCCCGGTCCGCACACGCCCCGCCACTCGGCGTCCCCCGACACCGAGTGAAAGTGCGTCTCGCCCAGCACGCCGCTGGCCTTCAGATCGCCGCTCACGGTGGTCAGGTTCAGCGAGGTGGCGTTGTCCACCTTGGCGTCGCCCGATACCGTGTTCAGCTTCAGCGCCCGGGCCCCACTGACCGTCACGTCGCCCGACACGGTGCTGATCTCGTGGTCCCCGGCGATGCCCGAGGCGAACACGTCGGTCGAGACACCGTTCAGGCTCAGCCGGCTCGACCCGGGCGTGCGGATCACGAAGTCCACCTCGACCTTGTGGCAGTCCTGGTGGTCCCGCTCGGCGCAGGGGCCGCAGCAGACGCGCACCTGCACCCCCTGTCCGTCGGTGCGCGCCTCGACCACGACCTTGTTCTGCTCGGCGAGGTCGCCGCCCCGCTTGGTGGCCTCCACGCTGACCGCGCCGTCGGTGCTGGGCTGCACCTTGATGGTGCCGGCGATGTTCTCCACCCGCACGCGCGGCGAGGAGCCGGCGTTGAATTTCCAGGTCTGGGGCGGCCCCGCCGCCGCCGAGGCCCAGCAGGCGCCGAGCGCGAAGAAGCCAGGAATGACAAGAGCCAGTGATGAAAGTCGCATGTCCATCCTCCGTAGCCGGATCGCTTGCCCGGTTGGTGATCGCCGGGCCGCCCTGGTTTCAGCGCCGGCGACGATTTTCAGCGCTTGTACAGGTGGGTGTCGCCGGAGAACGTGCGGGTCTCGACCCGCCCCTCACCCTTGCCGTAGCTGCCCTCGGTCTGCCGGTTGCCCGACTCCTTGATCTGCAGCCCGACGTCGTCGTCCAGCTCGCCCGAGTGGGACGTGCCGCTGAAGGCAAAGGAGCTGCGCGGATCGAAGGCCAGCTGCACGTCGCCCGACACGGTGGTGGCGCTCAGCCGGCACCCGCCCCCGCACACCCCCGACCAGCTGAGGTCGCCCGAGGTGGTGATCATCTCGATCACCGCGCCGGTCCCCGCCGGCCGCTGATCGCGCACCTGCACGTCGCCGGACACGGTCTTGACCTTGAAGTTGCCGCTGCCCTCCAGGTTCAGGTCGCCCGAGACCGTGCTCACGTCCGCGCCCAGCGCGCCGGTGATGCGGATGTCGCCCGAAAGCGAGTGCACCCGCGCCCAGGCTCCCAGGTCGCGCACCTTGATGTCGCCCGAGGCGGTCCGCACGTCGAGCCGGGTGCCGGCCGGCACCAGCAGCCGCACCCGGCCGCTGGGCAACATCCCCTGGCCATCGAACAGCGCCGTCAGCACGTCCTTCTCGCTGCCGACCAGCTTCACCGAGTGCGCGCCACCGTCGTCGTCGACGGAGACCACGATCTTCGGCTCGGTGCCGCGCCGGACGTCCACGTCGGCCGAGGCGGTCTCCACCCGCAGCACGACCGGCCGGGACACGGGCGCGGTGGTCATGGCACCTTCGTCGCGCTTGCGCGCCTGCGCGCTGCCCGCGAGGATCAGCAGCAGGCAGGCGGCACCGGAGAAACGGCTCGACCCCATCATCGCGAAGCTCCCTGGACGGTCTGCAGCGCCGACTGCAGCGTCCGCACGTAATCGGCGTAGCCATCGACGGCGCGCAGCCGCGCCTCCGGATCCTGGCCGGCGCGGGCGTCGGTGACCAGCTGCTGGGCGCGCCCCCAGCCCTGCTCCAGCGCCGCCACCTCGCCCGCCGGCAACCGCCCGCGCGCCCGCTGCAGGTCCTTGCGCAGCACCGCCACCGCCTGCTCGTATTCCACCAGCGCGGCATCCAGCACCTCGTTCACCCCGGCCGCCCCCGCCTTCTCGCCGGCCACCGGCCCGGTCCCGGCGATCTCGTTGGTCGCCGGCGGCAGGTGCTGCACCATGCGGGTGGATTCCCCGCTGCCCCGGACCAGCAGCAGCAGCGCCGCCGCCAGCGCCGCCGCGCCGGTCAGCGCCGGGAAGG
>JBKPRZ010000179.1:0-67016 GCA_046734815.1 Myxococcota bacterium | reverse complement strand
GCTGCGGGCCGCGGGCGGCGGCGACGCGGCCGAGCCGCGGGGGGCGGGCGGCGGGTGCAGGCCGGTGGTCTCGACCGGATCCGGGGTGTCGGCGCCGTTGGTGCTACGCGACCCGTTCGGCGCGGGACTGGCGCCGGCGGGTCGTCTCGGATCGGCTGCTTCTGACTCTTTGTCGTCCCCTTCCCTGCGGAACAGACGATCAAGAAGGCTCATCGACCTCTCCCATCGTGAGCAGGGCCGCACGGATGCGGACGGCGATGATGCCGGACCGCTCTGTCATCGGCGTTGGGGGGCGACAACGGGGCCGGCAGAGCGCTTGGGGGAACCGCGCCCGCTGCATTGTCGCACCTTACTAGATATTGGGGCAGAGACACGCAATTCTCAGCAGAGTCGGCGCTCGAAAAAAAAGGGGGGCTAGGCCGGTGTGTCGTCCTGTCGGTGGTCCCGGAATCTCGTGCCCGGTTGACCGGTAGCAACAAGTTCCGACACAGGAGCGGGCCGGTTGTGACAAAGCGAGGCTGCGAACGACTTCAGAACAACGAGCCCTGTCCGCCGGGCGATCGCGCGGGCGGGGGCAAGCGAAGGTGCTGGTAAGCCTTGACAGTCGCCTGGCGCCCGCGGGGGGTGCGAATCAGGAAACCTTCCTGGATCAAGAACGGTTCGTAGACGTATTCCAGCGTGTCGCGGTCCTCGGCCAGCGAGGCGGCCAGCGACTCGATGCCGACCGGCCCGCCGTCGTAACGCTGGATCATGGTCGACAGCAAGCGGCGGTCGCCCGCGTCCAGGCCCAGCTCGTCGATCTCCAGGCGCCCGAGCGCGTAATCGGCAGACTGGGCGGTGACGCGTCCGTCGCCGCGCACGTCGGCGAAGTCGCGCACCCGGTGCAGCAGGCGGTTGGCGATGCGGGGCGTGCCGCGCGCGCGGCGACCCAGCTCGCGGGCGCCCGCCTCGTCGATCTCGATCCCCAGCAGCCGGGCCGAACGCTTGACGATGGCGGTGAGGTCCTCGGCCGAGTAGTAGTCGAAGCGCTCGACGATGCCGAACCGGGACAGCAGCGGTGAGGTCAGCTGGCCGGTGCGGGTGGTGGCGCCGACCAGCGTGAAGTGCTCGACCGGGACGGTGATGGCGGTGGCGCCGGCGCCCAGCCCGGTCACGATCTCGATGCGGTAATCCTCCATCGCCGGGTACAGGCTCTCTTCCACCACCGGGCTCAGGCGGTGGATCTCGTCGATGAACAGCACGTCACCCCGGCCGAGCGAGGTCAAGATGCCCGCCAGGTCGCCCTTGCGCTCCAGCGCCGGGCCGGAGGTGACCCGCGCCTGGGTGCCGAGCTCGTGGGCAATGACGTGGGCCAGGGTGGTCTTGCCCAGGCCGGGCGGGCCCGACAGCAAGACGTGGTCCAGGGTGCCGCTGCGCTTGCGCGCCGCCGAGACGTAGACCGCCAGGTTCTCGGCCACCTTGCGCTGGCCGATGAACTCGCTGAAGGTGCGGGGCCGCAGGGCGGCGTCGTCCTCGTCTTTCTCGCCGCCTCCCGCCTGGGGCGCCATCAAGCGCTCGGCGGGCGGGGGCGCGGGGCCATCGTCGTGACGCTTGCGGGCCACTCACTTCCTCCGCAGCGCGGCCAGCGCCTGCTTGATGAGGTCGGGCGTCGGTTGCTCGGCATCCAGCCCGTCCAGCACGCCCTCGAATTCGGACGGGCGGTACCCCAGGGAGACCAGCGCGCCGTGCACCTCCCCCAGACGGCCGGAGGGGATGGGCGAGGCGGCAGCCGCGATGGGCGGCGCCCCGTCGCGGGATCCGCCCGCGCCGAGCGCGGCGATCTTGTCGCGCAGCTCCACCGCGAGCCGCTCGGCGATCTTGCGGCCCACGCCCCGGATCTGGGTCAGGCGGGCGATGTCGCCGCCGCCGATGGCCCGCACCAGATCGGCGGTCGAGAGGCCAGACAGGATGGCCACCGCGACCTTGGGACCCACGCCCTGCACCGAGAGCAGGGCCTCGAACAGACGCCGCTCGCCCGGGTCCACGAAACCGTAGAGCTGCAGCGGGCCGTCCTGCACGGCGTGTGTGTAGGTGTAGACCTGCACCTCGGCTCCGGCCGCGGGCAGCGCCCGGAAGGCGCCGGCGGTGATGGTCACCGCGTAGCCCACACCCGCCACGTCGATCACCACGGCGTCGGCGGCGCGTTCTACCAGGCGCCCGCGCAGGTGCGCGATCACGGCAGCCGCATCCCGGCGCTCGACCGCGCGAGCGCCTGACCCATCCGCTGCAGGCGGGCGTGGCAGAGAGCGATGGCCAGCGCGTCCGCGGCGTCGGGGGACGGCGTGCGCCGCAACTTCAGCAGCGCGCGGACGAAGAACCCGATCTGCACCTTGCTGGCCGCGCCGCGGCCGGTGACCACCTGCTTGACCCGCGCCGGTGGATAACCAACCGGAGCCAGCCCCTGCTCCTGGGCCACGAACAGGGCCACGCCGCGCGCCTCACCCAGGGCCAGGGTCGCCTGCACGTTCTTGCCGTAGAAGGCCTGCTCCATCGCCACCACGTCGGGCTCGATCTCCAGCAGAAGCTCGCGCAGGTCGCGTCCGATGGTCAAGAGCCGCGCCTCGCGCGGGGCCCGCGCGGGCGCGCTGAGCACGCCGCAGTCGACGTAGTCGTGGCGGCCCGGTCCCCGGTGGTCGATGACGCCGTAGCCGAGCCGCAGGGTCCCCGGGTCCAGCCCCAGGATCCGCACCCGCCCCTCCGCGGACCTAACCGGCGCTGACAACCTGCGACTCGTCCACCTCGAGGTTCGAGTAGACGTTCTGGATGTCGTCGTGGTCCTCGAGGACGTCGATCAGCTTGAGGACGGTGTCGGCATCCTTGCCGGTCAGGCGAACGGTGTTCTGGGGGTGCAGGGTCACCTCGGCCGAAGCCGGCGCCGGCAGCCCGGCGCCCTTGAGGCCATCGCGCACCCGTTCGAAGTCCGCGGGCTCGGTCATGACCAGCAAGCTGTCACCCTCGTCGCGGACGTCCTCGGCGCCGAGCTCGATGGCGGCGTCGGTCACCTTGTTCTCGTCGACCGCGCCCTTCTCGTACACGATCAATCCCTGCTTCTTGAACATCCAGGCCACCGAGCCGGAGGCGCCCAGGTTGCCTCCGTTGCGGGTGAGCAGGTTGCGGATCTCGCTGGCGGTGCGGTTGCGGTTGTCGGTCATGATCTCGACCAGGATGGCCGCGCCGCCGGGGCCGAAGACCTCGTAGGTGAACTCCTCGTAATTGACGTCCCCGAACTCGCCGGTGCCCTTCTTGATCGCCCGGTCGATGGTGTCGTTCGGCATGTTTTGCGTCTTGGCCTTGTCGACGGCGGTGCGCAGGCGGGGGTTGCCGCCGGCGTCCCCGCCGCCCAGCCGCGCCGACACCGTGATCTCCTTGATCAGCTTGGTCCACAGCTTGGACTTCTTGGCCGAGGTCGCCTCCTTCTTGTGCTTGATCTTGGACCAGCGATTGTGGCCGGACATCGTCTACTAACTACCACTATCCGAGGGGGCCAGCTACCAACCCGGGGTGGGCGGCTGTGGAGAATCGGACCAGGACCGGGGGTGATCGCAGGCGGCCGGGTCGGGGGCCCGGTGCACGCTGCGGCCCTGCCAGCCGGCGCGGCTGGTGTCGATCCAGCCGCCGTAGCTCGACAGCACGGTCGCGTCGCGGGCCACCAGCCGCACCACCTCGCCGCTCTGGCGCAGGCCGTCCCGCCCCAGGCGGCCTTCCACCCGTAAAAGCGGCGTATCGGGCGCGGGAGCGGTGTCGAGGGGGCTGGCCGGATCGTAGCTTGCCGGCACGATCAGCGCGGTGGCGCCGGGTGCAAGCTCGATGGCGGGCAGCTCGTCGGCGCCGGCGTCGTCCTCCAGACGCGCGCCGGCCAGCGGGAAAGGCGCGCCGCCGAGGTTGCGGATCTCGACGTACTCCTGCGAGGCCTCCGTTCCCACCGGGTTGATCATCAGCTCGGTGATGGCCAGGGGCGACGGCCTGGGTGGCACACGGAGCTCGGCCGGCGGCGACGGATCGGAGCGGCGGCCGTCGGCATCCTCCGCCACCACCACCGCCGTGGCGGGGTCGCCCGGCGTCAGGCGTTCCGGGCGGAGGGCCACATCGAACAGCGTGGCGCCGCTGCCCAGCGGCCAGGTCTCGCTGGCGCTGGCGGTGCGCAGGGTGACCGTCGCGGTGGCGGGCTTGTCGCTGATCACGCGCAGGCGCAGACAGTCGCCCGCCAGGGTGAGCGCGAGCTCGCCCAGGTGAGGCGGCTGGTCATCGGGCACGGGCGCCGACGGCGGCATGACGCCGGGGAGCGCGGGCCGCTCGTCGGTGAGATGGGTGTCCGGCAGGCAACCGGCGGCGAGCAGCGCGCCCGCCAGCGCCGCCCGGGCGCGAGACATGTCCGGTTGTCGGTGAAAGGCGCGCGCGGTTGCGCGTTGCCTGCTGTCGAATCCTGGACGCCGGCGCTCGCATCGGCGAACCGGAAAGCCGGCGTCAGGGCGGGCACCTGAGTTGCAATGGTGCTGCCCCATGCCCACGCCGCGGTCTCGCTCCCGCACCGTCGAGAAAGAGACCGCGCACACCCTGTCCCTTGTCGAGCCGCAGCTGGCGGGCGCCGGCTCGCTGCTCGACGTCGGCTGCGGTGCGGGGCACGTCACCGCCGGGCTGGCCGCGCGCTTTGCGGGCGAGGTGCAGGCGGTGGACGTGGGCGACTTCCGCCAGGTGCCCACCCCCCGCTTCGCCCTGTTCGATGGCCTGCGCCTGCCGTTTCCCGACGGACGCTTCGACGTGTTGCTGTTCGCGTTCGTCCTGCACCACGTGCCCGATGTCCACAAACCCCTGCTGCTGGCGGAGGCCCGGCGGGTGGCCCGGCGGCGGGTGATCGTGCTTGAGGACACGCCCCGCAGCGGCTTCGACCGGATCGCCAGCTGGTGCCACGGGGCTCGATTCCGCCGCCGGGTGGGCAGCCGCGAGCGGTTCGGGTTCCTCGACGTGGCCGAGTGGACGCGTCTGTTCGGGTTGCTGGGGTTGCGGCCCGCCCACGTGCAGCCGCTGTCACGGTGGTGTCGGTCGGTGTGGCAGCCGTTCGCCCGCTCGCTGTTCGTGCTGGACCGGTGAGGGTTCGACGGGCGGGCCAAAAGCGGCTAGAGATCGCGGCGTGACTTCCGCCGTACCGATCGATCTGGTGCTGGCCTCCGCCTCCCCCCGCCGGGCGGAGCTGCTGGGCCGGATCGGCCTGCGCCTGCAGATCGTCCCCGCCGAGATCGACGAGACCCCGCGGCCCGAGGAGAAGCCGCTGGAGTACGCCCGCCGGATGGCGGGGGAGAAGGCCCAGGCGGTCCATGCCCGGCTGCCCGGCGAGTTGGCGGCGGCGCCGGTGCTCGCCGCCGACACGATCGTGGTCGTCGACCGGCGGATCCTCGGCAAGCCGGCCGACGCGCAGGACGCGCGGGCGATGCTGGAGCAGCTGGCGGGGCGAAGCCACGAGGTGATCACCGCCTACCGGATCCAGCACCGGGAGGCGGCGGCCGAGCGGGCGGTGACCACCACGGTGAAGTTCCGGCTGCTGGCGTCGGAAGAGCTGGCCGCCTACATCGAATCGGGCGAGTGGCAGGGCAAGGCCGGCGCCTACGCCATCCAGGGCATTGCCGGGCTGTTCGCGGGCGAGGTGCGGGGCTCGTTCACGAACGTGGTCGGCCTGCCGCTGGCCGAGGTGGTGGCGGACCTGCGCGCGCTGGGGGCGCTTGCGGGCTGGCCGCGGCCCGGCTTCGGGGTGGTGGGCGCATGACCCGCGCGCAGGAGATCGCCGAGAACCTGGGGCGTGTGCGCGAGCGCCTGGCCCGGGCCGAGCGGGCGGCGGGGCGCGCGGCGGGATCGGTGCGGCTGGTGGCGGTCAGCAAGACCAAGCCTGCCGAGGACGTGCTGGCGGCGATGGATGCCGGACAGGTCGACTTCGGTGAGAACTATGCCCAGGAGCTGCGGGACAAGCGGACGGCGGTGGCGGCGGCCCGGACGGGCGATCCCGACCGCGGGCCGCGCTGGCATTACATCGGACCCATCCAGAGCAACAAGGTCAAGTACCTGGCCGGCAAGGTGGCCCTCATCCATACGATCGATGATCCCGCGCTGCTGGCCGAGACCGAACGGCGAATCGCCGGGGCCCCGGCTGTGCAAGAATGCCTGGTGCAGGTCAACGTGGCGGGTGAGGCGCAGAAACATGGGGTGGCACCGGCGGCGCTCGGCGCCCTGCTCGACCGGTTCGGCGACTTTCCGCACCTGCGCTGCGTGGGGTTGATGCTGATACCGCCGCTGACCGAGGACCCGGAAGCCGGCCGCGTGCACTTCCAGGCCCTGCGCCAGCTGCGCGACCGGGAGGCGGGGGCGGCGCGGTCGGGCGTCGACCTGCGCGAGCTGTCGATGGGTATGAGCCACGACCTCGAGGTGGCGGTCGCCGAGGGCGCGACCCTGGTGCGGGTGGGGACGGCGATCTTCGGCGAGCGCACCCGGGGCGGGGAGGAGATCCGGTGAGCGACGACGCCGAGCACGTGCGGTTCCTGCGCCAGGCGATGGACGTCGGCGTCGCGGGCGCGCGCGGCGGACACGGCGGGCCCTTCGGGGCGGTGGTGGTGGAGGGGGACCGGGTGCTGGCCGCCTGTCACAACGAGGTGGTCGGGCGCAACGACCCCACCGCCCACGCCGAGGTGCAGGCGATCCGCGCCGCCTGCGCGGCCCGCGGCAAGTTCCAGCTGGACGGCTGCGACGTGTACGCCAGCTGCGAACCGTGCCCGATGTGCCTGGGGGCGCTGTACTGGGCGCGGCCGCGGGCGGTGTACTTCGCGGCCACGCGCGCCGAGGCGGCGGAGGCGGGATTCGACGATGCCTTCATCTATGAAGAGCTGGCCCGGCCGGTGGAGGCGCGGCGGCTGCCGCTGCGGCGGATCGCCGTGCCCGGTCCGGACGAGCCGTTCCGGATCTGGCAGACGCTGCCGGGGCGGACGAGGTATTGAGCTTGGACGACCTGCGCACCCTGCCGCCCGCCCAGCCCCGCGGCCCCGCCATCCACATCGAGCTCGAGGGTCAGCCGGTGCGGGCGCACCAGGGCGAGCCGGTGGCGGTGGCGCTGTTCGCGGCCGGCATCCGGCTGCTGGCCCGCTCGCCCAAGTACCACCGGCCACGGGGGCTGTTCTGCGCCAGCGGGCATTGCGCCTCCTGCCTTCTGCGCATCGACGGGCGTCCCAACCTGCGCTCGTGTGTGGCGGCCGCGCGGCCGGAGCTGCGTTGCGAGCGGCAAAATGCCTTCCCGGATCCGGATCTGGATGTGTTGCGGGCGGCGGACTGGCTGTTTCCACGCGGCATGGACCATCACGAGCTGATGACCAGCAACCGCCTGGCCAACGAGCTGTTCGTCAAGGTGGTGCGGCAGATGGGCGGCAGCGGGAACCTGCCCGACCAGCCGGCCGAGGAGCTGCCCGCCATCGAGGACGAGACGGTCGACCTGTGCATCGTCGGTGCGGGACCGGCCGGGCTGGCGGCCGCTCGGGCGGCGGCGGAGCGGCGGCCCGGGCTGCAGCCGCTGGTGGTGGACGATCAGGACGCTCCCGGCGGATCGCTGCTGGCCGAGCCGGGAGGCTGGGCGCTGGGGCGCGCGCGGGCAGACGAAGCCATCCGGGCCGGCGCGCGGCTGTGGTCGTCGGCGACGGCGATCGGCCACTTCCCCGAGGACGTCAGCACGCGGCCGGCGGTGGATGGCCCGCCGGGGCTGCTGGCGGTCAGTCGACCCTCGGGGCTGGCGCGGATCTCGGCCCGGCGGTTCCTGTACACGACCGGGGCTTACGATCAGAACCTGCCCCTTGCCGACGCCGACCGTCCAGGCATCCTGGCCGCGCGCGCGGTGGGGCGCCTGGCGTTTCGCTGGGGCGTGCGTCCGGGCCGGCGCGTGGTGATCGTGCATCCGGTCGAGCGCGCCCCGGCTTACCTGGATCGGCTGGCGCGTGCGCTCGAGCAGCTGGAGGTGGAGGTCAGCCGCTGCGAGGCCGGCGCCCTGCCCCGCCTCGACCTCGCCCGCGACGTGTTCGCCATGGGCGCGCTGCCGGCGCCCGCCTCCGAGCTTCCGCGCCAGCACGGCGCCGCCGTGCGGTTCGATCCCGAGGCGGGCGGTTTCCGGGTGGTGACGGCCGCCGACGGCGGCTGCGCGCCCGGGGTGTACGCCGCCGGCGACGTCACCGGTTACGTCGGTCCGCAGGCTGCCGCCGAGGCGGGTGCGCGGGCGGGCGCCGCCGTGGCCGATAGCCTGTAAGCTTGTAGCGATGCTTCGACCGCCTGGGCTCCCCCTCTTGCTCTGCACCGCCGTCGCGCTGGCCTGTGCCAGCCGCGCGGCTGCGCCCGTAACCGCCGCGCCGCCGCCTCCCGATCCCGCGGCGGCGGCGGGTGTCGTTCCGCCGCCCCTGCCCCAGTCGGCCCCGGCCGCCCCGGGCAACGACGCGCGCTCGGCCGAGCGGCAGACCCGGCAGGCCATCTTCGAGGGCGCCTGGACCCTGGTGCGAGACAAGCATTTCGACAAGACGCTGGGCGGGCTGGACTGGAACGCCGTGCGCGCCCGCTACGAGCCGCTGGCGCTGGCGGCGCCCGACGCGGCGACCTTCTACCGGTTGATGAACCAGATGCTGGGCGAGCTGGGGCAGTCGCACCTCGAGGTGGCGGGCCCGGGCGCGCCCCCCAGCCCGGCCTTCGACCCCGACGCGCCTCCGTCGGCGGGTGGCGAGGCCGATCCCGGCTTCGTCCTGCGGATCATCGAGGGGCGCCCGACCATCAGCTGGGTCCGCCCGGAGTCGCCGGCCGAGCGGGCCGGGCTGCGACCCGGGTTCATCGTGACCCACATCGGCGGCTGGGAGGTGGCCACCAAGCCGCGCGGCGGGCGGCCCCTGCGTCCGGTGGAAGAGCGCTTCTATGCCCGGGTGGCGGCGGCGCGCCGGCTGACCGGACCGGCCGGCACCCGCGTGACGGTGAAATACCTCGACGCCCAGGATCGGCCGGGTCAGGTGGTGCTGGAGCGGGAGGTTCCCGCCGAGAAACCGGTGAAGCTGGGCCTGTTGCCGCCGCTGTATCCGGAGGTGCGGGTCTCGCAGGTGGGGGACATCGGCGTGCTCGCCTTCAACCTGTTCCTCAGCGAAGGGGTGCTGCCGCGGGTGCAGAGCGCGATCGACGGCTTCCGGACGCGCAAGACCAGGGCGGTCGTGATCGACCTGCGCGGCAACCCCGGCGGTCAGGGCGCGGTGGCCATCCCGATCGCCGCCCGCCTCACCGACCGGGCCATCACCCTGGGCACCCTGCAGTTCCGGGAATTCAATCAGGTGTTCACCGCCACGCCGCCCCTGGGGGTCAAGCCGTTCACCGGTGCGCTGGTGATCATCACCGACGAGGGGACCGCCTCGACCGCCGAGATCTTCGCGGCCGGGTTGAAGGAGGCGGGCCGGGCGGTGGTGGTGGGCGACACTTCCCTGGGCGCGGTCCTGCCCTCGCAGGTGGAGGCCCTGCCGGGCGGAGCGGTGATCCAGTACGTGGTGGCCGACTTCCGCACGCCCAAGGGCGTGTTGCTGGAGGGCCGCGGGGTGCAGCCCGACCGCCGGGTGGTCGAGACCCGCTCGGCGCTGCTGACCGGGCGCGACCCGGTGCTTGACGCCGCCCTCGTCGCCGCCCGAGCATCGAGGCCCAGATGAAACCCACCACCCACCTTCTCACCTTGTCGATGTTGCTGGCGCTCGCCTGGACGCCGCCACCCGCGCACGCCGCCGATGCCGGGGCGCCGCCGCCGGCCGACCCCGGCCCGCGCGCCGCCAAGGCCATCCTGGACGACTACGCCCGGGCGATCGGCGGCGAGCAGGGGCTGGGCCGGCACAAGAACGCCTACCTCAAGCGCGAGATCGCCGTGAAGGGCATGGGGGTCAACGGCACCGAGGAGCGCTGGTCCAACTCGAGTGGGCAGCTGCTGTCGGTGACCACCTTGCCCGGGATCGGCGTGGTCAAGCAGGGATCCACCGGCAAGGTGCGCTGGGCGGAGGACCCCATCAACGGCCTGCGCATCCTCAAGGGCCCCGAGGAGGAACAGGCCCGGCTGGAGGGCACCTGGAACGCGGACCTCAAGCTCGCGAAGCTGTACAAGAAGGTCGAGGTGGTGCCCCGCCCCGATGGCGCGCCCAAGAACGTCGCGCTCGAGTGCCTGCAGCTGACCCCGGCGGTGGGGCAGCCGGCCATCAGCTGTTTCGACGCCACCACCCACCTGCGCGTCTACCAGCAGGGCAAGCAGGCCACCCCGCAGGGCGAGGTGCCCTACAGCGCTCACCTGTCCGACTGGCGCGACGTCGAGGGCGTGAAGCTGCCGTTCCGTGAGGAGACCACCGCCGGGCCGATGTCCGTCGACGCGCGCATCGCCGAGGTCAAGTTCGATCAGAAGATGGCCCCCACCCTCTTCAAGCTGCCCAAGGGGCACTGACGGACATGAGCGGCAAGGTCGTTCTCTGCCGGTGCGAGGACGTCACGCTGTCGGACATCGAGCGGGCCATCAAGACCGGCTTTGCCGACCTGGAGGAGGTCAAGCGCTACACCGGCTTTGGCACCGGCCCCTGCCAGGGCAAGGAATGCCTGCGCGAGATCGCGGCGGCCATCGCACGCCTGGCCGGGATTCCCGCCGACCAGCTGCAGCCGTTCACCAGCCGCCCCCCGCTGCACCCCACCGAGCTGCGCCTGTGCGCGCGTGGGCCCCGGGGCGCGGGCCCCGGGACGGAATGAGGCGGCGGCGGTCGACCCTCGGTTCCACCGCCACCGCTCCGCTGCGGGCGGAGGCGGAGATCGCCATCATCGGCGGGGGGATCATGGGGCTGGCCACCGCCTACCAGCTGGCCGCGCTGGGCTGCACCGACGTCGTGGTGCTGGAGGGTCACCACCTGGCCTGGGGCGCCTCGGGGCGCAACGGCGGCGGCGTGCGCCAGCAGTGGTCCACCGAGCTCAACATCCGGCTGATGCAGGAGTCGCTGGAGATCTGCCGCGGTTTCGCCCAGGAGCTGGGGGTGAACATCTGGATGCGCCAGGGCGGCTACCTGTTCCTGGCCCGCAGCACCGCCCAGCTCGACCGGATGAAGAAGGCGATCGCGCTGCAGAACCGCTGCGACGTTCCCACCCGCCTGCTGGACATGGCCGAGGCCCGGCGGATCGTCCCCGAGCTGGACGACGGGCCGTTCGCCGGCGCCTGCTACAACCCGACCGACGCCATCGTGTTCCCGTGGCCGTTTCTGTGGGGCTACGCGCGGGCGGCGGCCCGGCGCGGGGTGGAGATCCACACCCGCACCCCGGTGACGGCCATCGAGCGCACCGGATCTGGGTTCGTCCTGCACACGGCCAAGGGTGAGGTGGCCGCCGGGCGCGTGCTCATCGCCGCCGGCGCCTGGTCCGGCCAGGTGGCGCGGCTGGCGGGCGCGGAGCTGCCCACCTGGCCGGTGCGCCACGAGATCCTGTCCACCGAGCCGCTCAAGCCATTCCTCAAGCCGATGGTCTCGGTGCTGGATTCGGGTCTGTACTTCTCGCAGTCGCTGCGCGGGGAGGTGGTCGGGGGCATCACGCTGGAGGAACCGCGCACCGACACCATCCAGCTGGGCTCGCGGCTCGGCTTCCTGCAGGCGATGGCCGAAGGCCTGCTGGAGGTGATCCCGCGGATGGGGCACCTGAAGGTGGTGCGGCAGTGGGCCGGGCCCTACGACATGTCCCCGGACGGGTCCCCCCTGGTGGGGGAGCTGCCGGCGGCGCCCGGGGTGTTCGTCTGCTGCGGTTTCGTGGGCCACGGTTTCATGATGGCCCCGGTGGTCAGCCGCCATTACGCACGCCATCTGCTGGGGCGCGAGACCCACCCGCTGTTCCAGGAATGGCGCCCCGATCGCCGCCTGTCCGCTCCCGCCGACCACGAGATGAACATCGGCTAGGCCATCGACGCCACCGTGGCGTCGGAGGCCCGGCGGTATTAGGCTGCGGGCATGTTCAATAGAGCCTTGGGCCAGCGGCCGCGCGGCGGGCCCTTCTTCGCGGGGCGGTTGCTGCCCGGGCTGCTGGCACTCGGCTGGGCGGGCGCCTGCGGCGAGACCTTGAAGGACACCTACGCGGTCGAGATCGTCGCGCCCAAGGACGCGTTCAGCGGCGCCACGGTGGCCAAGCTGCTGGTCTCCGGGCAGGTCGTGGCCAGCACCAACCTCAACTCCGGCGCGCCCTTCTCGCTGGATGCGCCCGACCTGGATCCCAACGCCACCCGCACCACAATCTTCGCGATCCGCGCCGAAGACGCCGCCGGCAACCTGGTGGCCTTCGGCCAGACACCCCAGGTGGAGGTGCTGCACCTGTCCCCGCGCATACGGATCTTCGTGCAGAAGCCGGGCACCCTGGCGCGGGCGGGCGACCTGGCCTTCAAGACCAAGGACCACGTGGCCATCCCGGCCGAGTCCACCGCGGTGGGTGACCTGTCCGTCATGGTGACGGTGCCGGTCTTCGGGGTCGGGCGCACCTGGGTGCCGGCCAGCAATGGCGAGCAGATGCTGCTGTCGAACGCCCTGTTCGTGTACAACCCGCTCCTGCACGCCCAGCAGGAGCTGGGCACCATGACCGGCGGCCTGCGCGCCGAGGCGGCGGCCATCACCCGCGGCGAGCGGGTGTATATGTTCGGCGGGCTGGCCCAGACGTCGATCATGGAAGAGCCGAAGCTCAGCAGTCAGATGGACGTCTTCGCGGTGGGGCGGGAGCTGTTCTCCAGCTTCTTCCTGGCCAGCATCCCACCGGCCCAGGGCGGCGACGGGTGCCCGCGCAGGCAAACCGTGCTGGCAACCACGCCGAAGCCCGTGTTCGCCTTCGGCGGCCTCGACGCGGGCAACAACGCGCTGGACACCATCGTGAGCATGGACCCGGACACCAGCCCGCAGATGCCGGTCAACGTGCTCACCAAGACGCCTCCCGGGGGGATGGCGATGCCGTTCAAGATGGCCGCCCCGCGCGTGGGGCATACGGCCAACTCCGTCGCCAGCAGCGAGGCCTGGGGCAACATCCTCATCTACGGCGGGGCGCCCGAGGGCGGCCCGGTGGCCGAGTTGCTGGATCCGATGACCCTCAACTGGCTGTCCATCGACACCAGCGCCAACGGCGTCATGGGCGGTCCGCCGGCCGCGCCCGGACAGTCCGGACACCCCGGGACCGGGCGGCGTGATCACGTCGCCTTGCCGGTCACCGCCAGCGGCGAGGCCAGGATCCTGATCCTGGGCGGTCGGGGCGACGACAAGCTGCCGCGCGGCGACTCGCTATTCTACGTGCCCGCGCGCCGCCGCTTCGAGCCCGGGCCGATCATGCTCAAGACCCCGCGCCGGTCGTTCAGCGCGTTCGTGATCAACGACGACCTGGTGGTGGCGGGCGGTTACGGCGCCGGCGACCAGCTGGTCGACACCGCCGAGGTGTACGACACCAAGAGCTGGACGATGGTCGCCGAGATGCCGGCCGTGCCCCGGGCCGGCGCCACCGCCACCTCGCTGCCGAACCTGTCGGTGGTCGTCCTGGGCGGCGCCACGGCCGACTCGGCCTCGAACGCGGTCGAGATCTACCAGCCGCGGAAGTAGGGGCCGTTGCCCGGACCGTCTGCTCTCGGGCTCGCCCGCCGCTGGATCGCTACCCGCCTGGGCCTGCGGGTGTTCGTCTGGGCCGCGATCCTGGCGCTGGTCGCGCTGGGGCTGTGCTTCGTGCCGCTGTTCGATGTGCTGGGCTTCGACTTCTCCTTCGCCCTGGGCCTGGTGACGGCGCTGGCCGCGGTGGACATCGGCCAGGGGGCGGTGGCGGCGGCGCGCCGGCGCGGCGAGGGCCTGGCGCTGGCGCCGGTGCTGGCGGCCGGCGTGCTGGGAGCGCTGGCCATCCTGGTCCTGCCATTGCTGCTGTCGCTGCTGAACGCCCTGCGGGTGCGCAACTGCAACCTGGAGGCGGGCTTCGCGTTCTATGCGCTGTTGCCGGTCGCCACCGCGCTGTACACGGCGCCGGCGGGCGTGCTGGCCGGCCTGGCCTCGGCGCGGCGGGGTCGTCTCTACGCCTGGTTGATCCCGGTCGCTTCGGTGGTGTGGGCGCTGGGGCGGCTGTATTTCGATCCGCCGGTGGTGGTGTTCGATCCCTTCGGTGGCTATTTCCCGGGGCCGATCTACGACGAGGCGCTGCGGCCGCCCGAACGGCTGCTGGATTTCCGGCTGGCCAACCTGCTCTGGATCACGACCGCCGTCGTCGTGGCCGCCGCGCTCCGCCGCCTCCGGCAGCCCGGGCGCGCACGCCTGCTGGCGGCGGCCGCCGCCCTGGTGCTGCTGGTGGCCTCGCTGGCGGTGTTCGCCCGACGTGGGCCGCTGGGATTCCACGTCGATCGCCGCCAGCTGGTCCGGGTGCTGAACCGGGAGACGCGCTCCGCGCACTTCGTGGTGCACAGTGACCCCAGCGCGGACGGCAGCCCGGACGAGCGCGAGCTGGTGCTGCGCGATCTGGAGTTCCGCTTCGATCAGCTCAGCCGCACCCTGGGCGTCCAGCCGCGGCTGCCGATCACCGTGTACCTGTTCCCCAGCGCCGAGGTGAAGAAGAACCTGGTCGGCGCGGGCGGGACGCTGTACGCGAAGCCGTGGACCCAGGAGGTGTTCGTGCAGGCGGAGCGTTTCCCCGCGCGCCGCCTGCGCCACGAGCTGGCCCACGTCTTCGCCAGCGCGTTCGGCGATCCGATGTTCGGGGTGTCGCTGGCCTGGCGGCTGCCCTTTCCGCGGCTGGCCAGCGGGCTGATCGAGGGGACCGCCGAGGCTGCGGACTACGGCGATCCCTGGGGGCGCTCGACCGTGCACCAGGAGGCGCGGGCCATGATCGCCGCCCACCTGGCTCCGCCGCTGGCCAAGGTGGTGGGGGCCGGGTTCTCCACCGTGTCGGGCCCTCGCGCGTACACCATCGCCGGTTCCTTCACGCATTTTCTGCTGGCGACCCGGGGGGCCGACAAGCTCCGGGCGATCTACCGATCGGGCGGAGACTTCGTCGGGGTGTACGGCGAGACCCTGCAGCAGCTGGAGCCGGCGTGGCGCGCCTTCATCGAGAAGCAGCCGCTGGACAACCGCGAGCAGGAACGGGCCCGCGAGCGGTTCCGCCGGCCAGCGATCTTCCAGAAGGTGTGCGCGCGGGAGCTGGCCGCCCGGGTGCAGGAGGCGCGCGGTCGCCTGTACAACGTCCCCGACGAGGCGGTCGAGCTGATGCGTTCGGTCTGCCGGGACGATCCCGAGGAGCCGACCTACCGGCTGGACCTCGCCGACGCGCTGGCGGCGGCCGGCCTGACCGATGCCACCTTGCGGGAAACGGGCGCGGTGGAGAAGGACGAGTCGAACACCCTGCCCCTGCGCTCGCGCGCGGCTCAGACTGCGGCCAATGCGCTTTACCACGCCGGTCGCTTCGACCAGGCGCGGGCGGCGGTCGAGCGCGGGCTGGCCTTCGTCACCGACGATGCCGAGCAGAGGAACGGGCTGGCACGGTTACGGGCGCTGCAGGACGAGGAGTCGCGCAGGACGCTGGGCCGCGTGCTGTTCGGGGACAGCCCCATCCGGGGTACGGACGCAGGGCTGGTGGTCTTCCTGATCGACCGCTTCGCCCGGGCCTTCCCCGAGGAGGCCCTGGGTCCCTATCTGCTGGGCCGCCAGCTGACCTACCGTGACGCCGCTCTGTCGCTGGATCTGCTGGAGTCGGCCTGCCCGGTGATGGGGGGCAGCCCGCGGGCCAAACCGCTGCCGCCGGTGTTCGTCAAGGAGTGCCACACCCTGGTGGCCGAGGCGGCCTTCCGGGGGGGCGACCTCGAGCGCAGCCGGACCGCGCTCGAGCGGCTGCAGAAGGACGCCGACAGCCTCTCGGACCGCCTGCGGACGCAGGACTTTCTCGAACGGGTCGACTGGGAAAAGCGGCGCCGAGCGGGGTATAGAGAAGCACCGTCACCATGAGCTTCGGTCCTTACGCTTTCGCTCCGGTTGGGCGCAACGCGCCGGTCGACCCCGCCCGCAACATCCCTCTCGGTCGCGGATACCGTTACGCCGACCTGCACGACCCCGAGAAGCTGCGCGCGCTGGACGCCGACTTCCGGCGCGTGCTCGCGGCGGCCGACCCTGCCCTGTCCGAACGTTTCGAGGCCTACCGGGGCGGGGCCGAGCTGGTGCCTCCCGCCGACGGCGATCTGCTGATCGCGGTTGCGCGCCACCTTTCGGCCTTCGTGGGCGAGCTGTTCGCGGTCGGACAGCCGCTGGCGGCGCTGCGGGCGGCGGCCATCGCCGATCACCCGGTCCTGCGCCTGCGCGAGTTCGTGAGCCGCCGGGCGATCAAGAAGTACATCCCGGGCAGCCTGAGCGAGGCGGAGGGCCGGACCCTGGACGCGCGCCTGGACACGCTGTTGCCGGCGCTCGCCGAGGGCGACGCCGACCGCGAACTGCGCATCGCCCGGGCGCTGTGCGCGCTCCTGGACCTGGAGACCGGGCTGTTGGCCACGCCGGTTGCCGGCGAGGCCGTGACCGGCGCCCAGCAGCTGGCCGCCCGGGTGTCGCGCCTGCCCGATCCCCCGGCGGCGCTGATCGACGGCGCTGCCGCTGCCGAGCTGACCTTCGTGCGGGCGCTGCTGGACCTGTTCGAGCGCTGGGCTGCCGTGCACCAGCACGAGCCCGAGGCGCACCACCGCGTGGCCAGCTGGGTGGCCTTCCGCCTGCCCCACAAGCTGGAGCACAGCACCCTGGTGCCGCTGCGCCGCCCCCGCGCCGACCTGCCCGAGCTGATGGTGGCTCACGACGAGCACCGCCGCGGCCGCACCGGATTCGGTCTGACCGACCCGCGCATGACCGCCCGCGAGGTGCTGGGCGAGGTGGACTATTGCCTCTATTGCCACGAGCGGCGCAAGGACTCCTGCTCGCACGGCCTGCGCGAGAAGGACGGCACCGCCAAGCGCAACCCGCTGGGCATCCCGCTGAACGGCTGCCCGCTGCGCGAGCGGATCAGCGAGATGCACGTCCTGCGCAAGGAAGGCGACTCGCTGGGCGCGCTGGCCCTGGTGACAATCGACAACCCGATGGCGCCCGGCACCGGCCATCGCATCTGCAACGACTGCATGAAGGCCTGCATCTTCCAGAAGCAGGACCCGGTGAACATCCCGCAGGCCGAGACCGGCGTGCTGACCGACATCCTGGCCCTGCCCTACGGATTCGAGATCTACTCGCTGCTGACCCGCTGGAACCCGCTCAACCGCAACCGCCCGCACGCCCTGCCCTACAACGGCAAGAACGTTCTGGTGGTCGGCCTGGGGCCAGCCGGCTACACGTTGTCCCACCACCTGGCCAACGAGGGGTTCGGCGTGGTGGCGGTCGATGGGCTGAAGCTCGAGCCGCTGCCGGCGGACCTGGTGGGCGGCGACATCTGGCCGCCCCGCCCGCTCCGCGACTGGAAAGAGATGGCCGTCCCGCTGGACCGGCGCGTGCTGTCCGGGTTCGGCGGGGTGGCCGAATACGGCATCACCGTTCGCTGGGACAAGAACTTCCTGCAGGCCATCTACCTGGGGCTGGCCCGCCGGCGGAACTTCCGTGCCTACGGCGGCGTGCGCTTCGGCGGCACCTTCGACGCCGACGAGGCCTGGCGGCTGGGCTTCGACCACATCGCCATCGCCGCCGGCGCGGGCAAGCCGACCATCATCGACGTCAAGAACAACCTGATCCCCGGCGTGCGCAAGGCCTCCGACTTCCTGATGGCTCTGCAACTGACCGGCGGCTTCAAGGACGACACCCTGGCCAACCTGCAAATGCGGCTGCCAGCCCTGGTGGTGGGCGGCGGGCTGACCGGCATCGACACCACCACCGAGCTGGCCGCGTATTACCCGCTGCAGGTCGAGAAGTTCCTGGCCCGCTGGGAGGCGCTCGTGGCCGACGTCGGCGAGGACCAGCTGTGGGCCATGTACACGCCGGCCGAGCGTGAGGTGGCGCGCGAGTTCGTGACCCACGGGCGGGAGGTGCGCGCTGAACGGGCGCGCGCCGCCGCCGCCGGCGAGGCTCCCGACTTCGCCCGCCTGGTGGCCAGCTGGGGCGGCGTCTCGCTGGTCTACCGGCGCAGCCTGCAGGAGTCGCCGGCCTACCGGCTGAACCACGAGGAGGTGGCCAAGTTCCTCGAGGAGGGCGTCTCCTTCATCGAGAACCTGGTCCCGCGCGAGTGTGAGCCCGACCAGTATGGAAACTTGCAGGCGGTGGTCTTCGAGCGCGCGGTCGAGCAGGCCGGCGCCGTGCACCCCACCGGCGAGCGGGTGCGCCTGCCCGCGCGCACCCTGCTGGTGGCCGCTGGCACCTCACCCAACGTCATCTACGAGCGCGAGCACCCGGGCAGCTTCGACATCGACGCCCGCGCGCGCGCCTTCCGGGCCTACCGGGCGGTGCGGCCCTCCAACGGCGGCGCCGAGGGCGTGCGCCTGGAGCCGGCGGCCCCGGGCGAGGTCGCATTCTTCACCTCCTACGCGAAGGGCGGCCGCTTCATTACCTTCTACGGAGACAACCACCCCGTCTACGCCGGGTCGGTGGTCAAGGCGATGGCCTCGGCCAAGGACGGCTACCCGCACGTGGCTGCGCTGTTCGCCCCCCACGTCGCCGGCCTGGACCCACAGCAGCAGCCCGCCCGCGACACCGCCTGGGAGAGCTTCGCCGCTGGCCTGGATCGCGATCTCCGCCCCACCGTGCACGAGGTGATCCGGCTGACCCCGACCATCGTCGAGGTGGTGGTGACCGCGCCGGCGGCCGCCCGGCGCTTTCAGCCGGGGCAATTCTTCCGGCTGCAGAACTTCGAGACCCTCTCGCCCGTGTACGATGGTCCGAACGGGCACGGCCGCTCCACCCGCATGCAGATGGAAGGGCTGGCCCTCACCGGCGCCTCGGTCGACGTCGAGCGCGGCCTGGTATCGCTCATCGTTCTCGAGATGGGTGGCAGCTCCCGGCTGTGCGCGCGCCTGCGCCCGGGCGAGCCGGTGGTGCTGATGGGGCCCACCGGCGCCCCCACGGAGATACCGCGCGGCGAGGCGGTGGCGCTGTGCGGAGGCGGTCTGGGCAACGCCGTGCTGTTCTCCATCGCCCGGGCCCTGCGCGACAACGGTTGCCGGGTCCTGTATTTCGCCGGTTACCGCAAGAAAGAGGACGTCTACAAGGTCGACGAGATCGAGGCGGCCACCGACGAGGTCATCTGGAGCGTGGACAGCGGCGACCTGCCCGTGGCCCGCCGGCCGCAGGACAGGGTGTTCCGGGGCAACATCGTGCAGGCCATGCTGGCCCACGCCAGCGGCGAGCTGGGCCGGCAGGTGGTGCCGCTGTCCGACTGCCGCCGCATCATCGCCATCGGCAGCGACCGCATGATGGCGGCGGTGACCCGCGCGCGCCACGGCGTCCTGAAGCCGTATCTGCAGCGCGAGCACGTGGCCATCGCCTCCATCAACTCGCCCATGCAATGCATGATGAAGGAGGTCTGCGCGCAGTGCCTGCAGCGTCAGATCGATCCCGCCACCGGCAAGGAGGTGTTCGTCTTCTCCTGCTTCAACCAGGACCAGGCCCAGGACAGCGTCGACTGGGGGCATCTGGCCGAACGCCTGGGGCAAAACACGGTGCAGGAGAAGCTGAGCGACCTGTGGACCCGCCGATTGATGGCCTCGCCGGTCGCGCGGGCGCCGGTATAATCCCGCCATGTCGGCCTCTTCCCCCACCCAGGTCTGGCTCGAGAAGTTCATCCGCGACAACGGCGGGGTCGCGGGCAGTGTGCACCGGCGAGAGTCGGGCGACCTGCTCAGCCTGGCCGCCGCCTACAACATCCCCCCGCCGGTGCAGGAGATCGTCCGCACCGTGCCCCGGGGCAAGGGCATGGCCGGCCTGGCCCTCGAGCAGGACCAGCCGATCTCCACCTGCAACATCAAGGACGACAACACCGGGCGCGTCCGCCCGGGCGCCAAGGCAGTCAACGCCCAGGCGGCGGTGGCCTTCCCGGTCCACGACGACCAGGGCGCGGTCCGGGCGGTGGTGGGGATCGCCTACGCCGAGGAGCGCGAGCTCAAGCAGTCCGAGATCGACGCCCTCCTCGCCCAGGCCCGCGGCTTGCCCTGATCCGCCGTCCGCGCCCGCGCCGCTCAGGGCTCGTCGATGCGGTAGCTGGAGATGTGCGAGTAGGTCGGGACGAAGCAGTCCATGAAATAGACCGCGAACGCCTCGCCGGTGGCCAGCGAGCTGCCCCAGTCCAGCTTGACCATGCCGGTCTGCTCGACGCCCGTGGAGCGGGTCTCCCAGTCCAGCTGGCCGCTGCCGTCGGACTTGCGGATGCCGACCGAGCAGATGACCTTCTCCAGGTCGTGGTCGCCGTTCTCGCCCCAGAAGTCGTACACCCAGGCGAAGAACTTGAACCCGTTGGTGTTCGCCTCGTTGTCGCGCAGGATGGGGCAGGAGACGTCGCCACCCGCGTTGCCGTCGTTCGGGGCTTCCATGGCCAGCTGCCCGCCGCCCAGGCTGAAGTTCAGGGCGTTGGTGCCGTATTCCCTCTGCTGGCAGAACGATCCGGGGAAGATCTTCTGATCGCCGGCGTCACTGGCACGCGCGCCGAACAGCAGCACGGCCAGCACAGCGGTGATTCCCAGTAAACCAAACCTCGCTCGCCTCATCTGTTTCTCCTTGTCGATGTGAACCGCCGCCGGCTATTGCGGATCGTCGCGCGGGATCCGGTGGCCCTCCCGCGCGACATACACGATGGTCCGGGGGTCGCTGCCCTCGGCGTTTCGCATCGACCCCGAAGGGAGGGACGGCAAGCGGTTCGGCAAGCTGCTGCTGAACCGGCGGCGCGCCTTCTCGTCATCGTGACCGACCTCGAACCGGCACAGGGTCGAGCGGCAGGTGCTGGCCAGCAGCTTGCTCCCCTTGAATTCGGGCTTGCCGAGCGTGTCGGCGATCAGGCGTTCGGTCGCCGGCGCCCAGCGCGCGTCCACCGGTTCGGCGGCCAGCTTCGTGGCCAGCCCCTCGAAGCGCCGGCGGTCACGGGCCGAGACCTCCTCCTGGGTCAGCGGGACCGGCGGCGGCCCCGCGGAGGTCTGGTCGGATTTCGCCGCCGCCGTCGTGGCCGGTGGTTGCCGCGACAGCAGATCGAGCCGGCGCCGCAACATGCGGATCTCGTCCTGCATGGCGGCCAGCTGCGGATCGCCTTCCCCTCCGGGCGCAGGGGCATTCATCGATGCCGGCTTTCCTGGCGCCGGCCAGGCCAGCAGCGCCGCCAGCGCGCCGACCAGGACGATGGCGAGCGCGGCGGCGATCAGCACCGACGGCGATCGGGAACGACCACGATGAGAGATCGGGGCTGTGCTCATCGGGCTGGCTCCTCCTGCCCTTCCAACGATCCGCACCTGCACGCCCGACGAACACGGCGCACGCTCCGGCGGAGCGCGATCACGCCGGCGGTTGGTTGTGCCCAAGCCCGACGAGGACGCCGGGGTCAGCTGGCGGTCAGTTGGGCGCCGACTGCAGCTCGCGCTCGGCCTCGCGCAGGACCTGGCGCCACTCGGGGTCGTTCGGCACCGCCGCCACCGCCCGTCGGTACAGACGGACGGCATCGCCGATGCGGCCCTGCCGGCGCATCAGGTCCGCGTAGTCCACCAGGGTCTGGTGGCAGCCCTCGCGATCGAAGGCGATGGCGCGCTCGAACAGCTCCATCGCCCGATCGTTGTTGCCGGCGCGGCTGTGCTCGAGCGCGGCCTGGTGCAGGGCCCAGTGGTCCTCGGGTTCGACCACCAGCGCCTGGTCGTACGCCTCCGCCGCCTCCACGTGCCGGCTCATCTCGGCCAGCACGTCGCCGCGGACGGCGTTGACGAAGAAGACGTCGCCCCCGCGCTCGGCCGCGTTCTCCACGGTCTCCAGCGCCTCGCGCGTGCGTCCCTGCTCCAGCTGGGCCTGGGCCAGCTTTGCCAGCCCCAGCCCGCTGCCCGGGTCGCGCCGGCACAGCTCGCGGTAGGCCTCCTCGGCCTTGGCCGCTTGCCGCTGCTCCAGATAGCCGTCGCCCAGCTCCCGCCACGCCTCGATCAGCGCCGGGTTCAGATCCGCCGCCCGCCGGGCCGCCTCCAGCCCGCCGCGCTCGCGACGCGCGTTCAGCACCTCGGCCAGCAGCGCGTGGGCCAGGCCCAGCTCGGGCAGATCGGCCACCGCCGCGCGCGCCGCCGGCAAGGCCTCGTCCAGCTCGCCCCGGTCCAGCGCGTCCCGCCCGCGCACCAGCGCCAGCAAGCCATCGATCGACAGCCCCGCGGGCGCGCGCAGCCGGGTCACGTCGAGGTCGTCGGGGATCAGCGACTGCACCACCGACAGCGCCAGCTCGGCGCGCGCCTTCCGTGACGAGGCGAGCGCGCGGATGGTCTCGCCCCGCCAGTAGGCCCCGGTCGACGAAGCGGCGCTGCCCAGCAGCTCGCGGGCCTTGGCCAGCGCCGCCCGGGCCCCCTGCTCCTGGGCGATCACCAGTGCCACCGCCGCCGCGTCCAGGCGGGCGTCGTCGTCCCGCGCGGTCAGCGGCTCCAGCTCGAGCGCGTCCTGGATCGCCCGCTCGAGCGCATCCCGGTCGCCGCGGTCCACCGCCCGCAGCCCGGCCACCATCAGCAGCGCCGGCCCCAGCGGGTTGGAGCTACGAAGGCCCTCGAACAGCACCTCGTCGGCCTGCTCCAGCCGGCCGGCGCGGTCCAGCAGCTCGACCCAGTCCACCCAGTGCTCGGCCAGCGCGGGATCGCGCCGGCACCGCTCCTCGGCGCGGCCGGCGTCGGTGAGTGACGGATCCGGCGACATGTCCGCGAGCAGCGCATGCAGGTACCGCAGGAAGGTGCTGCCCGCACGATCCACGCTGCGGTCCGCCAGCTCCACCACCGGCCATTCGCCGTCCGGACCCAGGCACTCCGCGTCGAGGGCGAACAGGCGGCCATGCCGCTCGACGATGGGCCACAGCCCCTTCAGCTCACCCGAGCGCCTGGGGTCGCGCTTGAGGCGCAGGCTCTCGTCGAACGAGAACAGCCGCACCTCGCGCGCGAATACACCTCCGTCGTAGCGCGAGAAGAACGCCGATACCCCACCCGGGATGGGCCGCCCACACGCCTCCGCCAGCCGCTCCGGCAGCCGCGCGCTCGGTCGGACGGGAAACAGCTTCCCCGCCGGCAGCAACGCCGTCTCCCTCTCGATCGCCAGGAGAAGCGTGGAGACCGGGTCAACCATCCCGTCTATCTATGCAACGCTGGCCAGGGGAATCAAGCACAGGGGCGTCCACCTGCGCAGAGCGTCCCCATTCGTGCCACCCCGCCGGGAGTTGACCCTGTCCGGCCAAAAATGCGACACTGAAAACAGGCTTGTACTGTCCCTCACGTTGGTAGCCGGGTCATTAGGGTGCGTTCGGCGGGTGTGAACCAGCAGCAAGGTCGCGATCTCGATCGGATGACCAAGCTTCTCCTGTGCGACGACGAGGAGGCCCTGTGCCGTGGGCTGGCGCGTCTGCTGCGGGCGGCCTCCTTCGAGGTCGTCACCGCCGACGGCCCCGGCGGTCTGGCGCGCCTGGAGCGCGAGGACTTCGACGTCATCCTGACCGACTTGCGCATGCCCAAGGTCGACGGCTTCGAGATCCTCGAGGCCGCGCGACGCAAGCGTCCCTCCACGCCGGTCATCGTCATGAGCGGCAGCGCCGAGATCCCCGACGCCGTGCGGGCCATCCGCGCCGGGGCGCGCGACTTTCTCATCAAGCCGTTCGAGTTCAAGGGCCTGGAGGAGGCGCTCAACGGGGCCCTGCAGAGCCCGACCCCCTCGGTGACCGCCACCCTGGCGGCAAGCGATCCGTTCGGCTGGCGCGACCACACCGCCCCCTGGCTGCTGGGCAACGACCCGGCCATGGCCCCGGTGCTGAGCATCATCTCCCAGGTGGCCGACACCAAGTGCACCGTGCTGATCACCGGCGAATCCGGCACCGGCAAGGAGCTGGTGGCCAAGTCGCTGGTGGCCGGCTCGCCGCGCGCGCGCAAGCCGTTCGTGGCGGTCAACTGCGCCGCCATCCCCGACACCCTGGTGGAATCGGAGCTGTTCGGGCACGCCCGGGGCTCGTTCACCGGCGCCACCGCCACCCGCATCGGGCGGTTCTCGCAGGCCGACGGCGGCACCATCTTCCTCGACGAGATCGGCGAGATGGAGCTGGGCGTGCAGGCCAAGCTGCTGCGCCTGATCCAGGACGGCGAGTTCTATCCCATCGGCGAGACCCATCCGGTCGAGGTGGACGTCCGCATCCTGGCCGCGACCAACCGCAAGCTGGAGGCCGAGGTCGCCGCCAACCGCTTCCGCGCCGACCTGTTCTGGCGGCTGAACGTCATCCCCATCGAGCTGCCTCCGCTGCGCCAGCGGCGCTCGGACATCCCGCTTCTGACCGAACACTTCATCCGCCGGGCCAACGAGCACCACCGGCGCCAGGTGACCGGCGTGGACAGCGAGGCGATGGCCATCCTGATGCGGCACGCCTGGCCGGGGAACATCCGCGAGCTGGAGAACCTGATCGAGCGCCTGGTCATCATGAAGGGGACCGGCCCGCTGGGCGCTGCCGACCTGCCGGCCGCCCTGCGGTCACCGCCGCGCGAGACCAGCTCGCCCATCCCCTCGGCGGTCCCGGAGCTGCCCGCCGACGGTACCGACCTGCGCGCCATCCTGGAGGCGGTGGAGGACCGGATGATCGCCGAGGCCCTGCAGCGTACCGGCGGCAACAAGAACCGCGCCGCCGAGCTGCTGGGACTGAACCGCACCACCCTGGTCGAGAAGCTGCGCCGCAAGCGCAGCGGCCCCAGCGCTCACTCCTGAGCGCTGTTATCTGGTCTGCTCCTAGGGAAACAGCCAGCCGGCATCGCGCCGTGGGCTGACCCGGAACTTCTCCACGAAGGTGTACAGCCGGATCCGGCGTTCCCGGTCGAGCAGCAGCGGGGCGCCGACGTGCACCCAGGCGCCCAGGTCGTACAGGGCGCGCTCCTCCAGGAACCCGCCGCGCGCGATCTCCTCCAGCGCGTCGAGGCCGGCGTGGGCGGCCCGACCCTGCCCGCGGTGGCGCAGGTAGCTGCGCAGCCAGAGCGCCGCGCACACGCTCTCCTCGGCCGGCGTCCACAGCCAGCTGGCGAGCTCGCGTCCGGTGGCCGCCCGGCGTAGATCGGCCGAGCCGCGGAAGGCCTCCTTGCAGCGGGCGTACACCGCCGCCTCCTCGATCACCATCGGGTCCTTGGGATCACGGTCCTCGGCCGTCATCTGCACCCAGCGGGTGGCCCCGTTCGCTTCCAGCCGGGTGGCGGGTGGTATCAGCACCGGGTGCAGCTCGGCGAAGGCGTCGCTGGCCACCAGCGCCCGGACCGCCGGCGCGCGCGGCCGCAGCGCCAGCGCCTTCGACAGCGCATCGACCGCCTCGACCCGCCGGTCCGAGGCCCGCAGGGCCCGCCCCAGTCCGGCCTGCGCCTCGGGGCTCCAGGGGAAACGAGCCGCCACGTCCTGGTAGGCGGCCAGCGCCTCCGCCCAGCGCTCCTCGTCGGCGTAGCTGGCGGCCACCCCCAGCCCGCCCGCCGGCACCGGCACCGGCTGCCGGCGAGCGGCCTCCTGCCACGCCGCCCGACCCTCCGGGAATCGGCCAGCGGCGAACAGACCGCGGGCCGTGGCCTCCTGCTCCGCCTCCAGCGGCGTCGCTGGCGCGGTCCGCAGGCGCGGCGGCTCGCCCTCGATCGAGACGCGGCTCGGCTCGAGCCCCGGGCAGCGCGACGGCCCGGTCAGACCGGCCAGCCCGCTGTCCTCCGGCGGATCGACGCGCACGGCGGCGGTGGGGGCGCCCTTCTGGGCCACCCAGGCGTCGAGGGCGTCCAGATCGCGCGGGACCGCCGGGTCCAGCCAGGCCAGGGCGAAGCCCAGCGCCTCCGGTTCCGCCCCGGAGACGCCCGGGCCGCAGGCCACAGCTGCCGCCGGCGCGGCCGTGCCCACCGGGCTCAGGCCCGGGCCGGCACAGGCCAGCAGGGCGGTGGCGCCCAGGCCGGCCAGCGCCGCCGAACGATCAGACCAGCTTGGCCAGGGCCTGCCCCATGCGGGACACGCCCTTCTCGATGTTCGCCTGCGAGGTGGCATACGACAGCCGCACGAAACCGGGTGCGTAGAAGGAGGATCCAGGGACCACCGCCACCCGCGCCTCCTCGATCAGGTACTCGCACAGCGACGGGTCGCCATCGATCACCTTGCCGGCCGGCGTCTTGCGGCCGTTGAAGGCCGACAGGTCCGGAAAGGCGTAGAACGCGCCCCGCGGCTCGGTGCACTTGATCCCCGGGATGGCCCGCAGGGCGTCGACCATGTAGCGCCGGCGGCGGTCGAACTCGGTCCGCATCTTCTCGAGCTCGTCGGTGGGACCCTCGATCGCCGCCAGCGCCGCCGCCTGGCTGACCGCGGCCGCGTTGGTGGTCGACTGCCCCTGCAAGGTGCCCATGGCCTCGATGACCGCCGGAGGCGCCATCGCGAAGCCGATGCGCCACCCGGTCATCGCGAACGCCTTGGACACCCCGTCCGCGATGATGGTCCGCTTGCGCACCTCCGGACCGAAGGTGGCCGGCTGGACGAAGCGGGCGTCTCCGTAGATCAGCGTCCGGTAGATGTCGTCGGTCAGCATCCACAGGTCGTGCTTGACCGCCAGATCCGCCAGCGCGCGCAGGGTCTTCTCGTCGTACACCGCGCCGGTGGGGTTGCAGGGCGAGACCACCAGGATCATCCGCGTGCGCGGGGTGATGGCCTTGGCGACCGCGTCGGGATTGACGACGAAACCGTCCTCCGGCCGCGACACCACCGGCACCGGTTTCGCACCGGCGAGCTTGGCGATCTCCGAGTAGCTGACCCAGTACGGGGCCGGCAGGATGATCTCGTCCCCCTCGTCCAGCACGGCGTGAAAGGCATTGAAGATGACCTGCTTGGCGCCCGCGCTGACCATCACCTCGCCGGGCGAGACGTCCAGGCCATGGGCCTTGCTGAACCAGGCCGCCGCGGCTTTGCGCAGCTGCGGTGTGCCCTCGACCTGGGTGTACTTGGTGGCGCCGGCGTCCAGCGCCTTCTTGGCCGCTTCCTTGATGTGCGCCGGGGTGTCGAAGTCGGGCTCGCCCGCTCCGAAGCTGACCACATCGACACCCTTGGCCTTCAGCTCGGCCGCCTTGGCCGACACCTTCAGGGTCATCGATGGTTCGATCACGCTCAGCCGCTTCGCCAGTCTCATTGCTCTTTTCCGCTCACCTTCTTGAACTTCTTCTTCAAGGCCTGGACCACCGCCGGGGGGGCGATGCGGGAGATGTCGCCCCCGTTGGCCGCCACCTCTTTTACCAGAGATGAGGACACGTAGAAGCTGTCGTCGCTGGTCATCAGGAACAGCGTCTCGACGTCCGGGGCCAGATGGCGATTCATGTGGGCGAACTGGAATTCGTACTCGAAGTCGGCGATCGCCCGCAGCCCGCGGACGATGACCCGCGCACCCCGGCGGTGGGCGTAATCGACGAGCAGCCCGGTGAACGAGTCCACCTCCACCCGCGGCTCGGCGCCCAGGCTCTGCAGCACCATCTGGGCCCGTTCGGCGGTCGAGAACAGCGGCTGCTTGCGCACGTTCTCGGCGATGGCCACGATCACCCGGTCGAACAGCTGCAGCGAGCGCCGCAGGATGTCGACGTGCCCGTTCGTGATCGGGTCGAACGAACCGGGGTAGATCGCCACCAGGCCGGGCGCGCCGGCTGGCCGCCCGTCAGACAAGACCGGTCGTCCGGCGGTAGAAGGACACTCCGGTGTCGCCGTAGATGCGCCGGTTGACCAGCTTCAGGTCGCCCACCGAGTCGGGGGGCAGCTGACGCTTGTCGTGCTCGACGATCACCACCGCACCGGGAGCCAGGAGGTCGTTGCCCGCCAGCGAGGCCAGCGAGCGCTCCGCCTCGGGCGTCGCGTAGGGCGGATCGATGAACACCCAGTCGAACGGCTGCTCGGTGTCCAGCCGGGCGAGGGCCGCCCGGACGTTGGTGCCCAGCACGGTGGCCCGCTCCGACAGCCCCAGGTCGCGCAGGTTGCGCGCCAGCGCGCCCAGTGCCCGCCCGTCGCGTTCCACGAACACGGCGCGGGGAGCGCCGCGCGACAGCGCCTCGATGCCCAGCGCACCTGTGCCGGCGTACAGGTCGAGCACGGGTCCTTCGGGCGGCGGGCCGAGGATGTTGAAGATGGCCTCGCGAACCCGGGAGGCTGTCGGGCGCGTTCCGCTGCTGCGCGGCGTTCGGATTTTCCTCCCCCGATCGGTCCCGCCCGTGACTCGCATCCGTGTTGGGCCCCGTTGATAGCGCGCACCATCGGCACAGTCAATCACTGGCCCAAACAGCCGATGTTCCCGGATGGTACTATGAAGAGCGGAAGCTTAGCTTCATCCGGGCAAGTCATGAATGTCGCCGCCTTTTTCGACCTGGACTGCACCCTTGTGGCCTGCAACACGGGGCGCCTTTTCTTGCGGGATCTGCGGCGTCGCGGCGAGATCTCGCTGGCCAAGGCGTTGCGGGCGCTGAGCTGGCTGGCCAAGTACCGGCTGGCCATCGTCGACCTGCCGACCATCACCGCGCACGTCGCGGATTTCCTGCGCGGCAAGACCGAGGACGACTTCGCCGAGCAGTGCCAGCGGCTGGTCGAGGACGAGGTCCTGCCGCGCCTGCTGCCGGCGGGCCTGCGCGCGGTCGAGCGCCACCGCGAGAGCGGCCACGTGCTCGCCCTGCTCTCTTCCTCGCCCCGCTACATCGTCGAGCCGGTCGCGCGCGCGCTGTCGGTCCAGGCGGTGGGGGCGACCGAGTTCGAGGTCCAGCGCGGCAAGCTGACCGGCCAGCTGCGCGGCCCGGCCTGCTTCGGCTCGGGCAAGGTGCACTGGGCCGAGAGCCTGGGGCGCAGCCACGCGATCGACGTCGGCGCCAGCTGGTTCTACACCGACTCGTTCACCGACCTGCCGATGCTCGAGCGGGTGACCCACCGGGTGGCGGTCAACCCGGACCCGCGGCTGAAGAAGACCGCCCGCAACCGCGGCTGGCCGGTCGAGGACTGGATGTCCAGCCTGATGCCGCGCTCGGCGGTGGTCTGAGCCCGCGGCTGATAAGCTGGGCGCCATGGAGCGCTCCGCCGACTGGTTGACCCCCGCGGCCCACCGGCTGATCGACCTGGCCCTGGACGAGGACCTCGGCCGCGGGGACGTGACCACAGACGCGGTCATCGAGCCCGACGTGCAGGCGACCGCCCAGGTCGTCGCCCGCGAGGACGTGGTGGTGGCGGGTCTGCCGGTCGCGGCAGAGGTGTTTCGACGGGTCGACCCCGGGCTGGCGGTCGAGGCCGCCTGCCGCGACGGCGATCGCGGCCCGCCCGGCGCCGTCCTGCTGCGCGCCCGCGGCGCTGCCCGGGGCATCCTGCGCGCCGAGCGCACGGCGCTGAACTTCCTGCAGCGGCTGTCAGGGATCGCCACCACCACGCGCGCGTTCGTCGACGCCGTGGCGCACACGCGCGCCCGGATCGCCGACACGCGCAAGACCTATCCGGGCGCCCGCGTGCTCGAGAAACTGGCGGTGCGCGCGGGCGGCGGGTCCAACCACCGCTTCGACCTGGGCTCGGGGGTGCTGATCAAGGACAACCACCTGGCTGCCGGGCGCTCGCTCACCGAGACCGTGCGCCGGGCGCGGGCGGCCGCCCCGCACAGCCTGCGCATCGAGGTGGAGGTCGACACCCTGACGCAGCTCGAGGAGGCCCTCGCCGCCGGCGCGGACATCGTGCTTCTGGACAACTTCGACACCGCGCAGGTGCGGCAGGCGGTCGAGCGGGCGGCGCGGGCCACGCCGCACCCGCTGCTCGAAGTGTCGGGCGGGGTGACCCTGGCGCGCGTGCGCGAGCTGGCCGAGACCGGCGTGGACATCATCTCGGCCGGCGCCCTGACCCACTCGGCGCGCGCGGTGGACCTCTCGCTCGAGCTGAACCTCCTGCCTGCCGCCCGCTGATGACCGCCCTCCCCGCCGACCTCGAGCCCGACCGGATGCGGGCGCTGCTGCGCACCACCCGGATGGGGCGGCTGTACGAGGCGCACGCGGTGTGCGAGTCCACCAACGATCGGGCCGCCGCCCGCGCGCGGGAGGGAGCCCCGGAGGGCCTGGTGGTGGTCGCCGACACCCAGACGGGCGGGCGCGGGCGGATGGGACGCAGCTGGCACTCGCCGCCCGGCGAGAACCTCTACGTCTCGCTGCTGCTCCGGCCCGAACGTCCCCCCTGGCAGCTGCCGCCCCTGACCCTGCTGACCGGCGTGGCCATCGCGCAGGCGCTGCAGGCGCGCGGGGTGTCGCCGCGGCTGAAATGGCCCAACGACCTGCTGCTGGAGGATCCCTCCGGACCGCGCAAGCTGGTCGGCGTGCTGACCGAGATGGCCACCGAGCGCGACCGCATCAAACACGTGGTCGTCGGAATCGGCGTGAACGTGAACGCGACCGGGTTCCCGGCCGAGCTGGCCGGGCGGGCGACGTCGCTGCGGCTCGCCACCGGTCAGCCGCAGGACCGCGGCGCCCTGCTGGCCGCCATCCTCGAGCGCTTCGAGCCGGCCTACGACCGGGCCCTGGCCGAGGGAGCGGGAAGCTTCCTGCCCACCTGGCGCTCCCTGGCCGCCCTGCCCCGCCCGGCGCGGGTCGATCGCCCGGGCGGGTCCCTGCAGGGCCTGGCCGTGGACGTCGACGACGAGGGCGCGCTTCTGCTGAGGGACGCGGCAGGCCAGAGCCACCGCGTGTTCTCGGGCGAGATCGTCGAGGGCTGACGGTCAGGGTGGCGGCGGGGCGGCATGCCGGCCGCGCTCGACCAGGTACACCAGCCCGCCCACCAGGCTGAGCAGGAACGAGAGCCCCAGGACCAGGAAAGAGACGGTGAGCGCCCCCGCCGGCGGCACGCCCACCTGCCCCAGCAGCTCGACCATGGCCACGTCCCGCACGCCGATGCCCGAGATGGACACCGGCACGTAAGCCGCCGTCAGCATCGCCGGCACCACGACCAGCAACACCGTCCAGGGCAGCTGCAGCCGGGCGGCCCGCGCGATCAACACGACATCGAGCACGATGATCAGATGGACCACCCCGGCCAGCAACACCGCCTTCAGGCGTGGTCCCGCTGCCGGGGGATCGGTGATCCGGCCCTCCAGCGCCCGGCGCACGCGCGCCCCGCCCACCCGGGCGGCCAGGCGCGCGATCTGCTCGGGCGCCGCCAGGGTGGCCAGCGCCGGTAGCCCCAGCACCGCGCAGGCGATCATCAGGGTGGGGGCGGCCGCCAGCGCCCGCCCGTGCGGCAGCGCCAGTCCGATCGCGCACAGGATGGTGAGCGCGCCCAGTGCCGCCACCCGGTCCAGCAGCACCGACCAGTAGGCCCGCGCTCCGTCCATCGCCCGGGCGGTCCAGGCGCCCCGCAGGGCATCGCCCACCATCCCCGACGGCAAGAACGCGTTGAAGAACATCCCCGCCCACAGCAGCGCCACCGCCCGCCGCAGCGGCAGCGAGGCGCCCAGCGCCACCAGCATCAGCCGCCAGCGCACCGCCGTCAGCGTCACGTTCACGGCCCCTACCAGCAGCGCCGCGAAGAGCCACCATCCCAGACTGGCCCGCAGGTTGCCGGCCAGCTCCCGCACCTGCACGCGCGACAACACCCAGGCGATCAAGGTGCCGGTGACCACCAGCTTCAATGCCAGCAGCGCCAGCCGGCGCGTTCTACCGGTCGGAAGGACGCTCATCAGCTCGAACGCTCAGACCCGGGGATCCGCGCCACCACTCGATCGTGTCCTTCAGACCCGCGTGCAGATCGAAGCGCGGGACGAAGCGCACCTCCTCGACCAGCCGGCGCGTGCTGGCCAGCAGCAGCGGGGGATCGTCGGGGGGCGCGGGCAACGCCCCGAAGCGAACCAGCTGGGGGGTCTGCAGGATCCCGGCGATCTCTTCCACCAGGTCGCGGATGCGGGTGGGGGTGCCCGAGGCGACGTTGACCGCGCCCTCCACCGCCGAGTCCAGCAGGGCCACCAGCGCGCCCGCCACGTCCCGGACGTGCATGAAGTCGCGGACCTGCTGCCCATGGGAAAAGGGCGCTTCCTGCCCCTGCAGCAGCGACGTGATGGCCGAGGCCACCAGGCGGCGGCGGTCCTCGTTCGGTCCGTACAGCAGGAACAGCCGGGCCCAGGCCCAGCTGATGCCGCGTCCGGGAGCAAAGCTCTCGAGGACGCGCCGGAGCGCATCTTTCGCCACGCCATACAGGGTTGCCGGGCGCAACGGGGTCACGCCTTCGGCGCAGTACCCGTGGGCCCAGTCGTATTCCGCGCAGGTCCCCACCCCGACCATCCGCTGCCCGGCGATCTCCTGGAAGGTCAGCAGCAACTCGAGACTGGCCTGCAAGAAGGGCACATTCTGCTCGGCGTGCCAGAACTTCCCGTGCGCCGCGTACCACGCCATGTGCAGGAGGTGGGTGGGTCGCACTGAGCGGAGGACGCGCCCGATCTCGCCCGGGGCGAGCAGGTCCCCCCGGTGCCAGGTGATCCGCTCTTGCCCGGGCGGAGCTTCGCGCAGGTCCCAGGCGTGCACCTCGTAGCCGCGCTCGATCAGCGCTTGCAAGGTCCAGCGGCCCACGAAGCCGCCCGCACCGGTGACCAGCGCGCGTTTCATGCGGCCTCGAACGGCGGGTAATCCAGGTCCTTGGCCGAGATGACGGTGGGGCGCTCGGGCCAGCGGATCCCGAAGACGGGATCGTCGTATCGATACCCGGCGGCCGACCCGGGCACATACGAGTTGCTCATCAGGTACAGCACCTCGGCGTCGTCGGTCAAGGTCTGGAAGCCATGGGCAAAGCCCAGGGGAATGTACAGCGCACGGCGGTTGTCCGCCGTGAGCTCCAGCGCCACCCAGCGGCCGCGGGTGGACGAGCGGGGCCGAATGTCCACGATCACGTCCACGATGCTACCGCGCGTGCAGCGCACGATCTTCTCCTCGCCGTGCGGATCGCGCTGGTAGTGCATGCCGCGCAGGGTGCCCTTGCTGCGGTTGAACGACACGTTCATCTGGCTGACCCGGCCGTTCAGCCCGTGCCGGGCCAGCTCGTCGGCGCAGAACGACCGGGCGAAGAAACCGCGCTCGTCCGTGTGTGGCTCGAGATCGATCGCGAACGCCCCGTCGAGGCCCGCGGGCGTGACCTTCATTCGATGATCTCGAGCTGCGGGATGGGAACCACGAAGCGGCCACGCCAGCCGCGCACCGCCGACAACTGGGTGATGATCTCGTCCTTCAGGTTCCATGGCAGGATCAGGACGTAGTCCGGGCGCGCCTGATCCAGGCGCTCGGGCGCGAAGATCGGGATGTGGGTTCCCGGCAGGTGACGCCCTTGCTTGTGCGGGCTGCGATCGACCGTGAAGTCGACGAAGTCCTCGCGCACGCCGCAGTAGTTCAGCAGGGTGTTACCCTTGGCGGGAGCGCCGTACCCGCAGACCCGCTTGCCCGCGCTCCGGGCCTCGATCAGGAAGGCGAGGAGGTCGCGCTTGGTGCGTTCGACGCGGGTGCGGAAGGCCAGGTGGGCGGGCAGCTCGGCGTAGCCGGCGGCGCGTTCCCTGGCGTCCAGCTCGCCCACCGCGGGGGTGACCGGCCGACGATCGCCCTCCGCGTGGCGCACGTACAGCCGCAACGAACCTCCGTGGGTGGGCAATTCCTCCACGTCGAAGACCAGCATCCCATGGGCCTCGAAGGCCTTGCGGGCGGTGAGGAAGGAGAAGTAGCTGAAATGTTCGTGGTAGATGGTGTCGAACTGATTCTGCTCGATCAGCCGGACCAGGTGCGGGAACTCGACCGTGATGGTGCCGCCCGGGGCCAGCAGCTCCTTCATGCCGCCCACGAAATCGTGAAGGTCCGGCACGTGCGCCAGCACGTTGTTGCCCACGATCAGGTCGGCGGTCTTGCCCTCGGCGCGCAGCTGGCGGGCGGTCTCCACCCCGAAGAAGCGCACCAGGGTGGGCACCCCTTTCTGCTCGACCGCCACCCTGGCCACGTTGCTCGACGGCTCGACCCCCAGCACGGGAATGCCGCGGGCCAGGAAATATTGGAGGAGGTACCCGTCGTTGCTGGCCAGCTCGACCACCAGGCTGTCGCGCGACAACTGGAAGCGCTCGCAGGCCATGGCCGCGTAGCGCTCGCAGTGGCGCAGCCAGGAATCGGAGTACGAGGAAAAGTAGAGGTACTCGTCGCCGAAGATGCTGGCCGCCTTCTGCACCTCGGGCAGCTGGACCAGCAGGCAACGCTCGCACACGTACACCCGCAGCGGGTAAAAAGGCTCCATCTCGTGCAGCCGGTCGGACGGCAGGTAGGCGTTCGACAGCGGCGACATCCCGAGGTCGACGAATACCCGCGACAGCTCCGCCTCGCACAGGCGGCAGTGCACCTTCGATTGAGTCATGATCGCAGCGCCTCGTACCGGTTGATGTCGCGCAAGCTGAGCGCCCGGATGTTGGCTCCGTGCTGCCAGTCCTTGTACCAGGCGACCACCCAGCCCAGCGCCGCCTCCAGGTCCAGCCGCGGCTTCCAGCCCAGCAGCAGCCTGGCCTTAGAACAATCCAGACGCAGGGACCGGGCTTCGTGCGGCTGCACGCTTCCATCCCGTTCCCAGGCGACCCCCTCACCCCACAGCCGGGTCACCAGCCCGATGACCTCCTCCACGCTCCGCGAATCGGTGTCGTCGGGCCCGAAGTTCCAGGCGCCCTCGAACCGCGGTCCGTCCGCGTGCAGCTGCTCGGCCAGCCGCAGGTAACCATCCAGCGGCTCGAGCACGTGTTGCCAGGGTCGTACCGCGGCCGGGTTCCGCACCACCAGCGATTGTCCCCTGGCAAAGGCGCGCACGGCGTCCGGCAGCAACCGGTCGCGGGCCCAGTCACCGCCGCCGATCACGTTGCCGGCCCGCACGCTGGCCAGCGCCGCCGCTCGCCCCGAGCCATCGGCGAAGAAGGACCGTCGATACGACGCGACCACCAGCTCGGCGCAGCCCTTGCTGGCGGAATAGGGATCGTGACCGCCCATGGGGTCCTGCTCCCGGTAGCCCCATACCCATTCGCGGTTCTCGTAACACTTGTCGCTGGTGACCATCACCGCCACCTTCACCGACGGCGTGGCCCGGACGGCCTCCAGCACGTGCGCGGTGCCCATCACGTTGGTGGCGAAGGTCTCGACCGGCCGCTCGTAGGAGTCTCGCACCAGAGCTTGCGCCGCCAGGTGAAAGACCATCTCGGGCTGGAAGTCCTTGAACAGGTGGCGCACCTTCTCGGCGTCCCGCACGTCGCCCAGCACGTGTTTCATTCCCGCCGCCACGTCGGCCAGGGAAAACAAGCTCGGCTCGGTGGGTGGATCGAGGGCGTAACCGAGCACTTCCGCGCCCGCCTCCTGCAACCAGAGGGACAGCCAGCTTCCCTTGAAGCCGGTGTGTCCGGTCAGGAGCACCCGCCTGCCCCGCCAGAAGCGGCGGTCCATCAGTCCCAGATTCTCCAGGGCGCCGCGCCCCCGCTCCACTGCTCGTCCAGCGCCCGCTTGTCGCGCAGGGTATCGAGCGGGTGCCAGAAACCCCGGTGCAAGTAAGCCGAGAGCTGCCCCTCCTTCGCCAGGCGCTCCATCGGTTCGCGCTCCCACACCGTGCCGTCGCCCTCGATGTACGAGAGCACCTCGGGGTGGAGCACGAAGAACCCGCCGTTGATCCAGCCGCCGTCCCCGGCCGGCTTCTCCCGGAACGCGCGCACCGTCTCGTCCGACAGCTCCAGCGCGCCGAACCGGCCTCCCGGCTGGGTGGCGGTCAAGGTGGCCAGGGTCCCACGTTTCTTGGCAAAGCGGATCAGGTCGGTGACGTTGATGTCCGCCAGCCCGTCGCCGTAGGTCATGCAGAACCGCTCGTTGGGGTGGAGGTAAGGCGCCACCCGCTTGAGCCGCCCGCCGGTCATGGACTGGTCCCCGGTGTCGACAAGGGTGATCTTCCAGGGCTCGGCCTTGCTGTTGTGAACCTCCAGACCGTTGGTGGCCAGATTGATGGTCACGTCCGAGGTGTGGAGGAAGTAGTTCGCGAAGTATTCCTTGATGACGTAGCCCTTGTACCCCAGGCAGATCACGAACTCGTGCAGGCCGTGGGCGGAGAAGATCTTCATGATGTGCCACAGGATCGGCTTGCCGCCGATCTCGACCATCGGCTTGGGCTTGACCGCTGTCTCCTCGCTGAGACGGGTACCCATGCCGCCGGCCAGAATCACGACTTTCATGCTCTCGACCTCCCGAGGTCCTGTGCGGAGCTCTGCAGCCCCGCGATGCAACGCCTCGCCGCATGATACAGCATCGCTGCTGCCGCTGCTGAACTCTCCGCCGATCGCGACGCAGGACCGCCCCCTACGGCGCGGGATTGGCCGGGCCTGCAGGTGTCTCGTGCGCCGACAGCCCTCAGGAGGGGCGCTGCCAGAGGCAGGTCTCGGAGAAGTTGAACGCGTAGGGCGTGGGGCCGGGGAAGCACCGCTTGCTCCAGCCCATGCGCTCGAGCTCGACGTGCACGCGGCCGTAGGTGGCGCGTTCGGCGTTGTCGAGCAGCAGCCACCCGCCCGGCGTGACCCGCGGCCAGGCGTGCCGGAAGCAGGAGGGGCGCGCGCGTCCATCGATGACCACCAGATCGAAGCTGGCCGGGGGGAAGGCCTCGATGGCGGCGGCATAGGCCCGGAACGACCGCCCGGCCGAGGGCGGATCCGAGGACGCGTAGCCATCGGGATCGGCCGGGTCGGCGCCGTTGTCGTCGGCCACCGGTTCGACAAGCTGGACCTTCCAGTTCGTGCGCCCCCGCTCGGCCAGCGCGGCGCGGACGGCCTGCGCCCAGGCCGGGTCGTGCTCCACCGAGACCCCCTCGCGGACGCGCGCGGCGAAGAACAGGGTCGATCCCCCGGCGCCGTATTCGAACACCCGCATCTCCGGCCGCAGCAACTCCTCGACGAAGCGGATGGCGCCGTAGGTGATCCAGGGGGTCTGCGCCTGCAGCGGGCTCACCCCTGACCGGATGGTCCGTTGCCAGCGCGGGAACTCGCGCATCCAGCCGCCCAGCGGACCGGGCCCGGCCGACCGCCCCAGGCGGGCCATCTCCCGCAGGTAGACCGCCAGCCGGAGGGCCGCCGAACGGGGCGCCAGCCGCACCAGCGTGTCGTGCAGGGAGGACCGGGTCACGGGCTGGCGTTCCTCGTCACCAGCTCACCAGCACCGCCGCCTGACGAAGGCCGCCGCTGCGTAGCCCAACATGAACGTAACGTAGACAAGCCAATCCCGGGCGTCAACGCGGGCCGCCGGATTTGAACCAGAGAAACCTTCGGGGTATTGATGCGGACGACATGGGCCAGCCCCAGGTGCGAAAGGACCTCCAGGCTCTCTACGACCACGCCTACGACGGGTCGGAGGCGGCCTGGCGGTGGCTGGGCGCGCTCGACAAGGCGCAAAGTGTGGTCGACCTCGCCCGTGACCTCGCCCCGGCCACTGTCCTGGAGATCGGGGCGGGCGAGGGCTCGGTCCTCCTTCGTCTCAGCCAGCTGGCGTTCGGCCAGCGCCTCTATGCCGCGGAGATCTCGTCCTCCGCTGTGGAGATCATTCGCAAGCGAGAGATACCGCACCTGGTGGAGTGTTCACTTTTTGATGGCTACCGGCTCCCCTACCGTCAGCGGCAGTTCGACCTGGTCATCCTCAGCCACGTCATCGAGCACGTGGAGAATCCTCGGCTCCTGCTCTACGAGGCGAGCCGCCTGGGCAACCACGTCCTGGTGGAGGTGCCCACCGAGGACAACCTCTCGGCCGAGTGGATGATGGGAGAGAGCTATCGGCCGGACGGAGTGGGGCACATCAACTTCTTCTCGCCTCGGACCATCCGGTTGCTCCTGCAAACCTGCGGGCTCACCGTGTTGAAGCAACGGCTGTACACGCCCTCGCGCGCCATTCACGATGCCGCCGAGCAGCGGGCGGGGAGCCGGTTCAAGCTCGGAACCGCCAAGTATGTGGTCAAGCGGACCTTGCTCGCTTCGACCCCGCGTCTGGCCACCAGTCTCCTCACCTACCATTGCGCCCTCCTTTGCCAGCCGCCGGCCGCCACGGGAGCGGGGGCGGGAGCGGGACCGTCCACCGTTGCGGGCCGCGCGGGCGATACTTGACCGGGCCCTTGCGAATCGCCTACGTCATCCCCTATTACGTGCCTGCCCTTTCGTTCGGCGGGCCGGTGACGGTGTGCAGCCAGCTGGCCGAGGACATGGCCCGCCGCGGGCATGAGGTCACCGTGCTCACCACCGACGCCGCCTCACGTCGGGGGCGGGTGCCGGTGCTGCGCGAGCGTGTGGGATCGGTGGAGGTCGTCCGGGTGCGAAACCTCAGCCAGCGTCTGGTGAGACAGAACCTCTTTGCCCCCCTGGGCTTCGCCTCCGCCGCGGACCGTGTCCTGAACGGCGCCGACGTCGTGCACGTGCACGAGTTTTTCACCTGGCTCACCTACCGGGCAGTCGAGCGCGCGGCGGCCCGCTCGCTTCCCGTGCTGCTCACGGCGCACGGTGGGCTCAGCCTCGCGGCCGCCCGGGGTCGGGCAGCGGTCAAGCGCGCCCTGATGTCTCTGCTCGGTCGAAGGACCCTGGCGCGTTGCCAGGCCATCCAGGTGATGACCGACGCCGAGGCGGAGAGCTGTCTGGCGCTGGGTGTGCCTCGCGACAAGCTGCGGCTCATCCCCAACGGCGTGGCCACCCCGCTGCGCCCCGGCGACGGCGCGCGTTTTCGCGCCCGCTTCGGCGTGGACGGCCGGCCCATCGTGCTCTACGTGGGCCGCCTGCGCGCCGGCAAGGGGGTCGATCTCCTCCTCGACGTGGCCGCGCGGTTCGCGCCGGATGGTCCGGTGTTCGTTCTGGCCGGACCGGCGGAGAACCGGGTGGACCTGACCCCGGGCTGGCGGGGACCGAACGTCCTGCTCACCGGCCTGCTCACCGGCGATGAGCTCGAAGATGCCTATCGAGCTGCCTCCATCTTCACGTTGCCCTCGTTCGCGGAGGGGCTCCCCGTGACGGCGCTGGAAGCGCTCGCCTTCGGCGTCCCTTGCCTGCTCTCGCGGGCCTGCAACCTGGACGACGTCGCCAAGGTGGGCGCGGGGCTCATCGTCGAACCCTCGGCCGACGCCCTCGGCCACGGCTTGAAAGACTTGCTCTCGCAGCCCGAGCGCTGGCCGGCCATGCGGCAGGCCGCGCTGGGGCTGGCCAGCCAGAGGTACCAGCTGAGCCGGGTTCACGATCAGCTGGAGGAGCTGTACCGGGAGATCGGCCGTGCCTGCTGAGCTGCTGGTGACCACCAGCTGGGACGACGGCGCCCCCCAGGATCTGCGGCTGGCCGACCTTCTGGAAAAGTACCAGCTCCCCGGCTGCTTCTACGTTCCCCGCGCCAACCCCGAGCGTCCGGTCCTCGAGGCGCGCGCCGTCGCCCAGCTGGCGAAGCGCTTCGAGATCGGTGGGCACACCCTGAGCCACCTGCCTCTCACCTCGCTGGATCGCGAGCGAGCCCGCGCGGAGATCCGCGACTGCAAGAGCTGGCTCGCGGACGTGACCGGGGACGAGATCGCCTCCTTCTGTTATCCCGGCGGCAAGTTCACCCCGGCGCACGTGGTGGAGGTCGCCGCTGCCGGCTACCGGGGCGCCCGCACGGCCGATTGGCTGTGCCTGGACCGGCCCACGGATCGATTCCGGATCGCGCCCAGCGTGCAGGTCTACCCCCACCCCCGCGTCGTGCATGTCCTGCATTGCCTGCGCCGCGGGCACCTGAAGGCGCTCCGCGATTACGGCTATCCGCTGGCCGCGCCGGTGAAGCCCATCGACCTCGCGCGCGGGCTCCTGACCCTGGCCCTCGAGCGAGGGGGCGTGTTTCACATCTGGGGCCACTCCTGGGAGATCGACGAGCGGGGGCTGTGGCCGCAGCTGGAAGACATGTTCCGCCTGCTGGCGGAGGTCCGGACGCGGGCCACCTTCCTGGACAACCGAGGCCTGGCCGCGCGGCTGAACGGCGGCGGTCGGGCGACGTGACCGCGCGCGCTCAGGCTGCCTTGGTGGCCTCGATCCCGAGCACGACCTGATAGTCGGGGTCCACCCGATCGAGAAGCTCGGGGCGGGGCAGATCTTCGACCGCCAGCCCATCCAGCAGCGCCTTCGCAGCCAGGACGTTGCCGAAGGTGACCACCTCGACCCGGGCAAACGCGCTGGCAAACAGGCGCTGGCAGCTGGCGCTGGTGAAACGCCAGTAATCGCCCCAGCGGTCCATGTCGAAGCGGCTGATCTGGGAGATCCCCGCGACGGTCGCGAGCAAGACCCCAGCCGGGCGCAGCAGGTGGGCGGCGCCGCGGACGGCGGCGGTCAGGTCGTAGATGAAGTTGAAGGTCTGTGTGCAGATGAAGCAGTCGAACCCGTCGGCCGGCAAGGTCTCCGGGCGGGTCAGGTCGCCGACCACCGAGGCGCCCGGGTGTCCCGGCTCCACGTGCAGGACCTCGTAGCGCGCGCCCGGGCCGCCCAGCCGCGGGGCGTATCGGCTCTCGCCCACCTCCAGCACGCGGCCGCGGATCCGGGATCGACGCTCGTCCAGGAACCGCTCGATGTAACGGCGATCGATGGCCGTCCCCCGTTCGGTGCCGAACAGCCGGCTGCGCGGCTCGTTGCGCTGGTCGTCTTCGAAGCGCACGGATCCCAGCTGACGGAAGGCTTGCTGGGCGAACGGCAAGAGTCGCTCGCGCAAGCTCACGGTCGGTACCCGGAGATGTTGAGCTGCAGGTCGAAGGCCTCTTCCGAGGGACGGGGCACGAAGGGTGACCGCGGGCTCTTGACTGTCTGCAGGGCAATGCGAAACCCCGCCCCCACCAGGGTGTCGATGATCCCGTCCAGCCGCTGCGGCCTGCCGGCGGGGGAATGGTACTCCACGAACACGTTGCGCACCTCCCGCAGCATCGGCGCGCACGCGGGCAACACGTCCGCCTCCGCGCCTTCGATGTCCATCTTCAGGAAGTCCACCGGCCTGCCCTCCATCAGCTCGGCGATACCGATGGCCGGCACCCGCAAGGCCCCCCCTTCCCCCACCCGCCCGCCGTCCGCGCCGTCGGCGGCGAAGGCGATCTCGGTCGTCTCCTTCCAGACGGCGGCATTCTTGAGCGTGACGTCGCCCAGCCCGAAGGCAGCCACGTTGGTCTCGAGATAGCGAAAGATCTCCGGGTCCGGCTCCAGCGCCACCACCCGTGCGTTCGGGTAGAGGCGCTTGAAGAAGAGGACGCTCAGCCCCACGTTGGCCCCCAGGTCCAGGACCAGAGGGTTCGGGCTGGCGCTCTCGAAAGCGTAGATCCGGTCGGCGAAGATCTCTTCATACGCCGACAGGAACGAGGCCGCATCGGGGAACCGAAAGGGCGTGCCGCCCAGCCGCACCTTGCCCGGCTTGCGGCGCGGCCGCAGAGCAAAACGAAGCGACAGCGCGCTGACCCGGCGGTACTCCCCGTCGGTGCACAGCCGCAGCACGCCGCGCGCCGACGTTCGAACCGCTCCGTGCAGGACCATGGCGACGGGCACTTTGACCGGCCGGTGGACGGCAGTCAAACCGGGCGGCCGGTGGTGGCGGCGCGGTCGTCATTTTCGTACCATCGACCGCTCCGTGGCGCGCCTTCGCATCTCCCTGGTCACCCCCTCCTTCAACCAGGCAGGCTTCATCGGCCGCACCATCGACAGCGTGCTCGCCCAGACCGGCGATTTCGAGCTCGAATACAAGGTGATCGACGGAGGCAGCAGCGACGGAACCCTGGAGGTGTTGAAAAGCTTCGGGCCCCGGCTGCGCTGGGTGTCCGAGCCAGACCGCGGTCAGATCGATGCCATCAACAAGGGGTTGCGGGCGGCCACCGGGGACGTGGTGGCGTGGTTGAACAGCGACGATCTCCTGCTGCCCGGCGCTCTGGCCCGGGTGGCGCAGGCCTTCACCAGCAACCCGAACACGGAGTGGATCCACGGCCGGTGCGAGATCGTCGACGAGCGAGGCGCGCCCCTCCGGAGCTGGATCAGCCGATACAAGCACTTTCGCGCGCGCCGCCACTCCTTCGCGAACCTGCTGACCGAGAACTACATCAGCCAGATGACCGCCTTCTGGCGGCGATCGGTGCACGATCAGATCGGCTACCTGGATCCGGAGCTGGATCTGGCGTTCGATTACGACCTGTTCTTGCGTCTGGCGCGACGGGGGCCGCCGGTCTACCTCGAGGAACCGCTGGCCTGCTTTCGCTGGTACCGCAGCAGCAAGAGCGGTGGCAGCTTCGAGCGCCAGCTGGATCAGGCCAGCGCCATCGCGGCCCGGTACCGGGCTGGCGCCTGGGTGGGCGCGCGCCGCCTGGGCAAGCGCCTGCTCATCCTCAACCTCTACCGACTGCTGAGTCTGGTGTCACGCCCGTGAAAGGTTCAGGGGCCAAAATCGCCAGCCGCGGCTAGCGGCCAGTCAGCGCTTCCGCTAGCATCCGCCGAATTCGTGAGCGCACCCGGCACTTCGCAGATGCGCGACTTCAGCTCGCCGCCCGGAACCTGATCCGTCCGCGATGTCCTCCTGGCAAAAGCTCGGACTGTTCCTGACCGTCTTCCTGGCCTACATGGCCTCCCAGAGCCGGGAGCTGCCCTGGAACGACGGCCGGCGCATCTATCAGGTGGCCGAGTCCATCGTGTACCTGGGCTCGGTCGATGTGGCGCCGCCGGGGATCGCGCACAACGGCAAGTATTACGCCGTCAACCCGCTGCTGCCCTCGCTGATCCACGTGCCCGGCTCCTATCTCCACAAAAAGCTGCGGGCCCACTGGCCCGCGCACAGCGAACCGATGAAGGCGCTGGCCAGCCACCTGGCCCCCGCCGCGGTGGGAGCGCTGGTATGCCTGCTGTTCGCCCTGCTCTGCCGCGACCTGGGCGCCTCGGTGCTGGCCACCAACCTGGGCGTGCTGATGCTGGCCTTCGGCACCATGATCTGGGTGTACGCCCGTTCGCCCTGGTCGGAGATCTCCCAGACCGCCGCCTACCTGGGATTCTTCCTGTGGCTGCTGCGGCTGGACCGCCAGGCCACCCCGACGGCCGCGTTGCTGGTGGGGTTGTGGGCCGGCATGTTGATCAACACCAAGGTGGTCTACCTCCTGGCGCTGCCCGGAGCGGCCGCGCTGGTCGGGGTCAGCATCTACCGCTCGCGTGGGGGCGGTCGGCTGCTGAAGCTCCTGCCCTGGGCGGTCCTCGGCTTGCTCCCGGGCGTGATCATGACGCTCGCCTACAACCACGTCCGCACGGGCTCCTTCTTCGACGTCGGCTACGCCCTGCCCATCTCGCAGAAACCGGCGCGCACCTTCGCCGAGACCCCCTTCTGGGGCCTTTACGGTCTGTTTCTGTCCCCGGGCAAGAGCCTGCTTCTGTACAGCCCCCCGTTGATGGCCAGCCTGGTGGCGGTCCCTTTCCTGGTTCGCAACCGGCAGCGGCAGTGGCTCTGGGCCTTCCTGCTGAGCGCAGGCCCGGTGGTGTTCATAAACGCCCGCTTCCTGTTCTGGAGCGGCGACTGGTGCTGGGGCCCTCGCTACATCCTGTTCATCGTTCCGGTTCTCCTGTTGCCGGCGGTCCTCGCCTTCGACCACCTCCTCCAGGTGCGCCGGCGCGCGGCCCTCCTGGTCGCCGGCGCGGTGTTCGCCAGCGGCCTGTTCGTACAGGTGGTGGCCAACGCCTTTTACTGGGACCACTTCATTCGCATCTCCCAGGAAGCCCGCACCCGCTGGCTGGGCATCCCGAACCGAGCCGGCGCGGCCAGCAAAGATCGCGGGGGAGCCTGCGATCCCTGCTTCGAGGATTTTTACCCGGTCAACTGGTTGCCCGGCCTCTCGCCGATCGAAGGCCATTACTGGCTCCTGCGCCACGTTCCGCAGCGACACGACTGGCGTCAGGCGGAGGCGGACGCTCCCTGGCACCGCTACACGACGCTGTCTCTCAACGTGGCGGCCAGCTACGCCCGCGCCCGAATCGACTGGTGGTTCCTGGACTGGCGAGGCGTCCGGCGGACAGCGGGAGTGGTGTTGCTCCTGGGCTTCCTGTTCGGCGGCGCGAGCGCCTCGGTGCTGCTGTGGGGGCGCCCTCAGCGGACCGGGCCGGTCCCGACGCCGGGAGCTTGAGCTCCGGCCGCGGGCGGGAGCTGGGCCCGGAGCTCGTCCAGCTGGGCCTGCAGGATGGCCAGCGACTGCACCAGGGTGGCTTCGCGGCGCTCGGCGTGTTGCTTGCTGACGAACATCGTGACCGCCATGCTGAGCACCATGATGGTGACGATGTACAGGAGCAGGTCGGTGCCGCGGCCCACCCCCAGGACGTCGGCGATGTCCTGAACCAGCTCCGGGAACAGGACCGCGACGCAACCGGAGAAGGTGATGGCCAGGAACAGCAACTTGCGGCTGGCCCGCAACCCGGCGCTGTCGCGCCCGAAGGTGACGAAGATGGCGATGCCGATCAGGCCGGTGAGCAAGACCAGGCGGATCACGCTTGTCGATTCCTCTATTTGACCCGGTTGAACAGAAAATCGATGAGCACGTTGATCGCGTTCACCATCGGCTGCCCCTTCGCGCGCGAGTAGTCGGTGTAGCGGATGGTGACCGGGCGCTCCTCGAAGCGGAAGTGGTACTTGCGGATGATGTCGTAGACGTCGGAAGCGTGGGCCATGTCGACGTGAGCAAACCGCATCCGCTCGGCCACCTTGCGCCCGAAGACGCGCAACCCGTTGTGGGTGTCGGTCAGGGCCAGGCCGTGCAGCAGCCGGCTGACCCAGGTCGCCGCCCTCAACATCAGCCTCCGACGCATCCCCATCTGCGGCCGCTGGCCCAGAAAGCGCGAACCCAGCACGATGTCCAGCTCCGCCCGGCGCTGTTGCAGCTCCGCCAGCATGGCGAGCGCATCGGCGGGCTGGTGCTGGCCGTCGGCATCCATGGTGACGAAATATTCGGCGCCGGTTGCCAGCGCGTAACGGATGCCGGTCTCCAGCGCCCCGCCCTGGCCCACGTTGAAGCAGTGGCGCAGCACCAGCGCGCCCGCTGCCCGCGCCTCCTCCGCCGTTCCGTCGGCGCTGCCGTCATCCACCACCAGCACCCGGGGAAACAGGCGCCGGATCTCGCGCAGCACCTGCCCGATCACCGCCGCCTCGTTGTACGCGGGCACGATGACCGCGCAGCGATCGAGGGCTGCGGCTGGCTGACTGGCGCTGTCCATCGGAGCTTGAGGATAAGGGCTGAAATGAAAAAATGAAGGCCGAATTTGGCGGCTCCGGCGCTAGATTGGCGCCTTCCTCCGATTGCCGATGCGCATCTTGCTCCTCCAGAACGTCATCAACCCCCACATGATGCCGGTCTTCACGGCCATGGCGAATGCCCCGGGGGTGGATCTGGAGGTCGTCTACTTCGCCGAGAGCGAGGCGGATCGCACCTGGGCCAGTGAATCAGACCACAACTTCCGGAGCACCGTCCTGCCCGGGCGCGAGCTGAGCCTGTTCATGCGCTGGGACACGCTGTCGGTGCACATCAACCCGGGGCTTGGCCGGTACCTGCGCGACGCCCGCCCCGACGTCGTCATCAACGCGGGCTGGGGCTCGATCACCAACTGGCACGCCTTCGCCTCCTGCCGCCGCCGGCGCATCCCGATGGTCCTGTGGGCGGGCAGCACCCGCCACGAGCCCAGCTGGCGGCGCACCCTGACCCGGGCCCCGGTGCGCCATCTGGTGAGGCACAGCGACGCCTGGGCCAGCTACGGCACCGCCTCGGCGGCTTACCTTGTGGATCTGGGCGCCCCGCCCGAGCGGGTGGTACCGGCGTTCCACTGCGTGGACAACGCCCGCTTTCTCTCCCGATGCCAGACCCTTCTCCCGCGCGTGGCGGCCGAACGCGCGGCCCTGGAGCTGGGGGACCGCCCGGTGGTCCTGTTCGTGGGGCGCATGCTCGAGCGCAAGGGCGCTCACCACCTCATCGAGGCGGTGGCCGCCCTGAGACAGGGGGGGCGGGACGTGGCGCTCCTGCTGGTCGGAGAGGGGCCGATGCGGGCGAGCTGGGAGCAACAGGCCCGGACCCTGTTGCCCGGGGCGGTCCGCTTCGTCGGTAACAAACCGCTGGAGCAGCTGCCGCTCTATTACCAGCTGGCCGACGTCTTCGCGCTCCCGTCGCTCGAGGAGGTGTGGGGCCTGGTGGTCAACGAAGCGGCCCTGGCGAGCCTGCCCCTGATCGTCTCCGAGAGCTGCGGCGCGGCCCCCGACCTGGTCGAGCCGGGGGTGAACGGCTTCCGGGTGCCGCCAGGAGACGTGCCCGCGCTGCAGGCGGCCCTCGACAAGGTGCTGGCCGAGCCGGCCGCGGCTGCCCGGATGGGGCGCGAATCCCGCCGCCTGGTCGAGCAGCGGTGCACCCCCGAGAAGGTGGCCGCCTCCCTGCTGCGCGCGGCCGAGCTGGCGCACGCCGCCCGAGCGAGCTGAGGGAACGTGTCCGCACAGCCGCCCCCGAACGACACCAGCGAGCGCCCGCCGGTGACCCCTGTCCGCCGCTGGGGGCGTCCGCTGCTGATCTGGGCAGCGGCCTCGGCGCTGGGTGCGGCGCTGCTCGCCGGACGCTTCGACTGGCAGGAGGCCGGCGGCCGGTTCGCGCGGCCCGCCTACCTGTGCTCGCTCTTCTTTTTGCTCATCACGCCGGCCGTCGCCCACCAGCTGGCGCGCGCTCTGGGCTCACGCCCGGCGGTGGCCCGCGCCATTGCCGGAGCGCTCCTGCTGATCGAGTGCCTGCCCTACCACTGGCTGGGACTGCAGCGCTTCCGCCTGACCACCACCATCTACCCGCCGCCTCCGGACACGCGGATGGAATGGTTCCCGGCGGCGCTGGCCCGCGGCGGTTTTCCGCACGAGGTCCCGTTTTTCCTGGCCCTGGCAGTGATCGCCGCGCTGCTGGTCTGGCTGGCGGGCGGGGGCCCGCGCCGGCCGCGCGCGAGCTGGCCGGCGTGGCTGAGCCCCGTGATCGCCGCCTTCGTGCTGATCCTGCTGCAGACCTGGCTGCACACCTCCCTGCGCTCGCCCTACACCTACACCCAGTATTTCGAGGAGGGCACCTGGCACCACCGCTGTCTCTTGCCGGGAGGGTTCGCGGCGGTCAACGGCGACGTGGGCTTTTTCACCACGCTCAATGATCTGTTCAACGGTCTTCCGCGGCCGGTGCAGACGATGTTGTTGCGGCGGAGCTTCCTGCACTACCTCTCTTCACCTTTCACCTATTTCTGGAATCCCTTTCATGTCTACCTGGTGCTCAACACCGTCCTGTGGCTGGTGGCGGTGCTGTGTACGTACGGCTGGGCCCGCCGCGCGATCGGAGACGCGCGCGTGGCGATGTTCGCCGCCGCCCTGGTCTGCATCGGCAACGGCTTCGTCTACTTCGCGGCGCAGCCGATGCACTACCTGGCCGGCTACGCCGCCGTGGCGGTGCTGCTGTTCCTGTTCGAGCTGCTCATGGTCGATCAGCGGCGGCCGGTCCTGTTCGGCGTGCTGCTGGGGCTCTGCGCGGCGACCTACGACCTTTTTCCATTCTACCCGGGGCTGCTGATCTACGGACTGGTCCGGCACGCCCCCTGGAAACGCACGCTGGTGGCGCTGGCGATCTCGCTGGCGGTCTACGGCGGTTTCATCCTTGTCGCGTATCGCATCGCCGGGCTGCCCAACAACGCCTACAACACGGACCACGGCACCCGCGCGCTGGCGCAGATCCTGGCGACGTTGCGCCACCCCCGGCCCGGCGAGCTCTACTGGCAGTCGGTCAACCTGGTCCGGGTGTACGCACAGAACCTGGCCTTCGCCTTCTTCCTGGTCGAGAGCGCGATCGCGGTGGCCGCGCTGCTGTGGATGTCCCCCGAGCGCCGCCGCCTGGTGCTCGCCGTCATGGCGCCGGCCGCCATCCTCAACGTCTACCTCTTCTTCGGCCAGGTCCCCTGGGCCGGCACCTTGCTGATCGAGCTCCCACGTTTCACCTACATCGCCTATCCCGCCGTCTACCTGGCGGTGGCCCTGGTCCTCGCCCGGCTACGGCCCCGCTGGGCCTGGGCCGCCCTGGGCTTGCTGTTCGTCTGGCACAATGTCGACGTCTTCGGGTTGCCGGACATGCATTTTCACTTCTACTTCCCGCAAAAGCTGTTCTTCCTGCGGCCGGGGAGCGGCTAACCCGCGTGGACGACCAGGCCGGCACGTCTTCGACCCGCGGCTTCTGGTCGCAGTCGGCCGTGCTGACGGTGGCGCACGGCGGAGCGGCGGTGCTGGCCGCGGTCTATGCCTCGGTCGGCACCCGTCTGCTGGGACCGGAGGGATACGCCCCGGTCGTGGCGCTGATGACTCTGGCGGGGCTGCTGGCCCTGGTGCTGGGGCCGCTGGAGACCGGCATCACCCGCCTGGCCGCCACCTTCCACGCCCAGGGAACCAGCGGTGGCGTCGCCGCGGTCTGCTCCGGCGTGCTCAGGCGCCTGCTCGGGCCGCTGGCGGTCGGGTTGCTGGCCTGCCTGCTGGCCGGTCCCCTGGTGCGCCGGGCGCTGCGGCTGGACGGCTACCGGGAGCTCGGCGTCCTGGCGGCCTACGCCGTTTTTTCCACCCTGGCGATCGTCCCGCGGGGCGCGCAGCGGGGCGACCACCGGTTCTTTGCCTACGGCGTGAACCTGGTGGTCGAGGCGGCGGCGCGGCTGGGCGTGGGAGCCGCCGCCATGTGGCTGGGAGCGGGCGCGGCCGGCGCCATCGGCGGGTACGCCGCCGGGATGGTGGCCGCCCTGACGCTCGGTCTGTGGCAGCTGCGCGACCTGAAAGGCGGCCCCCCGACGGCAATCGAGCGCGGCGGGCTCTACGCCTTCTCGCTGCCGTTGTTCATCGTCTATTTCTATTTCTCCTTCGTGGTCGGCGCCGACATGTTGCTGGCCAAGCGGGTTCTGCCTCCGGGCGACGCCGGCGTCTACGGAGCGTGCACCACCTTGACCCGCCTGCTGTACCTGGCCGCCACCCCCATCTACCAGGTGCTGTTCTCGCGGGTAGCCACCGCGCGCGCCCGCGGTGTGTCCTCGCGCCGGCTGGCGGTGTCGGTGACCGCCGCGGTGGCCGGTGGTCTGGCGCTCAGCAACCTGGTCCCGTGGCTGTTCGGCGCGACGGTGCTGCGGCTTGCCTTCGGCGCCGACTTTGCCGGCGGCGAGCCGATCCTGCGCATCCAGTGGGCCACCACCTCGCTGCTGGTGGTGCAGGCGGTGGCGATGTTCGCCTGGCTGGGGCAGGGCCGCACCGCGGGTGCCTGGACCCTGCTGCTGCCCTGTCTGCTGCAGGTCGGGCTGCTGTGGCGGTTCCACGACAGCGCCACCGCCATCGCCGGGGATTCGCTGGTCGCCGCGGCGGCCGGCCTGCTGGCGGTCGGGCTGCTGGCCCTGCGCCGCCACTGATCGTCAGCGGCGCAGGAAGGCGCGGATCTCCGTGCAGACGGCGTCGAGGTGCGCCTCCGGGATCTCCGGGTAGATGGGCAGCGCCAGCGCCTGCTCGCAGGCCTGTTCGGCTACCGGGAAGGCGCCGGCCTGGTAGCCGAGGTCGGCGAAGCAGCGCTGCAGGTGCAGGGGCATCGGGTAATAGACGGCGGTGCCGATGCCGCGGTCGCGGAGGTGGCTGGCCAGAGCATCGCGCTGGCCGTCGAGGACCCGGATCACGAACTGATTCCACACGCATCCCGCGTCTTCGGGGGGAAGCGCGATGCCGTCGCCCAGGTCGGCCAGGTCGCGGTGGTAGCGCGCCGCCACCGCCCGGCGGCGGTCGGTCCAGGCGGGAAGGTGAGGCAGCAGCACCCGCAGGAAGGCGGTCTGGATCTCGTCCAGGCGGAAGTTGCCGCCGACCATCTCGTGGTAGTAGCGCCGCTCGCCGCCGTGGACGCGCAGCTTGCGGATGGTCTGGGCCACAGCCGCGTCATCGGTGACGACCATCCCGCCGTCACCCAGGCAACCCAGGTTCTTGGCCGGAAAGAAGGACAGCGTCGTTCCCAGCCCCAGCTTGCCCACCCGGGGCCCGTCGCGGCCGACCCGCGCGCCGATCGACTGGGCCGCGTCCTCCAGCAGCGGGATGCCCGCGCGCTGGCAGGCCCCGGCCAGCCCGTCGGTGCGGGCCAGCCGTCCGAACAGATGGACGGTCATGACCGCGCGCGTGCGCGGACCGATCGCCGCCGCCGCGCGGTCGGGATCCAGATTCAAGGTGTCGGGCTCGATGTCCGCGAACACCGGCCGGGCGCCCAGCCGGGCGATGGCGCCGGCGGTGGCGAAGAACGTGAACGGCGTCGTGACCACCTCGTCGCCCGGTCCGATCCGCAAGGCCATCAGCAGAACCAGCAGCGCGTCGGTACCCGACGACAGGGCGATCGCTTCGCGCATCCCGCACGCGGCCGCCGCCTCCTTCTCGAACGCTTCGTGTTCGGGACCGAGGATGAACCGACCCGAGGCGATCACCCGACGGGCGGCTTCCTCCAGCTCGCCGCGGAGCGGAGCCAGATGCGCCTGGAGGTCCTGGGTGGCAACGCGAGCGGAGACGATGTCAGGCTGGGTCACGCGGCTCGTCTAACACGCCGGCAGCGGGCGCCGCCAATCGCACCCACGCTTCCGCGGGCGATCGCGCCCAGGAACCTCGGACGCGGGCAGCGCGTCGTGCTACGCTGCTCGCGCGCTGGACCGACCATGGACTTCTTTCAAGCCGCTCTGCTGGGACTCGTCCAAGGGATCACCGAGTTCCTGCCGATCTCCTCCACCGCCCACCTGCGCGTGGTGCCCGCCCTGCTCGGCTACCCCGATCCCGGCGCCGCCTTCACCGCGGTCCTCCAGCTGGGCACGCTGGTCGCCGTGATCGGCTTCTTCTTCCGCGAGCTGCTGACCATGGTCGCGGCGGTCGTGGATCCGGCCCGCAGAACCGGGCCTGAGGCCCGGCGGCTGCTGTATCTCGTCGTGGGCACGGTGCCGATCGGGGTGGCTGGTCTCGCGTTCCGGCACGCCGTGGAAGGACCGCTGCGCTCGCTGACCGTCATCGCCATCGCCCTCATCGTGGTGGCCCTGCTGATGGCAGCGGCCGACCGTTTTGCCGCTGGCAACCGCGATCTGCCGGACGTCGGCCTTCGCGACAGCGTCCTGATCGGGCTGGCGCAGGCCCTGGCCCTGGTGCCCGGTGTGTCCCGGTCAGGAATCACGCTGGTAGCGGCGATGGCGCTCGGGCTGCGTCGCGATGCGGCCGCCCGGTTCTCGTTCCTGCTGTCGGTCCCGGCCATCGGTGCAGCCGGCGTGTTCGAGCTTCCCAAGGTGCTGCGTGCGCGGGACATCGGCGGTGGAGTTCTGGTGACGGGGCTGCTGGTGGCCGCCGTGTCCGGCTACCTGAGCATCGCGTGGCTCCTGCGCTTCCTGCGGACGCACGCGACCACGCCATTCGTGCTCTATCGCCTGGCGCTCGGCATATTGCTGCTGGTCGGGCTGGGAATGGGCTGGCTGACGCGGTAAAGGACTGGGGAAAAGGATGCGTGCGCACTCGACACGTCCCACGCGCGACAAGGTTCCCCGTCCGCACTGGCCAGCCGGCGCGACCGAGACCCGGCACGTCGCGCGGCAATCTCCTGCGCAGGCGTCCGCGGCATCGGGTTCGCGGCGAAATTTCGCGATGAGCCTACCTGGACAGTGGACGTACGCCTCGGTAAGATTTTTGGCCTTGTTTAGATCGGGTGAAAGGGACACGAAGGTCGGGCCCATAGCTCAGCGGTCAGAGCTGGCGGCTCATAACCGCCTGGTCCCTGGTTCGAATCCAGGTGGGCCCATAGAAGTGACATCGTCAGTGACAGAGTCGCAGACTGCACGGGCCCACTTTCTCATCGGAGGTACATTTGCGCGATCAGCTTAAGAAGCTCGAGGAGCTTCAGAAGTACGATGCCCAGATTCAAGAGCTTACCAACGCCCTCGCGGCCATCCCCGCCAAGCTCGAAGCCACCCGAAACGACCTCACCCGAGTCGAGGGCCTGCTCGCCAACGAACGAGCGCAGATCCTCGAAACCCAGCGCTACCACTCCGATCAGAAGGGGCTGGTGCAGGCCGACGAGGACCACCTGGCCAACGCCAAGAGCAAGCAGTCGGCCGCGAAGAACACCAAGGAGTATGCGGCCGCCCAGCGCGAGCTGGACGTGACCCGCGAGAGCCTCAGCGTACGGCAGGCCGAGATCACCAAGCTGGTCGACGCCATCCAGAGCAAGGAGAAGCTGCTGGCCGAGCGGGAAACGGACGTGAAAACACTGCGCTCGTCAGTCGAGAAGGACGACGAGCAGGCCAAGGCCCGCATGAGCGAGATCGAGGGACGCATCGCCGCGCTCCGGAACGACCGGGACAAGATCGCCGGCACCGTTCGCCCGGACGTGCTCAAACGCTACAGCGCCATCCGCATGCGGAAGGGTCTGGCGATGGCGCCGGTCTCCAACGGCACCTGCCGCGGCTGCAACATGAACATCCCCCCGCAGCTGTTCAACGTCCTCCAGCGCGGCACCACGATCGAGACGTGCCCCTACTGCCACCGGATCATCTTCTGGGAAGAGATCATGAAGGATCCGGCCGCCGCCGCTCCCGCCGCCGAGCCCAAAAAAGCTCAGGCGTAGCTCAGAGCCAAGCTCAGTCGCGGCGCCGGGCTCGAACCCCCGGCAGCGAAAATCCCTTCTCTGCGTGGAGACCGACGCGCGTTGACGCTATACTGCCCCGCTCTCGCTGGGGGGCGGTGGGTGGTCGCGGCGGGACGCCTCCGGGTGTGTCGTCGAGGAAAGTCCGGGCTCCGCAGGGCAAGGTGCTGGCTAACGGCCAGTCGGGGTAACTCGAAGGAAAGTGCCACAGAAAAAATACCGCCGGTTCTGCCGGCAAGGGTGAAATGGTGCGGTAAGAGCGCACCGCCCTCCCGGTGACGGGAGGGGCACGGCAAACCCCACCCGGTGCAAGACCAAGCAGGGGCCGCGGGGAAACCCGCCGGCGTGGCCCGCGCCGAACCGGCTCCGAGTCGGTCGCATGAACCGTCCGGCAACGGACGGCCCAGAGGAATGACCATCGGCAGCGCGAGGCAACGAGCGCTGCGCACAGAACCCGGCTTACAGCCGCGCTCCAGCGAGAGCTTTTTTCCCCGACCGCGCCCGCCCCGGCGCCGCCGGCGCCAGCAGCCGGGTCAGGAACTGCCCGGTGAACGAGTCCGCGTTGGCCGCCACCTGCTCCGGCGTGCCCGCCGCGACCAGCTCGCCGCCCCCCGCGCCGCCCTCGGGGCCGATGTCGATCACCCAGTCGGCGGTCTTGATGACGTCGAGGTTGTGCTCGATGACCAGCACCGTGTTGCCGGCGGCCACCAGGCGGCCCAGCACCGCCAGCAGCCGCCGCACGTCCTCGAAGTGAAGCCCGGTGGTGGGCTCGTCCAGCAGGTACAGGGTCCTTCCGGTCTCGCGCTTGGCCAGCTCGCGCGACAGCTTCACCCGCTGGGCCTCGCCGCCCGACAAGGTGGTGGCCGACTGCCCCAGCGCGATGTAGCCCAGCCCCACCTCCTCCAGGGTCTCGAGGATGTGAGAAAGCACCCGGTGCTGCGCGAACAGCTGACGCGCCTCCGAGACGCTGGTCTCCAGCAGGTCGGCGATGCTCCGATCCTTCCACTTCACGCGCAAGGTGGCCTCGTTGTAGCGCTTGCCCTTGCACACCTCGCAGGTGACGTAGACGTCGGCCAAGAAGTGCATCTCCACCTTGCGCACGCCGTCGCCCTCGCAGGCCTCGCAGCGACCGCCCTTGACGTTGAAGGAGAAGCGCCCCGGTCCGAAACCGTAGGCCCGCGCCTCGGCGGTGGCCGCGAACACCTCCCGGATCTGATCGAACGCCTTGGTGTACGTGGCCGGATTCGACCGGGGCGTGCGGCCGATCGGCTTCTGGTCGATGTCGATCACCTTGTCGATCGCCTCGGCCCCCTCCAGCGCGCGGTGGGCCCCCGGAAGGTCGCCGCTGCCCAGCAGCTTGCGCCGCAAGGCCGGGTGCAAGGTGGTGTTGATCAGCGAGGACTTGCCCGCCCCCGAGACACCGGTGATGGCCACCAGCACCCCCAGCGGGAAGGCGACGTCGATGTCCTTGAGGTTGTGCTCGCGGGCGCCACGCAGGGTGATCCAGCCGGTGGGCGTGCGGCGGGTGCCCGGCACCTCGATCCGCTCGCGCCCGGACAGGTAGCGACCGGTGATCGACGCCGGATCTCTCCGTACCTCGTCCGCCGTGCCGGCCGACACCACCGCGCCGCCCTGCCGGCCGGCCCCGGGGCCGAAGTCGACCACGTGGTCCGCCGACTCGATGGTCTCGGCGTCGTGCTCCACGACGATCACGCTGTTGCCCAGGTCGCGCAGCCGCCGCAAGGTCTCGATCAGCCGCAGGTTGTCGCGCTGGTGCAGGCCGATGGACGGCTCGTCCAGCACGTACATCACGCCCGACAGCTCGGACCCCAGCTGCGAGGCTAGCCGGATCCGCTGCGCCTCACCGCCCGAGAGGGTCGCCGCCGAGCGCTCGAGGGTCAGATACTCGAGCCCCACGTTCAGCAGGAACCCCAGCCGGGTCCGGATCTCCTTGAGGATCTCGGCCGCGATCTCGGCCCGGGACCCGGTGAGCGACAGCTTCTCGAAGTGGGCGGACGCGGCCCCGACCGTCAGCGCCGTGACGTCCGAGATGGTCTTGCCGCTGACCAGCACCGCCCGCGCTTCCGGCCGCAGCCGACGCCCCTGGCAGGCCCGGCAGGCGCGCTCGCGGAAGTAGCGGGCGTACATCTGCCGGACCGCCTCGGACTGGGTGTCCTGCATCCGGCGCTTGATGTTGGTGATCACCCCCTGGAACCGCAGGGCCCACGAGCCGCTGCCGTGTTTGCCCTCCCAGCGCACGGTGACCCGCTTGTCGCCCAGCCCGTACAGGATGATCTCGCGCTGGCGGGAGGTGAGGTTCTTCCAGGGTCGGTCCAGGGGGATGCCGTGCTCGCGCTTGAGTGCCGCCGCGATGCTGGCGGTCCAGCCGCTGTCCTTGTCCAGCCGCTGACCCCAGGGCTCGATCGCCCCCTCGCTCAGTGACAGGTCCGGGTTGGGCACCACCAGGTCGGGGTCGATCTCCTGGCTCGATCCCAGGCCGTTGCAGTCGATGCACATGCCCATCGGGCCGTTGAACGAGAACAGCTGCGGCGTCAGCTCGGGCAGCCCCACCCCGCAGGCCGGACAGGCCCGGGCCTCGCTGTAGGCCCGTTCCAGCGCCTCGCCCTCGACCGCCGCCAGGATCGACCCCTCGCCCGCCTTCAGCGCCGTCTCCACCGAATCGGTCAGCCGGGCCCGCTCGGCGCTGCCGATGGTCAGCCGATCGACCACGATCTCGATGGTGTGTTTCTTCTTCTTGTCCAGCGCCCCCACGTCCTCCAGCCGCGCGATCACCCCGTCGATGCGCGCGCGGGCGAAGCCGGCCTTGCGCGCCTCCTCCAGCAGCTCCCGGAACTCGCCCTTGCGGTTCTCGGCCTTGCGGGCCAGTAGCAGCACCTTGCTGTCTTTGGGCAGCCGCATCAGCTCGTCGACGATCTCGGCCGCCGAACGGGCCGACACCTCGCCGCCGCACAGGTGGCAGCGCTGCTCGCCGGCGCGGGCGTACAGCACCCGCAGGTAGTCGTAGATCTCGGTGACCGTGCCGACGGTCGAGCGCGGGTTGGAGGACGCCGACTTCTGCTCGATGGCGATGGTCGGCGACAGGCCCCGGATCTGGTCGTAGTGGGGCTTTTCCATCTGCCCCAGGAACTGCCGGGCGTAGGTGGACAGCGACTCGACGTAGCGGCGCTGTCCCTCGGCATACAGGGTGTCGAAGGCGAGCGAGGATTTGCCCGAGCCTGACACGCCGGTGAAGACAACCAGCTGGCGCTTGGGAATGCGCAGCTCGTCGATCTTCAGGTTGTGCTCGCGCGCGCCCCGGACGACGACGAAGTTCGGTTCGTCGGCTCCATGACGGCGCTCGTTCTCGTTCTTCTGGGCGGTTGGGGGCACGGCGGGGCGCGCAAGTCTAGCAGGCACGCCCGGCCGCGCGAGGGGGCTGATCCAGATCGGTCTAGAAGAAGTAGGTGACGGCGAGCTGGCTCAGCGGCTGGGCGTCGATGATGAAGCCATCCGCATCCGCTGCGCCGACCGACAGACCGCCGAACAGGCCGATCGAGACGTTCGAGACCGGGAAGAAGCGGATCATCGCGCCCAGCTCGATCCACAGGTTGTTGGTCGAGGGGGCGGCGCCATCGGGGTTGATGTTCTGGAGAGCCAGCCCGCCGCCCAGCGAGAAGTCGGAGGCCGCTGTCGCGTGCAGGTGGTACCAGCCCCGACCGGCGATCCGGATCTCGGTCGAGCCATCACCGGCGAAGCCCAGGATGGCGTCCGCGTGCCAGGGCCCTGCGTCGTAGACCGCGTTCAGGCCTCCCACGCCGGTCAGCGTCTGGGCGTACCCGACACCCAGCCCTCCCCGGGCGGACGCCGCGGGCGGCGCCGTTTCTTGCGCCAGGGCGCTGCCGCTGGCGCCGCACAGAGCCGCCAGCGCCACGGCGGTGAAGGACAGAGCACGGAAATGTCGCATGTGTGAACCTCCTCCTTTGGAGCCCCGCACCGTACCCCTGCGACTTGATCCGTGTCAATTAACCTACGACGCGGCGTTCGCCGGCTGCAGCATCTGCGCGAGCTCGCCGCGCGCATGCAGCTCGCGCACGATATCGGCGCCCCCGACCAGCTTGCCGTCCACGTAAAGCTGCGGGAACGTCGGCCAGTTCGAGTAGTTCTTCAGACCCTCGCGCAGGTCGGGATCCGCGAGGATGTTGTGCGAGCCAAAGGGCACGCCGATCTGCTTGAGCACCTGCACCACCGCTGCCGAGAAACCGCATTGCGGCATCGAGGGGCTCCCCTTCATGAACAGCATGATGCGCTGCTGGCCAATGGTGCTTTCGATGCGCTGTCGAAGCTCGTCGGTCATGTCCTCTCCTTTGTGATCCCTGCGGTCATCCCTGCGGCGCGGGCGGCGTGTTCGGCCGGGGTGTGGGTCTGCAACGCCAGGGCGTGGATCTCGCTCTGCATCGCCGCGCCCAGGGCCGCGTAGACCAGCCGGTGGCGATCGATCAGCCCCTGGCCCTCGAAGCGGCGGCTCACCACCGCCACGTCGAAGTGGTCTCCCTGGCCGGTGCTGTCGTGCACCGTCACAGCCGCATCCGGCAGGGCCGTCAGGATGCGCGTGCGAACCGTCTCCGCTGTCGTGGGCATGGCTCAACCTCTTATTACCTCGACCACCGGCCAGACGCACGATCGCGTCGAGCGCAGCATCTTGACGCTAGAATCTGGGAAGGATGAAGCTGGGCCCGCGGATCGCGGTCGTGACCACCCTGCTGACGGCGGGGGTCCTGGCCATCACCGCGACCGGCGTGCTGCTGAACCGGCGGATCGACCTCGAGAGCGATCTCGACCGGCAGTCGCGCGCGGTGGCCGAGGCCCTGGCCGCCGGCCTCGAGCCGCTGGAGCCGGCGCGCGCCCAGGAGATCCTCGAGAGGCGGGTCAGCTGGGCCGAGCAGCAGGGGGCGGCGTTCAGGCTGGAGATCCTCCTGGCCGGCGCCAGCCGCACCGCCGATCCGGCCTGGACGGTGTTGATCGACGAAGCCCGCGCCGCCGACGGCCCCGCCTCGCGGTTCTTCGTGCAGCGGCCGGTGTACGCCATGGCCATCCCGCTGCACAACGCCCTGCCTGCGGACCCGGCCCGTCAGGCCGTCGCCTACCTGGGCCTCAAGCGAGACACCAGCTACATCAGCGATGAAGTGCTGCAGACCGCCTGGCGGATCCTGCCGCTGCTGCTGATCGGGGTGCTGGCCTTCGGCGGCCTGATGTACCTGCTGCTGGTCTCCGGCGTGGTCACCCCGCTGCGCCGCCTGATCGACGCCATCGATGCCGTCTCCAAGGGCGATCTGTCGCGCGCGCTGTTCCCGGAGAAGGACGACGAGATCGGCAGCCTCGCGGGGCGGTTCAACGCCATGACGAATTACCTGCGCGATGCCCGCGACAAGGAGGCCCGGGCCAACACCGCCCGCCTGTCGCTGGAGACCCGGCTGCGTCACTCGGAGAAGCTGGCCACCATGGGCCAGATGGCCGCCGAGATCGCGCACGAGGTGGGCACCCCGCTCAACGTGATCGGCGGACGGGCCCGCTCGCTGGCCCGGCGCAGCCAGGACGCAGCCGACGTGCAGAAGAACGCCGAGATCATCGGCGCGCAGGTCGAGCGCATCACCCGCATCATCCGCCAGGTGCTGGATTTTTCGCGCAAGAGCCGCCCCACCCTCACCCACGTGGATGTGCACCGGGTGGTGGCCGAATCGCTGGAGTTCGTGGACGAGCTGGTGCGGCGGCAGCGCATCGAGCCGTCGGTGACGGCGCCCCGCGACCTGCCCAGCATCCCGGGCGATCCCGGCGAGATCCAGCAGGTCTGCCTCAATCTGTTGATGAACGCCATCCACGCCATGCCCACCGGGGGCCGGCTCAGCATCACCCTGGACCACGTGCACCGGCGCAAGGAGGGGCTGGCGCTCAGTGCGCCGGCGCCCTATCTGATGATGGAGGTGGGCGACACCGGGGCCGGTGTACCCAGCGCGGACCGGGACAAGATCTTCGAAGCCTTCTTCACGACCAAGGACACGGGCGAGGGGACCGGTCTGGGCCTGGCGGTGGCCAAGGGCATCGTCAAGGACCACGACGGGTGGATCGAGGTGGGCGACCGGCCCGAAGGCGGAGCGGTGTTCCGGGTTTTCCTGCCGGTTTCCACCGAGGCGCCGGCCGAGGCCACCTCCGGGACAGGCCTTGCCGAACCGGTGCCGCTGAGCAAGCATTGACCATGAGGGGTTCACGGACGGCGATATGACGATCGGTGCCACCGCCACGCCCGCACATTCCGGGACAGGTGCGACCAGCAGCGCCGCCGGCACGCGCGCCGTCATCCTGGTGGTGGACGACGACGCGGCCATGCGCGACTACCTGCGCGAGGAGCTGGAACACGAGGGCTACCGGGTGGAGACCGCGGCCAGCGGCCGCGCCGGCATCGAACGGGTCAAGCAGGGCGGGATCGACCTGGTGGTCTCGGACGTCAAGATGCCCGACCTGGACGGCCTGGATTTGCTGCGCGAGGTGCGCGAGGTGCACCCCACCCCCAGCGTCATCACCATCACCGCTTTCGGCTCCATCGACACCGCCATCCGCGCGGTGAAGCTGGGCGCCTTCGACTACATCACCAAGCCGTTCCAGATCGAGCAGCTGGTGCTGGTGATCGAGAAGGCGCTGAGCGAGCTGGCGCTGCGTTCGGAGGTGGCCCGCCTGCGCGAGGAGGTGGCCCGCAGCGTCCGGTTCGAGAACATCATCGGGCGGTCGCGGGCGATGCAGGACGTGTTCGCGCTGGTGCGCCGGGTCGCCTCGTCGCAGGCCAGCGTGCTCATCACCGGCGAGTCGGGCACCGGCAAGGAGCTGGTGGCCCGGGCCATCCACGCGCACAGCCCCCGGGCGGCCAGCCCCTTCGTGGCGGTCAACTGCGCGGCCATTCCCGAGACCCTGCTGGAGAGCGATCTGTTCGGCTACAAGCGCGGCGCCTTCACCGACGCCCGCGCCGACCGGCCCGGCCTGTTCGTCGAGGCGGGCGGAGGGACCCTGTTCCTCGACGAGATCGGCGAGCTGCCCCTGCCCCTGCAACCCAAGCTGCTGCGGGTGCTGCAGGAGCGCGAGGTGCGCCCCCTGGGAGCCAACCGGGCCGAACGGGTGGACGTGCGGGTGCTGGCCGCCACCAACCGGCAGCTGGAGAAGCGGCTGAAGGAGGGTCGCTTCCGCGAGGACCTGTTTTACCGGCTGAACGTCATCCACATCGACCTGCCCCCGCTGCGCGAGCGCAGCGAAGACGTGTTGCCGCTGGCCGACCATTTCCTGACCCGGTCGGCCCAGCGCGCGGGCAAGCCCCTGCGCGGGTTCAAGGAGAGCGCCAGAAAGATCCTGCTGAGCTACGCCTGGCCGGGGAACGTGCGCGAGCTGGAGAACGTGATCGAGCGGGCGGTGGCGCTGGCCGAGGGCGAGATCGTCGCGCCCGAGGACCTGCCTCCGGCCATGCGCGACCGCAAGAACCAGGATCGGATCACCACCGCCCTGGCCCAGGGGCTGACCCTGGACGAGCTGGAGCGGGAATACATCCAGCGGGTGCTGGAGGCGGAGGGAGGGAACAAGACGCGGGCGGCGCAGCGCCTGGGCCTGGACCGGAAGACTCTGTACCGGAAGCTGGACGAATACGCCGCCACCCCCAGTGGCGACGGTCCGGCCGACGCGCTTGCCGATCGCAAGGACGAGGGGAAGGGGTCCTCGTCGGTCTGAACACGAAAGCCGACGCATGAGCACAGAAGACTCGCTGATCCTCCAGACACCGGCCGACGCGACCGTCACCACCTTGCGCGGCCAGGCCGGCGCGCCCGAGGAGCTGCTGACCTCGCCCGCTTCCGGATCGCCCTGCGTGCACTGGCGGCTGCGCATCTTCGAGCGGATCTCGCCCATGACCGAGCTGGTGCACGAGGTGCTGTCCCCCGAGCCGTTCGAGGTGCGCTGGTCATCCGACCCGTTGCAGCCGCCCCGGCCGGTGCGGGTGGACGCCGAACGGGTGCACATCGAGGCGCAGCCGGTGCTGCACCGGGAGGGCTCCACCGGCGCCGAGTCGGTGGCGCGTCAGTTCGGGCTGCAGGGCCGGGTTCGGGTCGAGGAAGTGCTCATCCGGCAGGGTGAGTCGCTCGAAGCCAGCGGCGTGCTGTTCGATCCCGCCGCCACCGCCAACGCCGGCCCCTTCCGGGTCAACCAGACCGCGGCCGAGCTGTGCGATGCCACCGTCAAGTTGCCCACCGGCATCTCGCTGCGGCCGGCGCTGCTGCCCTGGGCGCTGGGGACCGCCGCCGCCCTGCTGGGCGCTGCCGGCGTCGCCTCGGGCCTGTCCCAGCTGTGGAAGGTACGCCTGGACCACGTCGGCGCCGCCGCCGAGATCGGTCCGGTCAAGATACGCCGTCCGCGCTGGCCCTGACCGTCCGGCTTCGGCTCGACCGGCTGTGGTAATAATGCGCCCATGCGCAACAGCTTCGGGAGTCGATCGACGCTGAAGGCGGGCGATCGCTCCTTCGCTTTCCACAGTTTCGCGGCGCTGGAGAAGAACGGACACCGGGTCAGCCGCCTCCCCTATTCGCTTCGGATCCTGCTCGAGAACCTGCTGCGGCTCGAGGACGGCCGGGTGGTCGAGCGCGGGCACATCGAGGCCCTGCTCGGCTGGAACCCCACCGCCACGCCCACGACCGAGATCGCCTTCATGCCCGCCCGCGTGATCCTGCAGGATTTCACCGGGGTCCCCGCGGTGGTGGATTTGGGCGCGATGCGAGACGCGGTCAAGCGCATGGGTGGGGACCCGGCCCGCGTGAACCCGCTGTTTCCGGTGGAACTGGTCATCGACCACTCGGTCCAGGTGGACGAGGCCGGTCACGGCCGGGCGCTGACCTTGAACAACCAGATCGAGTTCAACCGCAACCGTGAGCGATACCTGTTCCTGCGCTGGGGCCAGTCGGCCTTCCGCAACTTCGAGGTGGTCCCGCCGGACACGGGCATCGTCCACCAGGTGAACCTGGAGTACCTGGCCCGGGTGGTCTTCACCGCCACCGACGCCGCGGCGGGCGGCCAGCTGTGGGCCTACCCCGACACCCTGGTCGGCACCGACTCGCACACCACCATGGTCAACGGCCTGGGTGTCCTGGGCTGGGGCGTGGGCGGCATCGAGGCCGAGGCGGCCATGCTGGGCCAGCCGATGCCGATGTTGATCCCCCAGGTGGTCGGCTTCCAGCTGCGCGGCTCGCTGCGCGAGGGCGCCACCGCCACCGACCTGGTTCTCACCGTGACCGAGATCCTCCGGCGCAAGGGCGTGGTCGGCAAGTTCGTCGAGTTCTTCGGGCCGGGGCTGGCGGCGCTGTCGCTGGCCGACCGGGCCACCATCGCCAACATGGCCCCCGAATACGGCGCCACCTGCGGCATCTTCCCGGTGGACGACGAGACCCTGCGCTACCTGCGCCTGACCGGCCGCAATCCCCAGCAGATCGAGCTGGTGGAGGCGTATTGCAAGGAGCAGGGGCTGTTCGCCAGCCCCTCCAGCCCGGCGGCGGAATATTCCGAGGTGGTGGAGCTGGATCTGGCGACTGTCGAGCCCAGCGTGGCCGGCCCCAAGCGCCCGCAGGACCGGGTGCGGCTCAACGACATCCGCCGGTCGTTCGAGACCGCCCTGCCCTCCCTGGTCAAGCCGAAGAAGCCAGGAGCGCCGGCTCCCGCCTCGACCGGCGGCGGCGATGCGAACCTCAAGAGCGGGTCGGTGGTGATCGCCGCCATCACCAGCTGCACCAACACGTCGAACCCGTCGGTGCTGATCGCCGCCGGCCTGCTGGCCAGAAAGGCGGTCGAGCGCGGGCTGAAGGCCCAGCCCTGGGTCAAGACGTCGCTGGCCCCCGGCTCGCAGGTGGTGACCGCCTACCTGGACAAGGCCGGGCTGACGCCCTTTCTGGACCAGCTGCGCTTCCACACCGTGGCCTACGGCTGCACCACCTGCATCGGCAACTCGGGCCCGCTGACCGCGCCGGTCAGCCAGGCCATCGAGGAGCGCGACCTGGTGGTGGCGTCGGTGCTGTCGGGCAACCGGAATTTCGAGGGCCGCGTCCACCCCGAGGTGCGCGCCAACTACCTGATGTCGCCGCCGCTGGTGGTGGCCTTCGCCATCGCCGGACGGGTGGACATCGATCTCGCCACCGAGCCGCTGGGCACCGGCAGCGACGGCAAGCCGGTCTTCCTCAAGGACATCTGGCCCCACACCGACGAGGTCAGCGCGGCCATCGCCGCGTCGGTCCGCCCCGAGATGTTCGCCAGCACCTACGCCAAGGTGTTCGAGGGGGACCGGCAGTGGCAGACCCTGGCGGTGCCCACCGGCGCCACCTACGCCTGGGATCCGTCCTCGACCTACATCAAGCATCCGCCCTACTTCGAGGGGATGACCCGCGAGGCCGGCGCGGTCGAGGAGATCCGGGGCGCGCGCGTGCTCGCGCTGCTCGGCGACAGCATAACCACCGACCACATCTCGCCAGCCGGTTCGATCAAGAAGGACGGCCCGGCCGGAAAGTACCTCATCGGGCTGGGGATCGATCCCAAGGACTTCAACTCCTACGGCGCCCGGCGTGGCAACCACGAGGTCATGGTCCGGGGCACCTTCGCCAACACCCGGCTGAAGAACCTGCTGGCGCCCGGCACCGAGGGCGGGGTCACCCGCCACCTGCCCGGCGGTGAGGTGATGTCGATCTACGACGCGGCCATGAAATACGCCCAGCAACGGGTGCCGCTGCTGGTACTGGCGGGCAAGGAATACGGCAGCGGCTCGTCCCGGGACTGGGCGGCCAAGGGGACGCGCTTGCTGGGGGTGCGGGCGGTGATCGCGGAGAGCTACGAGCGCATTCACCGTTCGAACCTGATCGGGATGGGCGTGGTCCCGCTGGAGTTCCTGCCCGGCGAAAACGCGGCCAAACACGGCCTGACCGGCGAGGAGGTGTTCGAGACCAGCGGGCTGCCGGCGCTGCTGGGGGCGGACTTCCGCGGCCCGCGCCTGCTGACCGTATCGTACCAGCGCACCGACGGCAGCCGCGGGCAGTTGCAGGTGAAGGTGCGGATCGATACGCCGCAGGAAGCGGCCTATTACCAGCACGGCGGCATCTTGCTGTACGTGCTCCGCCAGATGCTGGCCGAGCGGCCGGCGGCCTGAGACGACGGGATGCTCGCGCGCGCGACGGCACCGGGCTGGTTCGCAGCCGCCTCCGCCAGCCTGCCCCGGCTGCTGTCCGATCACCTGCACTGCGAGCGCAAGGCGGCGGAGAACGCCCTGTCGCTGGTTCGCCGCTACACCGCCGACCCCGAGGTGGTGACCACCCTGGGGCGGCTGGCCCACGAGGAGACCAGCCACGTGGTGCAGGTGAGCGAGCTGCTGGCCCGCCTGGGCCACCGACCGCTGCCCGATCGCCCCAACCACTACGCGCGCGCCCTGCTGGCCGAGGCGCGCCCGCGCGAGCCCGATCGCCAGCTGGACCTGCTGCTGGTCGCCGCCCTCATCGAGGCCCGCTCGCACGAGCGGCTCCAGCTTCTGTCAGAGGGTTTTGCCGGCCAGGGCCAGGACGAGCTGGCGCGCTTTTATCGCGCACTGGCCACCGCCGAGGACCGACACGCCGAGGTCTACCGCGAGCTCGCCGCCCGCGTGGTCCCTCCCGACCGCACCGCCGCCCGCCTTCACCAGCTGGCCACCCGCGAAGCAGAGATCCTCTCCACCCTCCCGATGGAGCCGCGCATACATTGAAACAGGATTCGTTCAGCGCCGACCACCTGAAGAGAATCCGTCACTTTCAGCGTTCGTAGCCGGGCTTGCCCGGCGGAGAGACACATGACTTGCAGGTGCATCTCTCCTGGCCCTGTCCCCTCTGTTCCGGGGAGAGGGCTCGGGGGAGGGGGCGCGGTCTGCCGCGCCCTCTTCCCCGCTCAGTCGCTACTGGTGGGAGGGGCGGAGGAGAGAAGGGCCAGGAGGACCGCCACGATCTCGCCGCGGCCCAGCCAGCGTTCGACGGCGCTGGGGAACTCGAGGCGGGTCTCCTGGGGCATGAAGCTGCAGATGGAGGTGCCGGTGCGGGCCCCGTCGCCCTCGGTGTGATCGAGCACGTACTGGCAGTGACCCAGCGAGCCGCCGGTGATGGTGCCCCGCAGGCTGTCGGGCGTCACTTCGAAGTGCACGCGGGCGTCGTTCCAGAGACCGTTGATCTCCAGGGTGCCCGGGCGCTGGTCGATGTCGAGCGCGACCCGGCCGCCGGCGACGCCGGTCAGCTCGTCCGGCTTCACCTCGAGGTGGACGGTGTGGTTGTCGAGAAAGCCCATGATCTGACCGCGCTTGAGCTCGAGCGAGGCGGTCGGGCCCACGATCCGCGACGGCCGCACGTTGAAGGTCGTCCAGGACGAGCCCCGCCTCAGCCCCACGTCGACGCCGATCTTGGGTCCGCTGGAAGCGCCTTGCATCGCGGCGCACCCCGCTGACCCCGCGATGATGGACACGAGTGCCAGGGTCGTGGTGGCGGCTCCCGAGCGAAACGTGTGCCAGGCGCTCATGTGGCAATCATGGCTACGTCTGCCCCGGCAAGCAAGACGTCCGACACCGGGGTAGAGGCGCGCAAGGGTACGGGGATGCAGGCCTGGGACTCCGTCTTGACCGCGCCCACCAAGCCTTCATGATCGTTCCAGTCCGGCATGCCCGCCCGCTATCGAAAGGTCAACAAGATCGCGGACGGCGGTATGGCCGAGATCTTCCTGGCCATCCAGCACGGCGCCGAGGGGTTCGAGCGGCGGGTGGTCTTGAAGCAGATCCTGGCCGCGCTGCTGGCCGACCCGAAGTTCCGCAACATGCTGGTGGACGAGGCTCTGGTGGCGATGAGCCTCAACCACAGCAACATCGTCCAGGTGCTGGATCTGGGGCAGTCCAAGGGCCGGTACTTCCTGGTGCTCGAGCTGGTCGACGGCTGGGATCTGAACCGGATCCTCGCGCGCATGCGCAGCACCGGTCTGGCGCTGGCGCCCGAGCTGGCCCTGTACATGGTGGCCGAGGTCTGCCGGGCCCTCAGCTACGCGCACGCCCAGACTCGCGGGGGCGAGCCGCTGCAGATCGTCCACCGCGACGTCAGCCCCCACAACGTGCTGGTCAGCGAGCAGGGCGAGGTGAAGCTGACCGACTTCGGCATCGCCAAGGCGCTGGGCAGGCGCGAGCGCACTGGCGAGGGCGTCATCAAGGGCAAGCTGGCCTTCATGTCGCCGGAGCAGGCCTCCGGCTCCGACCTGGACGCGCGCTCGGACCTGTTCTCGGTCGGCACCATGCTGTACCTGCTGATGGTGGGGCGGCGGCCCTTCGAATCGCCGACCGACCTCGAGACCATCCTGCGCGTGCAGCAGTGCCAGTACAGCCGGCCGTCCGAGGCCAGGCCGGACCTGCCCGCCCCCATCGCCGCCATCATCGAGAAGGCGATGCAGCGCGAACCGGCCAAGCGCTACCAGACGGGCGAGGAGATGCTGCTGGACCTCGAGTCGGCGCAGCGGAGCGTATTCCGCCCGGCCGGACAGACCGAGCTCAAGCGCTGGCTGCTCCAGCTGAGCGAGCGGGACCACCTGCCGCCCACCAGCCGCGCGCCCGCCGCTCCCGCCGAGCCCGAGGAGCTGAACATCGACGAATACATCGTCTTCGAGGAGGAGGACGAGGAGCCGTCGCGGATGGCGCTCGCGGCCACGGTGCGGGGCAAGGCCTCGGCCTCGGTGATCCGGGCGGCCGAGGCCATCCAGGCGCCGCCGCCGCTGCCGCCGGGGCTGACCCAGCAGGAGCGCATCTCCTCGCCGTCCGAGAGCCCGATCGCCATCCCCTCCCAGCTGTCTTTCCCCACCCTGCCCAGCCGCCGCCGCTGGCTGGTGGCCGGCGTGGTGGCCGGAGCCGCGCTCTCGACCGGAGCGATCGCGTTCGTGCGCTCGCGCTTCGGCGACATGCGCCACCTGGCCGACGGAATGCTGGGACGCCCGGCCGAGCCGCCGGCGACGAAGCCGCCTGCCACCGCAACGAAAACGCCCGCCACCGCGCCGCCCGCGGCGGCCCCGCCCACCGCCCAGGCACCCGCGCCAGCGCCAGCTCCGCCAGCTGTCCCGGCGCCGACC